>JBLFXJ010000010.1:0-49690 GCA_047609825.1 Myxococcota bacterium
CGTGTACACGCGCTCCACGGTGGCTGTGTGCGACTTGGGGTCGAGCGCGATGTCGATACCCCGCGTGCCGTCTTCGGGCGTGAACCCATTGTCGAACAGCGTGAGTCGCCCGTCGGGCAGGAGGTTCGCGTCGTGCTGGCCTCGGAACACCTCGTACGAGCCGTCGGCGCCCCGGAGTTCGAAGTCCGATTCCAGATCGGTGTGGACCGGGGAGAGTGAGCCGATCAGCTGCCATCTCAGCTGTCCGAACTCCCCGCTGTCCGGATCTGCGGCGATGCGCAGCACCGCTTGCTGGTGTCGCAGGGACACCAACACATCGCCATCGCCGGTAGGCGACACGGCGTTGGCGTGGGAGTAGTCGCCGGCGACATCCAGAGGGAAGTCGACGATGTCTGGCAGGAACAGATCGCCGACGATCTCGCCGGCTCGGTCGAGCACGAGCACGCCGTCGTGCAGGGGCCGCCCTTCGCCGTCCCCGATGTCGGTGTAGAGCACGTACACCCAGTCGCCCCACGTGGCGGCGTCGTGGTGGGTGATGAGGCCGACGCCGTCAGGTCCCATCGGGAGATCGAGCAGCAAGGCGCCTTGCAGATCGTGCTCGGTGAGACGGTCCTCGGTGAGCGTGAGCACGGTGTCGTCTGGCGTGAGTCGCACGTTGTCGGGCTGGCCCGCGCCGGCGCGCTGCGCCCACGCGGGCTCTCCGGTGTTGGCGTCGAACACGACAGACCAGGCGTCGTCTTCGCACGCGGCGCTGATCAGCACATACGGGGCCACGGGCTCGCCCGACACCGTGGCGTAGAGCGGCAGATCGGCAGGAGCATCGCTGGTCGAGAACGCGCCTGACAGCGCTTCATCTGGCCGGTCCTTCGGCGTCGCGGTCCACGACCACACGGTGTCGGCCGTGAGCACCGGGATCTCGACGGTGTGCGCGGGCCGGGCCGGGAGGTCGACTGTGCGGGGCACGCTCGACGCGTCGCTGAGGAACTCGAGCGCGACTGCGGTTGGAGGATCGGTGGACAGCGTGCACAGGCCAGCCATCGGTGAGTCGATGGATGGGCCGCAGTTGGCGGTGAACGCGAGTGGCTGCGGCGGCTCGGTCGTGTCCGTAGTGGTGGGATCCGTGGTGGTCGGATCGGTGGTCGATGGGGTGGTGGGGCCGGGCGTTGTGCTCGTGGGCGAGGTGCTGCCGGAGGAGGTCGGCGAGGTCGTGGCCGGGCTCGCGTCGGCGGCTGGGGGACTGAGGTCGGCACCCGCGCGCGCCGACGACTCCTCTGAACTACACCCGACCGCTGCGATTGCCACCAACACCAACGCGCTACGAATCATGCTCACCCCACCGTGAGGCAGCGTCGCGGAATGGAACACCGGGCATGTCAACGGCGTCTCAATCCAGGGTCATGATTCGTCACGAGCGCCCATTTCATGCGCGTTCAGAGGTGTATGGCCGGGCTCGGCCACGTGACTCCCGCCTGTACGCCGAGTCTAGGCCGGGTTGAGCAAGTACCGCCGACGGCGCGCGAACGCGATCGCTGCCAGCGCCCACCACGACGCGGTCCCGGGAGCCGTACTGCACCCGCCGCGCGGCTCGACCGATGCGAACGACGCTGGATCGACCGTCTCCACGCAGTCGGTGTCCAGCGCGATGCACTCCTCGTCGCACATGCCGTCGCCGTAGCGTCCCTCGATGGCGCAGCGGTCCGTGGTTCCGTGCACCGCCTCGATCTGTTCGAGCACCCAGTCGGCCGCTACGTCCACCCGGGTGGACCCGGAGTTGAACAGGCAGTCGATGTCACCCCAGGAGTGCACGGCCCACTGCTCATAGGTGCCGTCATCCAGCTCCCGGTACTGCGGCCCGCCGCTGTCGCCGCTGCAGATGTTGGCGCCGTTCTTGTTGCTGCTGGACTCGCTGATCACGAACATGTCATCGATGTCGTCGACCGTGAGGCGGGCGGAGCGCTTGACCCCCGAGCCACCGTTCTCGTCCAGTCCGAAGCCGACGGACCAGATGCGATCGCCGATGGCAGACGCGGGGTCGAGGGGCTCGAGCCGGGGCCAGACGGGGTCGACCGGAGCGTCTTCTGCGAGCACGATGACGGCGAGGTCGAACCGCCCCAGGAATTGGCCATTGTTTGCGAGGGGCTCGTAGTCGGGATGGGTGACGGCATCGACGAACCCGATGGCGTGGTCGGGCGCAACCGCTTCAGTGCCGAAGTAGGCCTCGCCGAACGCGACCACGAGCTCGACCGGGAGGTCTGCGCTGCAGTGCGCCGCCGTGAGCAGCAACCGTGGCGTGATCAGGCTCGCTGAGCACAGGGTGAACCCGCCGGCGCCGATACCGACGGCGGCCGGAAAGCCGTCCTCGACACTGCCGAAGTAGATCGGGTCTACCCGAGGGTCAATAGCAGGATCGGGCATGCCCACCGTGTGGAGCGGCTCGGCCATCGCGGCCACTACGATCAGGGTTGTGAGCATGGTCATCCTCGGTTTCGCCACGGCGTTGCATGCCCGGACCGGGCAGTCGCTGTGAAGTGATGTCCCGCCAGGCCGGGTCCGGCAACCACAGCGGGGGCGTTGACCCGATACCTGCGGTCGGGGTGTGGCATTTCACACCACCGAGGATCCGAACCCCCGAGTGCCGGGTCAGAGTTGCTGGCACGTTGCCTGCAGACCCTGGTGGAAGCGAGGAGCCCAAACGATGGCCGGAACCACGATCGTGGTGTGCGATGACGAAGAGCTGATCCGGTGGTCACTGTGCGAGCACCTGAACGGCACTGGCTACCGGACGGTGCCTGCGACCAACGGCGCCGAGTGTGTCGAGGCCGTGGCTGCGCACGCCCCGGGACTGGTACTCATGGACCTCAAGATGCCGGTCATGGACGGCCTGACCGCCCTTCGGAGGCTCCGCGAGGCGGGCAGCGAGGTGCCCGTGATCGTGATCACGGCACATGGGGCTGTCGACTCCGCCATCGAGGCCACCCACCTCGGCGCGGTGGCGTATCTGTCCAAGCCGTTCGACCTCCGCGAGGTGAGCCTCGCCGTCGAGCGGGCGCTGGAGGAGCATCGCCTGCGCAGCGAGGTGCACTACCTCCGCACCCGCGACCGCACCGGCTATGGCGACTTCATCGGGCAGAGTCCGGCGTTGGCGTCCACGTTCAACCTGCTCGCGCGCCTGGAGCGGGTGGACGCTCCCACCGTGCTGATCATGGGTGAGAGCGGAACCGGCAAGGACCTGATCGCCCGGTCGATTCACGAGAAGGGACCGCGACGGCGTGGTCCGTTCATGGAGATCGACTGCGCTGCGATGCCAGAGCAGCTGATCGAGAGTCAGCTGTTCGGCCACGAGCGGGGCGCCTTCACCGACGCCCGCTCCACCAAGCCGGGGCTGTTCGAGGTCGCCAGCGGCGGCGTCGTGTTCCTGGACGAGATCGGTGAGATGTCGCTTGGAACACAGGCCAAGCTGCTACGCGCGCTGGAGAACCGTACGTTCAAGCGGGTGGGCGGGGTGGCGACGATCTCGATGGACGTGGCGATCGTCGCTGCCACCAACCGGAACCTCAAGCAGGAGGTTCAGTCGGGTAACTTCCGGGAGGACCTCTACTTCCGTCTCAACGTCGTGCCGCTCGTGCTGCCCCCACTGCGCGAGCGATCCGAAGACGTTCCGCTGCTCGTCGAGTTCTTCATCGAGCGATTTAATCGCATGTTCGGCCGACATGTGCGTGGGATCAGCGGTGAGGCCATGGTGCTGCTGCAGGGGTACGCGTGGCCCGGCAATGTGCGTGAGCTGCGCAACGTGCTCGAGCGCATCATCATCCTCGGCGCCGACGATGTGCTTGGTCCGAAGGACCTTCCGCCCGAAATCCGGTATGCGCGGACGAGCGGGTCGGGCGCGGGGGTTCGAGGCTGCCCGTTCGTGCTCCCGGACGATGGCGTGAACCTCGAGGATGTGGAGAAAGGGCTCCTCGTACAGGCCCTGGAGCGCACCAACGGCAACCAGTCCGCCGCCGCTCGTATGCTCGGCATCAGTCGATACGCACTGCGTTATCGGATGGAGAAATACGAACTCACGGACTCCTGATGGAGTGACGGAGGCGGCGATGCCCTGGCTCTCGGGACGGGTCCTGGTGGCACACGATCTCTCCGCAGCGGCGGGACGCGCACTCGGCGTGGCCGCGCAGATCGTCGGAGACCCCTCGCGCCTGGACGTGGTGTTCGTGCTCGCGCGCGTGGATTCCGATCATCCGCTGATGGTGTGGCCAGCGGTCGACGACAGCGCTCGTCGTGGGCACGCGCTGGCGGCGCTGCGGGCCGAGCTGCACGACAGAGGGCTGGAGGCCGCGCGGGTGCATGTCGAGGTGGGCGACCCGCGACATCGCATCGCAGTCGCTGCGGCCCGGCTCGGCTCGGCTCTGGTGGTGGTCGCTCCGCACGGCCACACGGGGCCGGGCCGCCTCGCGCTGGGCTCCGTCGCTCAGGCGGTGGTGCGCACCGCGCCATGCCAGGTGCTGGTCACCCGGTAGCGGGTTGCGGCGCGCGGGAACGGGGCTGACTCAGCCAGCGACGTGGCAGACCAGTACAGGCTTGGGGCATGCCCGGATCACCTGCTCGGCGACCGATCCCATCAACAGACGGGCCATGCCGGTGCGACCGTGGGTGCCCACGATGAGGCCGTCGTAGTCGGCGACTTCCTTGATCAGGGTGTCCACCGGCTTGCCCCGCAACACACGCACGGACCCGCGGAGCCGCTCGGGCAGGCGGAGAAGCAGCATCTCGAGCTGAGCCTCGAATCGCGCACGCCATGCGTTCCACTCTTCGAGGATCATCTGCCGGAGCTCATCGTCGGCGAGGTAGTCCGCCGCCGCGCCCCGGTCGTCGACGTAGATCAGATCGATCGTGTGGTCGCCTGACGCCAACCACCGGGCGGAGGTCTCGAGTACCGGATTCATGTCGTTATCGAGGTCGCAGGCAAGCATCAGCCGCATCTCATCCTCCTCAGTCGCGCAGGTATGGGAAGCCGTCGGGCTTGACGACAAGCACCGAGACGCTCGTGTTGGCGACGATCTGCTCCGATGTGGAGCCGGTGAGCTGCTCGTACAGGCCGCTGCGACCATGGGTGCCCATGATCACCAGATCGATCATGTGCTCCTGGACGGCCGCGGCGATGGTCTCGACGAGCGGACCGCTGCGGACCTCGGCTGAGATGCGGCTGCGGTGGATCGTGTGGGCGCCGAGGCGCTCGGTGGCTTCGTCCAGCAGGGCCTCGGTCTCCTTGTCGATGTAGTCCAGGTCCTGCTCGACCACGTCTGCATCGAGCGTTGCTGGGCGGTGGTCGATCCGGAGCAGCACGAGGTCGGCGTCGAACTTGTCCACGATCGACAGGGCCATGTCCAAGACCTTGCGGGCGAGCTGGGACTGGTCCAGTGGGACCATCACTTTCTTGATCATCGGTTCTTCTCCAGTTGGGTTTGGGGTGGTGTCCCACCCTTGATGACGAGCACCGGGCAGGGAGCGAGGCGAACGACGCGCTCCGCAACGGAGCCGAGGGCGAGGCGGAGCAGTCCGGTCCGGCCGTGCGACGGGATCAGCACGAGGTCCACGCCGAGGGCCAGAGCGGTGTCGGCAATGGTTGCAGCTGGATTACCGGGTGCGAAGGACACGTGCACGTGCGCTCCGGCCAGTCCGGACTCCGTGAGGCGCTCGACCAGCATCTGTCGGGCATTCCCGAGGAGATCCCCCTGATCGGCGACGTCGAGGAACGGGGCATCGGGGCCGACGAGGTTCGGGGGCAGCACGTGCACGATGTGAAGTCTCGTGGTGTCTTTCACCAGCGCGGCGGCGTTGGCCACGGCTGCCCACGCGGCATCGGAGAAGTCGACCGGTACCAGCACACTGTCGATCGGGAGCTCGAGCATGGTCATTCCTGCGGGTGGCAGCCGGGCGCTGCGTGGAGGGTCGAGGCGCTGCTGCCCTATCGGGGACTGCAAGAAGCGTACCGCACTGCGATGCGCCGGGGCATCCTCGCGCCGCGGGCCAGCGCCACGACGACGACGTCCGCCACCAGAGTGCGGGCTGCCCACGGCTGGGGTCTACAAGCACCTCACCGGCTCAGCAGCCGCCGTCCGCCAGATCGCACAGGGTCTTCGCGGTCACGTCATCCATGCTCCGCGCGCTCGCGAACTCGAACCACTGCCGCGAGGTCTCGCCGGTGCGGGCGCGCATGGCCATCGCCAGGGCCTCGGAGTCTTCGTCGGCGGTGGCGGCGTAGGCCTCCTCCGCGCTCTGCCACTGCCGCTGCGCGATGGCCGCGCGGAGCTTGTACACAGCGTAGGCCCGGTCGTCGTAGCTGTCGCCGGTCCATGCGGTGCGGTTGGCCAGCGCCACATCGGCCCATTGACTTGCCTCCGACAGGGACGTGCCAGCCTCGAACAGCGACAGGCCGTACTGGAAGGCCAGCGTGGGGTTGCTGCCGTCGATGGTGTACAGGTGGTTGCGGACCCGCCCCATCCACGACTCGGTGTTGCCCTTCGCCGAGTCGTTCGTGATCAGCAGCCGGCTCAGACGGTCGCGCGCCCGTGGGTCGGACAGGGTAGCCAGCGAGCTCTCGAGGCAGGCGATCTCGGCTCCGGCGAGCGCGCCCGTGGTCGCGAGCGGCTTGAGTCGATCGGGCTCACACGCAGGGTCGTACTCGACGGGTGTTTGCTCCGGAGCCGGCCGAGGCGCGGATCGCGGCGCAGGCACCGGCGCGACGGCGGCGGCCTCTGCCACTCCGTCGTCTGGCTCGGGCTCGGGCTCGGGCTCGGGCTCGGGTGCTGGCGCCGGCTCGGGTTCAGTCTCGGGTGCTGGCGCTGGGGCCGGCGCCGGACGTGGAGCGGCGGCGGCCGGGGTGGGGGCCGGTTCTGGTGCGGCCGCCGGCGCTGGCTCGGGTTCTGCGGCAGGCTCGGGCTCTGCGGCAGGCTCGGGTTCTGCGGCAGGCTCGGGTTCTGCGGCAGGCTCGGGTTCCGCAACGGGCTCCGGTGCGGGTGCCGCCGCCGGCGCCGGCGCCGGCGGTGGAGCGCGCACGGGGGCCGGGGGGGGCACGGGGGCCGGGTCCGGGGCGTCGTCGAACCCGGCGGGGGTCTCGACGCCCGCGCCTCCAGCGGGTGTGGCGGTGCCCGGGGCGGGTGGCTGCAGCATCCACCAGGCGATCATGAAGAACAGCGTGACCACGATCAGGACGGCGAGCAGCATCGGCACCCGGCTCCGCTCCTCCTCATCCTTGTACGCCGTGGCTGGAGCGTTGCGGACCCGCTTGCGGAGGTCCGGTGGCTTGTCGGGGAGCCTGGGCGCAGGCTCTGGCTCTGGCGGAGGCGCCTCCGGGGTGGGCGCCAGCATCACGACGGTGGGATCGAGCTCATCGTCCTCGTGGTCGGTGTCGTCCCTCGCCACACTCACCAGCGGGGGTTCAGTGGTCGGTGGCTTGGGGCTGGGCTTGGGCTGGGACGTGGGCTTCGGCGCAGCCTTGGGCTTGGACGTTGGCGGAGGCTTCGACGTCGGCGCGGGCGTCGGCGTGGCGGCACGCTGGAAGGGCGAGTTCGCCACCACGGTCGCGACCTCGTCGTCGTCGTCGTCAGCGAAATCGAATCCGCTGAACGCCGCTTCTTCCTCCAGGAGGTCAGAGGCGATCGCCGACACCATCTCGGTGGTCGGTTCCTCTGGCGCGTCGCGGGTCTCCACGACGCCCTCGTCCTCCCAGCTCCCATCCTCTTCGGCCAGATCCGACTCGACATCGCCCAGTGACGGATCGACGGCGCGTCCGCGGTGGGTGTCGGGATCTCCCTCATCCTCGCGCGGGGAAGGCGCCTTGCTCTGCGTCGCCTCGGGTGGGCTGGGCGGAAACGCGTCGGGCGGCACCGCGAAGGGCCCGGGCTTGCTGGCGCTCTTGCGCTTGGCGATCAGCTCCTCGAGCGACTTTCGCGGCACGGCGCGGAGCTTCGGCTCCGGCCCTGGCTCGTCGGTGTCGGAGCGGCTCGTGGAGAGTGTGGATGACAGCTTCAGGGTGGGCTCGCGTGGGCCCGTGCCGCCTGGAACGCCGACCACGGAGCGCGCACCGGGCGGGAGCTCGGTGATGCGGGCCTCGCGGGACATGGCGATGGGGGTCTTGTTCTTCACCCAGGAGTGCACGGCCGCGCCGGGCCGGCTCGACACCGACCAGGGGTCGTCTTCGTCCTCTTCGCCGGGCTCGAACACGCCTGGGCTCGTGCTCTCGAGCGACGGGACTTCGGGGTCGTTCTGGCGCACACCCGACCAGCCCAGCTCGCCTTTCTGGGTGAGTGCATCCGGAGTCGGGGTGCGTTGACCCGCGGCGGTCTGAGCGTGTTCCGGCGGGGTGGTGCCGGCGTTGTTCCGCATCCACTTCTGGATGTCGAAGGCCGCCTCAGGCGTGGCGTACGGGTTCTCCTCCTCTTCGACCTCGCGGAGCAACAACCGGCGGAGAGCGTCCTTGTTCTTTACCAGGAACGACGCCTCCTCCTTGTGCTTGGCGTCGCCGACCATCATCCGCGCCCACACCATGCGGCGCTGGAACGCCTCGGTCGCGGTGATACCTACAGGATCGACGTAGTCGATGAAGCGCTTCACTCGGCGCGCGGCCAAGAAGGCCCGTAGTTCCTCTCTCTTCATCCGGGCTGGCTCCAGGGGGGCGGACGGCGTCCGATGCGCTGGTGCAGAGGGCGGCGTGCCGGGTGAGCACGACCGTGCGCACGTGACCGTAAACCCGATGGCGATCTCCCGTCGAGTCCGGCCTGTGACGACGGCACTTTTGACAAGGGTGATGGCGACGGTAGAGGGCGAACTACCTGGAGTAACGGGGGTGCTGTGTCGAGCAGGCCGACGCGCTCCTCACCGGGCCTGTAGTCGCGGCCGGGGTGCGTGCCGTCGGTCTCTGGGACGGGCGGGGTGCCTGATGCTGTGCGGGCGCGGCGGACCCGAGCCTGATGGTACGATCCGTCGTCGCGGACTGGGGCGGCGCAGCCGCATGGAGGGCAGATGCGAGAGGCATGGGTGCTCGCGGTGTTGGTCGCGTGCGGAGGCAAGGACAGTCCTGGCGACGACACCGGGGGTTTGACCGGCGGGACCGCGGGTGCGGCCACGGCGACGGGCGGCGGCGCGGGCACGGGCGGCGGCGCAGGCACCGGTGGAGTCACTGGCACTGGCACTGGCGCTGGCACCGGCACCGGCACGGGCACCGGCGGGTGGACCGAGCCGCCCGTCGACGACGGAGCGCCCTGGTTCTGCACCGACCTCGATCCTGTGGTGACGCCCGATGGTCCGGTCTGGCAGGTCACGTCGGACCGGTACGATCTCCGACTCGCGGTCGACACCGAAGCAGACGCCCGCGACCTCGCCCGATTCGCGGACGCCAGCTGGGATGCGATGGCGGACTGGTTCGGCGCCGAACCCGACTCGAGGCCGCTGGAGCTCGAGCTGTACGCCGACGTGGATTCCTGGGCCGCAGACATCGGTGCTGCCGGGAGCGAGGTGCCCTGGGGCGCGGGTGGGTACTACTGGCCACCGAGCGAGAAGGCCTACATCACGCCACAGCCGACAGTGTACTACGAATATTCACTGGTGCTGCACGAGCTTCTGCACCAGTTCCACTTCCTCGCGCGCACGGGCAACGGCAACCGGCCGACCTGGTACGTGGAAGGGCTCGCCGAGATGCTGTCGCGCCACGACTGGGATGGGGCCTGCCTCCGGCTCGGCCGGGTGCCTGTGGTGTCCCAGGAAGACGCCTACGCAGGCGCGCTCGCCGAGCTGGGCGGCCTGGCTCCGGACGTGTCTGGCATCCTCGACGGGAGCGTCGAGCCCAGCCGACCGGTCGCCATGACCCTGTTCCGGGAGCTGCACACCTCGGAGGACTGGGGGCCTGGGTTCGACGCGTGGCGTGCCGAGATGGACGACGCGGACATGGCCGATCCGCTGTCGCGCTTCGAGGCGCTGGTCGGCGACCCGGACGCGGTGGGTGCCTCGGTCGTGGCGTCGCTCCCGTCCAACCAGGAGCCCCTGACGCCGGTGTACCTCGAGTGGTGGCACCGCACGCCGGAGCGGGTGGACTCCCTCGTGTGGGACGTGTACAGCGTGGCCCGTCAGAAGGGCACTCCGTCCCGGTTCGAGACCACCGTGCGGTGGGATGGCTCGGGCTATGTGGGCGTACTCGCTGGGTTCGGAGCCTCGGCCGACGACCAGGTGGGGCTGCTGGTCGGGGGGGACGGCGAGGTGAGCGCGTTCGACATCACGGGCGGGGCCGTCAACTGGACCACCGAGGGCTACGTGACCCCACCGGGGGACTCCGTCGCGCTGTCGCTCACCCACGAGGGCGGCGATGCCATCCTCACGGTGAACGGCGAGGACGTGCGCATCCCGATCGGCCATCCCGCGGCGGCGGGTCTCGCCGTGTACGACGCGCGAGTGAGTTTCGACGCGATCACCTGGGAGTGAGCCGCGCGTCGATGACGATTTTTTCGCCTCACCGGGACGGGTCTTGGCCCGGCCATGGTTTACATGGGGCCCGACCGTGAGGGAGTCCCATGCTTCGACTGCTCATCGCCCTGGCCGCCACCGGATTGCTGGCGAGCTCTGCCGCCCACGCCAAGCGCCTGAAGATCACAGGTGTCACGGCCAGCTCTGAGTACGACGAGGACGGAACCCAGTATCCGGCCAGGAACGTCAAGGATGGCAAGGGAACCACGGCCTGGTACGAAGGCGACCAGGGCAACGGTCTCGGCGCCTGGGTCGAGGTCGACCTCGGCGGCGAGCACGACGTGCGACGGATCGTGGTGTACGGCGGCGACTGGAAGTCCGAGCAGGACTGGAAGCGCGCCAACCGTCCCAAGGAGCTCGAGCTCAAGTTCAGCGACGACACCACGGAGACGTGGACTCTCGACGACAGCTACGCCGCGCAGTCCTACGCGCCATCGGGCGGAAAGAAGACCTCCACGATTCGGTTCCGCCTGAAGAGCATCCACCCGGGCTCGGCGTTCCCCGACACGGGCATCTCCGAGATCCAGGTGTTCGACGAGACGCCCGAGGCGTACGTCGAGGTGAAGGCGGCGACGGCGTCGTCCGAGTTCGCTCCGGACGGCAACTCCTACTACGCCACCAACACCACCGACGGTCTGAAGGACTCGTACTGGTGCGAGGGCGAGAAGGAGAGCGACGGCGTCGGCCAGTGGCTGATGTATGACTTCGGTGGATCGAAGACCGTGAAGACCCTCGAGATCCTCAACGGCATGGGCACCAGCTTCGACCTGCACAAGAAGGGCAACGTGGCGACGAAGGCCACGCTGCAGTTCTCCGATGGCAGCACCAAGGCTGTGGCGCTCAAGGCGTTCGCGATGCCACAGAAGGTCGACCTCGGCTCGGTCACCACCTCGTCCGTGAAGATCACGTTCGACGAGCTGCGCAAGGGCACCGAGTTCGACGACCTGTGTGTGTCCGAGGTCTACTTCCTGCCGTAGGACAAAGCCGTTCAGCGCCGGAGCTGGGCCGCGATGCGGTCCAGGTGACCCCCCATCCGGGCGCGAAGGCCGGCCGGGATTGTGGCGTCCAGGCGCACGAGCAGCGCGGCGTCCTCCTCGAGAGCTGTCACCGCGCCCTTGTCCAGATCCACTGCCACGGCCCGCTCGAGGAAGTGGATGGCCTCGCTCCACTGTCCCGCCTCGATGAGCAGTCCGGCGAGCGCGCGTGCCGTTCGTGCGCGGCCGAGCGTGTCTCCCGCCCGCTGTTGCAGCGCCCAGGCGCGCGCCAGGTCCTGACCCGCCTCCTCGTGCCGATCGAGTCGGGTGAGGATCTCTCCGCTCGTCTCCCACGCGCGCGCCAGCTCGGCCGGCGCGTTCAGACGCTCGAACCCGCTCGCGGCAGTTCGGGCGTGCTCCAAGGCGCGCTCCAGCGCTGGCTGTTCCTGGCCGGGCCTGGCGGCGGTCGACAGCGGCAGGCGCGCGAGCAGCAGCTCGGTCTCGGCGACCTCCCGCGCGGCGGACGGATCGTCGTGGCCCTCGAACACCCGGCGCGACTCTCGGAGCAGGTGAGCGGCGCGGACGGGGTCGCCCCCCTGGGCCCAGATGGCGGCCTGATCGTTCAGCAGTCGGGCGGCTTCGCGGGGCAGGCCCGCGTCATGGAGCTCCCGGGTGGCCGTTGTGAGCTCGGCGAGCGCGCGGTCGAGGGACCGGGGCCCTCCGTGGGCGGCAGCGATGTGGGCGACCAGGCCGCGGAGTGCAGCGCGCAGCTCCACCGGAGCGCCGGTCGGGAGGCGTGCGAGCGCACGCTCTGCCTCGCCCAGCGCCTCGGAGAGTGCCCCACCCTGGGGCGCCTGCCAGAGGAGCCTGGCCAGCTCGGCACGGAGCTCGATGGCCAGGATGCTGGAGTCGGGGCCGCGCTCCAGCGCGTCGATCGTGTGGCGCAACGTCGCGGCGGCCTCGGGAGTCGCGCCGCGCTCAGCGAGGTGGTGGGAGGTGGCGAGTGCGCGCCGTGCGGCGGCGACAGCGGCAGGTGATGGGAGCGGCCGCGGCACGCCGGCCTCTCGGGGAGGAGCTCTCATCGGCTCTGGCTCTGGCTCTGGCTCTGGCTCTGGCTCTGGCTCTGGCTCTGGCTCTGGCTCTGGCTCGGGCTCGGGCTCTGGCTCGGGCTCTGGCTCTGGCTCTGGCTCGGGCTCTGGCTCGGGCTGTGATTCAGGTTCCGGGTCTTGCTCTGCACCGTCGGTGTCGGTCGCGTGTGCGGCCGGCTGGTCCCCGGCCCACGCCACCGCCAGCGCTGGGAGGAGACCCTCGCGCCACGGCTCCAGCGGCTCTGCGATGGTCCACCGGCCGCCCGTTTCCCGGATCTCCACACCGGCGTCCCGAAGGGCTTGCAGGCTCTCCAGCACCCAGCGTACCGACCGCTGCACCCGTGCGGCCAGGAGTTCCGGAGTCGCCGGCCCCCCGGCGACCATGCCCCGGCCCAGCAGGCGGGCGTCACCGGGCAGCGCTCGCACGTCACGGAGCTCGACGGCCATGTCGGGCGACTCTCGGAGCGCACCTGGGCGCCGGGCGCGGGCAAGGTCGAGCACCAAGGCGGCCTTGCCTGCCGGCGGGCTGTCGAACACCAGCACCAGCGGCACGGTCAGGCGGTCAGGCTCCCCGAGCGCAACCTCGAGCTGCTGGAGCGTGTCGGCGTCGGCGTCTTGTACTGACTCGAACACGAGCACTGCGCGCCCGTCCGTGGCGCGGTACAGCCGCTCGATCTCCGTCAGGATGGACTCCGGCCGGTCGTCGGTCCCCATCAGCCTGCGTCTCAGGCCGATCCTGAGTCGGTCGGCGACCTCGATGAGCCCAGGGTCCTCTCGGTCCATCCGGCGGGCGAGCGCCTCCCGGGCGTGATGCAGCGCGCTGAGCCGGTGCCCATCGCACACCACTCGGACCGCGTCGATGAACGTGGGAACCGTGGGAACCTCGGCCGCCTCCACCACACCTACGCCGTGCTCTAGAACCTGGCGCCAGAACCCGTCCTGCACGCTGCCTCCCTCGATGTCGGAGTGTAGGCCCGCGGGGGGCAGCCGCACAGGCGGGCGACGCTCTGTCAGGGCGTCGGGCTCGCCACCGAGTCCAGGGTACAGCTCGTGAATGCCACGCCAAGCGAGCGGCCGCTGCCAGAGATCGGGTCGTAGGCGCGCACGTCGGTGCAGCCGCCAGCGATCCCGATGAGTTCACCGTTGTGGAAGGTGAGCGCCTGCCGGAACTCGCCGGGGAACAACGGCGTCTTCGCGCCGGTGGCCAGGTCGATGATGCCCGCATTCGAGCCGCTGTCCGCGTAGTACATCGTGCCGAACTCGTCGGCGGCGATGTCGGCAGCACAACAGTTGGCGGACGAGAACCCGAGCGAGCGGGTGGAGCCGTCGGCCGGGTTCACCTCGTGCGTCGAGGTGCTGGTGTCCACGGCGTACAGCCGCCCGTCGGCCCAGGCGAGCCCGGTCTCGTTGCGCACCGGCGTGGCGATCGGAGTCTCGACACAGCTGGCCAGGTCGATGCGGTTGATCGTGCCACCCGAGCAGGCATCCTCGATCCCGTACAGGGTGCCCAGGTCGTCGAACGCCAGTCCCGAGTAGCCGGCGGTGAGGCGGCACACGATCCGCTCTGCGCCCGTCTCGGTGTTCAGCTCGTACAGGGTGCCGCCGCTGCACTGACCGTCGGCGGCGTAGAGCACGTCGCCGTTGCACGGCTCGTCATCGCCGTCGCAGTCCTGATCGATGTAGTCGTCGCACACCTCCTCCGCGTCGGGGTGGATGGAGGGGTCGCCGTCGTCACAGTCTTCGCCGCGCCAGTCGGGGCCGTAGCCGGGGCCGGGGGGATCGCACGACGGCACAGGGTCGAAGGGGGCTCCGTCGCCGTGCCCGTCTCCATCGAGGTCCGGCATCCAGAGCGAGGGACGGCCCACGGTGGGGTCGGCGTCGTCACAGTCGTCGTTGGTCGCCGCCGTGCCGTCGGGTCGGCTGCAGGCGTACACGAAGTCGTCATCGGCGCCGAAGCCATCACCGTCCCGATCGGCGTACCACTCGAGGTAGCTGTCCTCGGTCACGTCCGGATCATCGTCGTCTACGCGGCCGTCGCAGTCGTCGTCCAGGGGCTCGTCCGCGTTGCAGATCTCCGGCATGTCGGGGTTCACGTCGGCGCGGGTGTCGTCACAGTCCTGGTTCGCGAAGCCCCAGCCGTCGGGCTGCTGGCAGGCGAACTGGATCTCGCGGTCGGTGCCGAAGCCGTCGCCGTCGGCGTCCGGGCCCCACGCGATGAGCGTGAACACATCCACGTCGGGGTCGTCTTCATCGAACAGGCCGTTGCAGTCGTCGTCGAGCACTTCGTCGCCGTTGCAGATCTCAGGCCGGCTCGGGTTCACGTCGGCCCGGGTGTCGTCGCAGTCGTCGCCGCCATAGTCGGCGTTGAAGAAGCCATCCCCGTCCGCGTCACACTCGGCCTCGCACTCGGTGTCGTCGCAATCCACCCGGCCATCGGCGTCGTTGTCGCGACCGTCGTCACAGATCTCTGGGCAGTCGCCGTCGCAGTCGTTGTCGTCGCAGTCCACCCGGCCGTCGGCGTCGTTGTCCCGGCCGTCGGCGCAGTTCTCAACGCAGCCAGGGTCGTTGCAGTCGTCGTCGGCGCAGTCCACCAGCGCGTCGGCGTCGTTGTCACGGCCGTCCGTACAGATCTCGGCGCAGATCGGATCGACGCACTCTTCGTCGAGGCAGTCCACCTTTCCGTCGCCGTCGTTGTCGAACCCGTCGCCGCACACCTCGGGGCAGCTACCGAAGCAGTCCCGGTCATCGCAGTCGATGGCCCCATCCGCGTCGTTGTCGCGCCCGTCGCCGCAGTTCTCTGGGCACAGGCCGTCGCAGTCGTCGTCGAGGCAGTCGATCAGGCCGTCGAGATCGTCATCGGTGCCGTTGGTGCACACCTCGCCACAGACCGCTGCACAGTCCGGATCCGCGCAGTCCGCGAGATCGTCGAGATCGTCATCTTCCAGGTTGTCGCAGATCTCTTCCGGGGGCTTGTCGGACCCGCCGCCGTCCGGTGTACAGGCAGACAAGCAGAGCAGGGCCAGGAAGATCGGGCGCATGGGAGGGTCCTCCGAGGACAGACGATATCGGACTCAAGCGCGGTCCGCGGCCTTGGACCAGTCCAGGTCTGCGAGAGCCGCGATCGTGAGCCTGCGCTTGGCGCCTTCGGGGGCGCGCGCTGCCAGGTAGGACGCCACCTCGGGCGTGCCGAGTGCCTTCGCCGCGGCGCGGGCGTCGGCCTCGGTATGGAACGGCAGGAAGACGCAGGTGTCGTCCAGCAGCACCGGCTCGCCGTCGAATGGGCCGATGACCCGAAACACGGTGGGGGCGTGGATGCACGGTGCGGCGACCTTCCATGGAGCGAAGCTGTAGGGGCCGAGGCCGAACAGCCCGAATCGGGGGGAGGCTGACCAGATCCGGCTGCGACGGGCGTCGAGTCGGGTCGCGTGCTGGAGCAGATATCGCCACGTGTGGGGCGCTCGCGCCTTCAGCCCGTCCGTGCTCTCTCCTGGAGCGCGATGGGGCAACACCAGCCGTCGGGAGGGCGGCCGGCCTCGCGCCACGTCGGCGCCCTTGGCGAACGGCGCGCTGAAGCCCGCCTCGATGCACGGGTCCTGGCCGTCGCGGGTGCACCCGTCCGCCCGAAGCTCCATCACCGCCGCACAGTCGTGCTTGACCCCGGACCTCCAGCGTACCGGTGCAGTGCCGCGCAGGTGTCGCGCTGCGGCCCAGGCGTCGGCGTCGGCGACCCATTGCCCAGCGTCCACCGTCACGGCGCGAGTGGCGGTGGCCTCCAGGTCGGGGGCGACCGGGCAGGGGGCAGGCGCGCCGCGCGTCCGGAACACGAACAGGCAGGCCGAGACCGATGCGTGGAACTCACGTCGGGCGTCCACCGCCCACATCCCGACCGGGTTCAGGGGCAGGCCCGACCGGTCGGCAGCGAGCATCGTGCGCCGCGCGGCGCTGGTCTTCACCAGCATCGCGACGGTGGCGTCGCGTCCGGCGAGGGCCTCGAGCCAGGCCAGGAGCAGCCACTCGGAGGCGTCGAAGTTGGCGGCCCCGGTGCGGGCATCGCCGCGGGTGCGCCCGCCGAGACGGGGCGGTCGCAGGCCATTCACCCGGGCGAGCTGGTCCACCGCTCCCCAGGGCGGATTGCCGAGCACGAGCAGGCCCGGAGCGTCGGGGAGCGTGGTGGCCCAGTCCAGAGCGAAGGCGTCTGCGGCGTGCACGGCCCACGGCCCTGAGCCCGCCTCGGCCCGGCGCTCGGCAGACAGCTCGTACCCGACGAGCGGGCGCCCTGGCCAGGTGCCCGCTGCGGCTCGGAGAAAGGCGCCCGCGCCGCAGGTGGGCTCGACGATGGCGGCGGGCGTGTCGATCCGGGACGCGAGCAGCCGGCAGACTCGCAGCGCGAGAGCGTCCGGGGTCTGGTAGTCACCGAGTGCGCGGCGCGACGATGGCATACTCGGCGGCATGCGTTGGTCTACCCCATGGCTGCTCGTCGCGGTGCTCGCCCCGGCCTCCGCCGCAGATCCCGCGCCGTCCACGGCTGCCCTGGAGGGCACGGTGCGCGCGCTGTCGGGCGCCGATCCGGTGTTGGGCGGCGCCATCCTGTCCCGCCACATCGATCACCCCGACCACGACCGGGCCCGCAGCTGGCTGCGCGATCAGCTCGGTGCGATTGCGGGGCTGGAGGTGTGGGACGACCCGTTCACGGCATCGAGCCACTCCGATCTGTCGAACCTCGTGGCCGACCTGCCGGGCGGAGACCCGAGCCTGCCGTGGATCGTCGTGGGGGCGCACTTCGACTCGACCGCCTCGCTCACCGAAGGCTGGAACTCGGCGACCGACCCCGCACCAGGGGCGGATGACGACGCATCCGGCGTGGCGGCGGTGCTCGAGCTGGCGCGGCTGCTGTCCGGCGAGGCGCTCACCCACCCCGTGCGCTTCGTGTTGTTCGATGGCGAAGAGGCGGGGCTGCTCGGGTCCGAGGCCCATGTGGAGCACTACTCGGCAGGCGCCGTGGCGTTGATGCTGTCGCTCGACCCTGTGGGCCACAACCCGGGCGGTGCAGGGCGACTGTGGGTCACCTACCAGCCCGAGTGGGCCGACGCGGCCGAAGCGGTGTTGGCCATGGCGGAGGGCATCGACACGCCGCTGGACGTGGCGTCGGTGGACGGCTCTCTGCTCGGTTCCAACGCGCTGCGGTCCGACCATGCGCCGTTCTGGGGTGCCGGCCATCCCGCGCTGCACCTGGCCTCGTTCCCGCAGCCGCCCGACTACCACGAGGTCACCGACACGGTGGACGTGGTGGATCCGCAGTTCCTCACCGACGTGACCGCGCTCGTCCATGCCGTGGTGCGCGAACTCGCGGTGCCGCTGGAGCCGGGGGCACGCCGCACCTCGGCGGCTGCGGGAGGATGCGGCCGCTGACCCGCTGCGCTGGGGTGCGCCAGGGGGCTAGGTCTGCGGGTGGAGTCGAGCGGGGTGGGTCAGATCGTGGTGAGGGGTGTTCATGGGGCACCTCGGTGACAGTGAGCACTCTCCATCCACTGGGACATTGGCGGGAGTGGTGGGAGTCCGTCATCAACGGTCGCGCTGCTGCGGGAGCGTCACCGCTGCCGCGGAGCGCGCCGCGCGTGGTAGCACAGAGTAGAGAGGAGGGGCCGTGAGCGGCTGGGAGTCGGCGATCGCCATGGAGGGACCGGCTGAGGTGGCGCGCGCGCTCGCCGTTTTGCCGGCCCCCGCGCTGCGCGAGGTGTCGGAGCGTCCCGCTCGACGGCGTCGCGCGCTCGTGGCTCTGGGACTCGCAGGGGGGGGACTACTGCGGCCGGCGCTGGACGCCCTCGAGCCCACCCGTCACCAGCTCCTCTCGCCGTCCCGCTGGGACCTCGACGACACCCTGGAGACCCTCGGTCTCGCCGCAAACGGCGACGTGCCGGCGGCCGTGTTGGTGCGTGTCGGCGGCTATGCGCGGCGGGTAGCGCAGATTCTACCTTCAGAATCTCCGACTGATCAGTTCGTTCGCGGCGCCTTGGATGTGTGGGATGCAGGCACGCTCGATCGGGATGCACGTCGGGCGTGGCGAGCGCTCGCCCGCACCTTGCTCGACGCCTCCGAGCTCGACCTCGCGGCGGTGGTGGTGGCGCAGCTGCGCGCGGATGCGCACCTGCGGGACCAGCCCGCAGAGGCGGCGGATCAGGCCGAGCGGCTGGCCGAGGCGAACGTCGCGGCCGGGCGGGATGACGCCGGCCTGGCGGCTTGGCTGGAGGCGTCGGCGGACTGGCTCGGTGCGCGCCGGCCCAAGGAGGCGGCGGCCGCCCTCAAGCAGGCACGGCGGTGCGTCGGGACGGACCGGAGGAGCCTGGCCAAGGTCAAGCTTCAGCACGCCGAGATCGCGCTCAAGAGCGGCGACATCGCCGGCGCGGTGAAGGCATGGCGCGCGCTCGAGAAGGTGGGAGCCGACGCACCCGGGGTGGCCGCCCGCGCCGCGTACTCCCTCGCAAAGCTCGCCCGGGTGACCAACCAGCGCACGGCCGAGCGGCGCTCGCTGAAGAGCGCGCTGCGCGGGGCGCTGGCCGCGGCCGATGTGGATCTGGTGGAGCGTGCCGCAACAGCGCTGGTCCGGCGCCTGCGCTCGGATGGGATCGACGACGCCGTGGCCGTCGCCCGCGCCGAGATCGGCGCTGATCCCATGTATGCGGCCACCGTGGACGCCCTCGGCGAGTAAGGGACTGGACGGGCTCAGGTCAGCCGGAGATCGTCGGCATGAAGTCCAGCTCCACCACCGGGGCCCCTGGCGAAGAGGTGAGGGAATAGGTCTGGTGCGCGCGCTCGACCGCGTGGTCCCAGCTGGAGGATCCAGAGACGCCGATCCGCGAGCGCACCGGCCCCTCGTAGGTCTTCGCCTGCTTCAGCGCGACCATGCACTCGATGGGCTTCTGGAGCACAGCCTTGCAGCTCACCCACACCGGCACGGGCGCCTCGGGGGTCCAATCGAGGGGCACCAGCGGTGCGACGAACACCGACCGGCAGATGGCCCCCTCGGCGCAGTCGGGAGACCAGGTGGTCATCAGCTCCACCCGAAGCTCTCCACCCGTGACAGCGAGCCGGCGCGCGTCAGCAGCGGGCGCCGCCTGCACGGTGACAGACGTTGAGGACGGGGTGCTGCAGGCGATCACGAGGGCGAGCCACATGGGCTGAGACGTAGCACGCCGGGTATGCTGCGCGCCCATCGCGGAGGACCGAAGGATGGCACTTGCTGATCTACTGCTCGTACCCCCCGAGGACCGTGACCTGTTCGTGAGGTGGATGGTCAAGCTGGCCCGCGCCGACGGGGCCCTCGACCCCTCCGAGGTGGCGGTCCTGCACGAGCTCGTCGCCGCCTGGGACCTGACCGTGGACGAGGTCATCGCCCTGCACCGCTCGCTCCGGGATGGCCCAGACCTCGGCCCGGATGCGCCGCCTGGGTTCATCGAGCCACGTTCGCCGTTCCTGCTGGTGCGCATGCTGATCCAGCTGGCCCACGAAGACGGCAGCTATGTAGGACAGGAGCGGGACGCCGTGCTCGAAGTGGCAGCGCGGTACCGGATCCCCGCAGAGCGGGTGGCCGCACTCGAGGCGTGGGTGCGGGTCGACGCCGAGCACCAGCGCGAGGGCAGGGGGCTGTTGATTCCTTGACGGAACCTTCGGGTCGGCGCACCGGTCTCTTCCTGCGGAGGTGATCGTGCTGCTCTGGCTCTGGTTCGTTGTGGCGGTGCTGGCCGCACCCACCGACGCCGCTCTGGAGGCCCTCGCCGACGGGCGCTCGGCGTCGGCGCGCGCGACCCTGCGCGGCGCCATCGGCAACGCCGAGTCGGCCGATGAGGCGGCCCGGCTTCGGTGCCTGCTCGGTCGCATCGCGCACCTCACCGGGGCGCACGCCGAGGCTGTCACGGTGCTCGACGCGGTGCCTGCCGACGCGCCGTGTGGCCGGCAGGCGGCGTTCGTGCGCGCCGAGGCGCTCGTGTCCCTCGGTCGGCTCGACGAGGGTGGGGCGCTGTATGCGGATCTCGGTGCGGCGGCCCTGGGAGCTGACCGCGACGCCGCGCTGGTGGACGATCTGGTCGAGCTGGCGGATGTGCTCCTCGAACGTGACCTCCCGAGCCAGCAGGCCCAGGGTCAGGAGCTGCTCGAGTTGGCCGCGCTGGCCGCCATCGCGCCGGCGCGGGCCCTGGAGCTGGCGCGCCGCGTGGCCGACCTGGATCCGTGGGATGAGCGGATGATCCCGGGGACCGGTGCTGCGACCGTCCTCCTCCGGGCGCTGTCGGACGGCACCGCCGATCCCGATGCCGATCGGGCCCGGCTCGCCCGTCTCCGACCGGACGCTGCGGTGGATGTGGTGTCGACGCTCGCCCCCACCGACGTGCGCCGCCTCGAGGCCCTCGCGGACGCGCGAAAGGGCGACCACGCCTCCGTGATCGCGCTGTCCGAGGCTGCTCTGCGGGCGGGCGCCGGCCCTGCGCGCGACCGGCGACTGGCGGATCTCCTGGCGACGACCCGGCGGCTGCCGGATGCGGTGGAGGCCGCCGATCGCGCGGCGTCCCGGTCGCCGGACGCCGCCTCCGCCCTCGCCAGCCAGGCGCTGGGGGTGCAGGTGGGCGTCGGCACGTGGGCCGAGCGGGTGTCGGCGGTGGAGGCCTGGCTCGCGGCCCACCCCACGGGCGAGGAGCGCTCGACCTGGGAGTCTCAGCTGGCGCAGCTGCTGCTCGCGGCGGCCAACTCGGCGTGGGCGAACGGCGAGCATGCTGTCGCCATCGGCCACTATGACGCGTTGATCCGGAACCATCCCTCCCGGATCGACCCCGCGCGGGCGGCGTGGCAGGCGGGTGTCGCCGCGAGGGACGCGGGGGAGGTCGGGGAGGCCCGTCGGCGGTGGGAGGAGGTCATCGCGCGGTGGCCGGGTGATGCGTCGGCGGTGTCGGCGATGCGGAGCCTGCACGATCTGCGGGCCGAGGCCGACGCGGAAGCCGCGTGGGCTTGGCTGGTCGAGCGCGCCCGCACGAACGCCGCGGCGGAGCAGGTGAAGTCAGCGCTGGAGCGGCCGGATGTGTCCGTGCACGTGGCGGGCCGAGCGGCCCGACCCAGCGCTGCAGCCGTGGAGGTCATGTCCCGCAACCTGGAGGAGGTCACCGTCCGGCTCCATCGGATCGACGCCGACGCATTCCTCCGAGCGGGTGGCCGGCCGGACACGCTGCCGGATCTGGATGTAGCCGTGATCGCCCCCGATCGCGAGTGGACATCGGATGTGCCCGGGTTTCGTGCGCACGCTGACCAGACCTGGACCCTTCCGGTGCGCACGCCAGGGCCAGGGCTGTACTCGGTCACCGTGGCCGGAACCGATCGAGAGGCCCGAGCGATGCTCGCGGTGTCCACAGTGGATCTGGTGGCACGCACGGTCGGCGACCAGCTTGTGGTCGGCGTGCTCCGGGCCGGCGCGCCCGTGGGCGGGGCTCGAGTTCGGGTCCGGGCGACGGATGGCGTGTCGGAGGGACGCACGGGCCGCGATGGGGTCGCTGTGCTCACGGTGCCCGACGGCGCGCTCACCGTGCTCGCCGATGTGGGCGGTGAGCCTGCCATGCTGCACCTGGAGCGCGGCGGAGGGCACCGGACGGAGCCGGGCCTCAGCACCGAGGTCGACCTGGATCGCGCCGTGTACCGCCCGGGCGACCGTGTGGGGCTCCGGCTGGTGGCGCGGAATGAGGGTGCGCCGGTGGAAGGGGAGTGGTCGGTCTACCTCTCGCGGGGTGACCTGCGGCTCGGTGCGGTGACCTGTGATGCGGACGCTGAGGGGGTCGCGCTGACCGAGCTCATCGTCCCGGATGCCACGACTTCCGAGGGCAGTTGGTCGGTGATGGCGCTGCCTCCGGGGCGACTCGAGCCCATTACGCTGGCGGTGGTCCGGGTGGTGACTGACCGGCCGCCCGCTCGTGATCTCACCGTCACTCACGACGGCCTGGACGCGGTGCTCGCCGTGCACGACCGGGCGGGCCTGCCGGTCGCCGACGTCCCGCTGATGTGGTGGTCGGAGGGCGTGTCCGAGCCCCTCCCCGTGAGGACCGACGCCACCGGGCGTGCGCGGATCTCCGGTCCGCCCGCAGGCCTTCCGTGGATCGTTCGCGCGCGGTTCGCGGGCGCCGAGCGCGCCGTGGGGAGCGCACGCGACGGGCACGTGAGCGCGGCGCCCACACTGGTGGTCGAGCAGGACCGGCTGCGCCCTGGCGAGCCCGCGCGGGTCGGGCTCGAGGCAAAGGCTGGGCGGTATCGTGTGACGGCCTGGCGTCAGGTGTCGCAGCTGCCCACCCCCGCTGGGCCCGGTGCGAAGCCCGCGCGCCCCCGCCTGGCTGGCTGGCGAACCTGGTCCGGTGCCGCGCCGTCTCCCGTCGATGACTGGGTCGCGGCTGTGCGAGGGCCTTCGGTAGAGGTCGTCCACCCAGGGGAGGCTCCGGTGCCGGTCGCGCTGGACGCGCTCGGCGAGGGCGAGTGGAGGTTGGAGGTGGTGAGCCTCGACGGCACCCACCCCAGCGCCACCGCCGACCTCCTGGTCGGGGACGGGCTCCGGCTCACGGGGGTGCGGGATGTGGCACCCGGTGAGCCGCTCACGCTGGTCGCCGAGGGGGGCTGGGCCCTGGTCACGGCGGCATCGGGGGAGGTGCTCCGGGAGGCCACTTTGCTCCGCGCGGGCCAGAAGGTGCGGTGGACGCCGGCGGTGGCGTGGTCGGGTCCGCTCACGGTGACCGGCACCGGCGCAGATGGCGCCGTGCACTGGCGAACGGTGCAGGTGCGCGGTGAGCTGCGGGTGGACCTCGACGTCGTCGCGACGCGCACCGGATGGGAGGTGCGAGGGCGGGTGACCGATGCATTCGGCAGCCCGATGCCCGGCCAGGTGGCGCTCAGCTGGGTGGACGCGCGACTGGCGGACCTCGTGGGCGTGCCCGCTCGACTTGGGGCCTCCCTGCTCGTCGGACGGAGCGTGTCGGTGGGCACGGTCGCCGGCGTGACGGCGCGCCACGAGGCGTGGGGAGCGGCCGAGCGGATGGCCGAGGCGTTGCTGGCAGAGGCCCGCCGGACGGACGAAGAGCGCATCGCCCAGGAGGCGGCGGCCGGACGCCTGTCGGGCGGCAGCTTCGAGACCCTGGTGACGGATGGCGAGTTCGCGGCCGCGACGATGAGCGTAGCTGGCCTCGGAACCTCCGGACGCGGCAGCGGGGGGGGCGGATATGGCCGTGGTGCCGGCACCCTCTCCAGCAAGGTGGGCGGCGGTGGCCTCGGTCGGATGGCGCTCCCGGGCGTGCGCGAGCGGGTGGTGTGGAGCGTGGTGCGTGCCGGCGCGGATGGGGGGTTCAGCGTGCCAGTCCGGCACCCGAGCCGGGCGGCCACGTGGCAGGTACGGGCCACGGCGCACCTGGACGGGCGGTGGGGCAGAGCGATGTGGCGACGGTCGAGGACCACCGCGTCGTGGTGCATCCGCCCCGGATGGCGGGCGAGGGCCTCCCGGGCGACGAGGCGCAGCTAGCGTTCGTTCTCTACAACCACGGGCCAGACCCGTGTGCGGTGCGGGTGGACGACGCCGACGTGCAGCTCGCGCCGTGGGCCGTCTCCTCGGTGAGCCTTGGCCGCCAACCCGCGGGTGCGGCGGGCGAGACCCGGGTGGATGGCCGGGTGTTCGAATGGGGGGTTCCGCTCGGGCGTGGGGTGGCGACGACAGATCCTTCGGTCCTCACCGTCGCGGTCGGCCCAGGCGGGGGCCCACCGGTGGAGGCGCTGGCGCTGGAGGCTCCCCCAGGGGCACACGAGAGCGCGGCTCAGGCCGCCGCGTGGGGGCTCTCCCTGCTGGCCGTGCGCTCGGTGGTGCCGGACACCACGGCACTGGATGCGCGGGTGCGCGAGCTGGTCGACCGGGTGCTCACCCTGCGGCCGAGCGGCACGGATGCGCTGGCTGTGTCGATCCGTTTCCTCCACGGCGCGCGGTCCGTCCGGCCTGTGGATTCACGCACCCTGGACGCACTGGTGGAGCAGCTGGGCGACGGCGGTGGCGATGTGGCTGCGCTGCGCGCGCGGGCCGAGGTCGGTGCGCCGGTCGACGGTCGGGTGGTGGACGTGCTCATGGCTGACGTCGCCACGTCCGACAAGGCAGGGCTACCGCGGGTGCTCGAGCTCGTGGGACGGTCGGACGAGGCGCTCGCGCTGGCCGGCGCCGACGCCGCCTCAGTGCGCGTGCTCCGGTCGGCGGGGCGGGAAGTGGCGCAGGCCGTGGACGCGCTGCTGCTCGCCGGTCCACCGCCCGCAGATGACCCGGCGCGGTCCGACTGGCTGGCTGCCGTGGCCTCCCCGGGGCGGGCGCGCGGGACGCTCGCCGTGCGGGTGGACGGCGCCGTGGTCGGCACGCTCGACCTGGCACGAGGCGGTGAGGTCCGCCTGCCCACGGCGTCCGGCAAGGTCGAGGCCCCTGGGGCATGGGTGTTCCGAGGAGGCAGGCCCAGCGGAGCCCGCGCGTGGGAGGCCGAGCGCCGGCCCGTGGGAGCGGACGGCGAGGCGCTCGCCCGCATCGGTGGGCGACCAGAGGGGGACGTGCCGGGGTGGTGTGGGCCGGAGGTCTGTACGGTGACTGTCGGTGAGGTGCTGGCCAGCAGCACGCCCCTCAGCGCCAGTACCGCAGTGCCGCCAGGGTTCGTGAAGGTGGAGGGTGGGCTGCGCGCGGCCCTTCCGGGGCGCTGGGCGCTGGATCGGCTGCAGGACGGCGCGGGGCGTCTCCTCTCCTCACGCACTGTCGAGGTGGTCGAGGTTGCGCCGGAGATGGACGGTCTGCACCCGGCGCACCGGGTCGCGCTCGCGGAGCAGGCGGCGGCCTGGGGAGCGGATGGGCGTCCGCTCCTGCCGTCGAACGCCGCCCTGCGCGCCCACGCTCCGGGTTGGGCAGCACGGGCGGCGCGGGTGGAGTTGGACGGAGCGGTCGCGAGCGGCGAGCCGCAGGCCATCGTGGCGGCGTTCGGGCGCCTCCTCGCCGCCGATCGGGCAGGCTCGGTGGATCGCGCTACCGCCGGTGCTGTCGCGGAGGCGTGGCGCGCCATCGGCCGGCAGGACGAGGCGGTCAAGGTGTGGCGGGTGGCCCTGGGGGCGGCCTTCCAGGCCGAGGCCGCCGTCGCCCGGCGCGTGCAGGACAGCACGGATGCGCTCACCGGACTGCAGGTGATGCGTCGTGTGGCGGATCGCTATCCCGACCTTCCTGTGGTGCGAAAGGCGAGGTTCCACCTTGCCCAAGGGGCGGTGGCGCTGATCGATCAGCAGGCGTGGATCCTCGATGCACTGGGCATGACGCCCACAGATGTTCGCCTGACCGCGGCGGCTTGGGGCCGGGAATACGTCGCACTGCATCCGGACGACCCGACGGCGCCCGAGGCCGGGCTGCACCTCGTGCGCACCCTGATCGAGCTGCGCGCGTTCGTTCCGGCGATGGACTGGGCGGATCGGGTCGCCCGCCGTCATCCGGAATCGCCGCTCCTCGACGCGCTGGTCTATGCCCGCGCTCTCGCGGCGCTGGAGGCCGGTCGCTCGGGGGTGGCGCGGACCGCACTCACCCAGCTTGTCGAGGCGCCGTTCCCGGCGATGGACGGCACCACTGGGCCGGCGTCGCTGCGTGATGCGGCGCGGTATGCGCTCGCGCGCCTGCTCGAAGCCGAGGGGAGGGTGGATGCTGCGGCGGATGCCTACGAGGAGGTCGTGGCGAGCCAGCCCGAGGCACGTGTCGCGCTCGATGCGCTGCGCCGGGTCACCTTGGAGGCGCCCCCAGTGGTCGTGCTGCGTCCCTCGGAGCCTGCTCGCCTCGCCCTCGAGGTGGGCAATGTGGACGGCGTGCATGCCCGGGCGTACCGGGTCGACCTGCGCACGATCTTCCTCCGGGACCAGGGGCTCGCCGACGTGGGGGCGATCCAGGTCGGCGGGGTGAGTCCGGCGTGGAGCGGCCGCCTGTCGGTCAGCGCCGGCCCGTTCCCACAGCCCCGCGAGGTGGCGCTACCGCTGACCGGGGTCGGGGCGTGGCTGGTGGAGCTGGACGCGGGTGGTGTGCGCCGCACGACCCTCGTAGTCCGATCACCGCTGGAGCTGGACGTGGTCGACGTGGATGGCGCGCGCCATGTGCAGGTGATGCGCGCCGGCCGTCCCGCGGCTGGCATCGCTGTGCGGGCGCTGGCGGCCACCGTGATCGCAGAACGCACCGATGCGAGGGGGCGCGCGCGCGTGCCGGCTGGAGCACCGGTGCTCGTGTTCGACGCACAGGCGGTGGCGTTCACCGACCGCGCCGAAGGGGTCTCGGGTCGTGCGGCGTCGCCGGCGGCGGAGGTCGACTTGTATGAGCAGCTCGACAAGCGGCTGCTCCGTCAGCGCACGAAGAGTCAGGAGATGTACAATTCGGAGATCGGACAGGACGCCAACATCGACCTGTCGCTGCTCTGATTTGGTCAGCCCCGGCGGCTCGCCCACACGCCGGCGCCGCCGAGGCCGAGCACGCCCAGCGCGCCGAGCAACCAGGGCCACATCGGCCGGGGTGGTGGCGGTACCACTGCGCCGTCCGGGCCGACGAGCTCCACCGCGGCGGCGAGGGGCGTGCCATCCGACAGCGTCAGCGCTGCGAGATCGGTGGTGGCCAGACCCTCCGGGAGCTGCAGCGCGACGCGACTCGCCCCGCCGATGGCCGACTCGATGGGGTGCACCACCGCCGCCGACCGATCGGCTTCTCCGTCGACCTCCGACGCCGGGCCGAGGTGCACGATCTCCAGCCCATCTCCGCTGCCTACGATCGCTGCATAGGCCCGGGCGCCCGGCCGGCCCAGGGTCTCTGTCGATGGGGCCCGGAACGACGCGATCTCCACGAGGTGGGTGCCCGCCGGCGGCGAGACGGCGTGCCGCTGGGCGGCCTGCACAGCCAGGGCGGTCCACCCGGCGTCGTCCGGTTGTGTCGCATGCATGCCGAGGACCGCCTCGGTCGTGCTCCACTGGGTGTTGTCCCCCTCCACCCGAACGGCCTCCGTGAGGTGGGCCAGGGCCTGGTCGGGCTGCGCATGGGCCAGAGCGATCCAGATCGGAGCCAGCTCGCGGCGGTCCGGCCCGTGCAGATCGGTGTGGACCGTTCGAGCCCAGCCGAACTGCTCTACTGCCTCTTCCGTGCTGCCGGTGCCGAGCAGGGCCCAGCCGAGCGCGAGGCGCGCGGGCACCAGGTCCACGGATGATCGGACTGGGTTGTCCGGGTCGGCCTCGGCGCAGGTGCGCAGATCGGGCAGCACGTCCGCGCGCTCTCCAAGGCCCCACCGCACGTAGGCCAGCTGCAGCAGCGTCGGCGCCCGATCCACCCGCCGAACACGAGGATGGTCGAGGACCACCAGCGCGCGGTCCAGGGTGGCGCGCGCGCCGGCCAGATCACCAGCGTCCTCCTGCAGGCGCGCCTGCAAGGCCAGCACCCGTCCGGCAGCGGGCGTGTCGCCGAGCTGCGGCAGCACCAGGTCGACCAGCGCCTGGGCGTCGGCAGGCCGCCCGATGTCGGCGTACATGTGACCGAGATCGGACAACGGCCGGCCTGCTGCAGCGGGCTGCTTCTCCGCGAGGGCCTTGTTGATCCGCTGGATCTCGACGAGCAGGGGCTCGGCGTCCGCGAATCGCCCGGCGTCGATGTAGGCACGGGCCAGGAAGGCTGCGCTCCGGCCAATCGTGGGGTGGTCCTTCCCAGCGGCGGCACGGCGGCCCTCCAGGGCCTCGGCGAACAGCGGGATGGCCGTATCGAGGTCGCCACGGCGTTTGTGCACGTCGGCCAGGCGCTCGAGCGCCCCGACGGTGGAGGAGTGCTCCGCGCCCATCGCCTCGCGGCGGATGGCCACCGACTCTTCGCTCAGCTCGGCCGCGCGGTCGTAGTCCAACAGCATGAGGTAGGCCGAGGCGAGGTTGCCGGTCCAGGTGGCCACGTCGAGGGGGCGTTCGCTCTGCTCGCGGGTGAGCACCAGGTTGCGCTCGAGCGCTTGCGCGGCGCCCCGCGCATCCCCTCGCATCAGCATCTGCCCGCCGAGCATCCTGCAGGCCGTGAGGTCCGACTCGGCACAGTCAGCGGCCATCTGCGCCTCGTCGATGCCTTGGGCACCAGCGACGCCGGGCGCGAGGAGCAGGGCGGCCGCGAGCAGGTGGTGACAGACCATCGGGAACCTCCGGGCCCGTGTCTAGCCTGTCGGGGGGATATGGCGACCTGCATGGAGGGCCGGTGGTGCGCACGCTGTGGCTGATCGTGCTCGTGGCGTGCGGTGCCGATGGCGCTGGGAAGGACACCTCGGCATCGGGGACCGAGACCACGCCCACCGGTGGGGCGACGGGCTCCACGACGACGGGGGGCACGCCGGCCGGCACGACTCCGGCCGGCACCACGCCGACGGGCACGACCCCGAGCGGCACCGGCACCACCGAACCCGTGTTCACGGCGCGGTGCGACCGGTCCGGACTCCACCCGCTGGTCGCCACCTGCGCGGTGCAGCTGGACCCGGCGGGCCCGGTCACGGCAACGCTCGAGGCCGACGGCGTGGCTACGCGGGTCGTGAGTGCCGTGATCGACGGCGACGGTGCGATCGTCGTGCCCTACCTGCATGCCGATCGCAGCTACAGCTGGCGCGTCGAGGCGGACGGGTCTCCGCCCGCCCTCGGCGAGCTGTCGACCGGCTCGTTGCCGATGCGTCTCGAGGCAGACTTGGCGATCGAGGGCGCGCCAACCATGCCGCGCGTGCTGACCACCGTGCCGTGCGATGGCGTCGAGGCCGGCCCGTCCTATGTCGTCGTGGTGGACACCGAGCCCCTCGGCGTGACCTGGTTCGCGGAGCTCGACGGTGATGACCCGATGCAGGCGCGCCGCACCTTCGACGGCACCCTGGCGATGGTGTCGTTCGGATCGCGGGTGATGGAGTGGTCGCCCGATGGAGCGGTCCTGACCGACTTCGTGTCTCCCGACCCGTTCTTGCACCACGACCTCGACATCCGGGACGGCCGGGTGGCAGCGCTATGGAAGGAGACCGGCCTCGGGCCCGACGGCACGCGGATCGACGAGGGGTTCGCGGTGTTCGACCGGGATGGGGTGGTGCTCGGCCGGTTCGCCATGACAGACCTCATCCCGCCGCCGGAGGGCGCCCAAGACTGGCTCCACAGCAACGGCATCGAGTGGCTCGCCGACGGCGACGTGATCGTGTCGCTCCGCCATCAGAGCGCTGTACTCCGAGTGGCGGCCGATCCGGATTCCCCGGACTTCGGCGCCGTGCGCTGGTGGCTCACCGGGGAGCCGGACCAGGACCTGCCGTCCGACTTCGTGGTGCTCGGGATCGACGGCGGCCCAGACGACTTTCGGATGCAGCACGACGCCCACCTGCTCGCCGACGGGTCGCTCCTGATGTTCGACAACCGCGGGCGCACGGACCGAACGCCTGTGAGTGAGCCGTCCAGGGCCGTTCGCTTGGTCCTCGACCCGGTCGCGGGCGAAGCCCGGGTGGTGGAGAGCTGGCCACTGGAGAGGCACTGCCCGTTCTCGGGCACCGCCCGTCTCGCCGACGACGGCACCCTGCTCGTCGTGTGCGCCCCGTACTGGGACGTGTCGGCCTTCGCCGAAGGCGACGTGGCGCCCGGCTGGTCGATGACGGTCGCCTGCGGCAGTGGCTACACCTCGGGCTGGACCCGGCGGGTGATGGCGCCCTGATTCACCCCGCGGGCGCGGGCTCCTCGACGCGACCGTCGCTGATCGGCGGGTCTTCGGCGAGGGCGCGGATGCGTGGCAGCACGGCGTCCAGGCCGTCGAGGGAGGCGTCCCACAGCAGCCTCGCGAGCGCCAGGTGCACGGCCTCGTCCGCATTCTGGAGCAGCGCCTCCAGCGGGTCGTCGGGTGTGAGGTCGGGGTCGCGGGTCTGGAGCAGGGGGTGGGTCTCCGCGGCGGCGGCGTGGGTCGAGGCGGGAAAGTGCCGGTAGCGGTGGAAGAACTTGAAGTGCCACGGGAGGAACGCCAGGGTGCGCTGCAGACCGCGCTCGTCGTCGCCGAAGTGGTCTCGGTAGAACTCCGCGAGGCGCGTGTAGATCACGAGGCGCTCCGTGGCGGACAGGCACAGCTCCCGGCGCTCCGTGAGCTCGCGGAAGATCCACGGCTTGATCAGCGCACCGCGGGCCACCATGATCCCGGCGAGCCCGGGCCGGCGGGCCTCCGCTTCGTACCAGGTGAGCACATCGCCGTTGCCGATCACCGGGATGCCGCGCTCGGCCGCGATGGCCCGGATCTGCGCGTAGTCGGCGGTCCTCGAGTAGCGTTGGTTCCGCGTGCGCCCGTGGATGCTCAGGGCCGACGCGCCGGCCTCTTCGATCACCCGGGCCAGCTCGCTGGCGTGGTCGGTATCGTCCCATCCGAGTCGGATCTTCACGGTGACGGGCAGGGGTGAGCCGGCGACGAACATCGCCACCAGGCGCCCGAGCTTGGCCGGTCGCTGGAGCAGCCGGGCCCCAAACCCCCGGTTCGTAGCGTCCTGGATCGGGCAGCCGCAGTTGAGGTCGACGAACTGGGCGCCGGAATCGGCGGCGGTCTTCGTCGCCCGGATGAGCCTGTCCGCGCTGCGGCCCGCGAGCTGCACCCCGAAGCAGGGCTCGCTGGGGTGGTGCTGGAGCAGGGCCCACTCCCTCCGCTTTCCCCGCATCACCGCCCGTGCATAGGCCATCTCGCCACAGGTGATGGTGGCGCCGAGCTCGACGCACAGCCGCCGGAAGGGGAGGGTGCCGCCTCGCGTGAGCGGTGCGAGCAGGGTGACATCGCGCCAGGTTCGTGGATCGGTGGACAGGTCGAGCCTCCGGCGACGGCCGCGGATGGAAGGTAGGGGAGGGCAGCTAACGAGGTCGGTATGCTGCATCCTCTGCCCCACGACGCGTCCGACCTGCGACGCCGTGATCGATACGCCGAGATCCGCGGGTCCGTGCGCGGGCTGCTCGACGGTGAGGACGACTGGGTCGCGGCCCTCGCCACCGTGGCCTGCGAGCTGCACCACGGCTTCGAAGCGTTCCACTGGACCGGGTTCTACCGCGCGGTGTCGGACGACCTGCTCGTGGTCGGGCCGTACCAGGGTGGGCATGGCTGCCTGCGCATCCCGTTCGACCGCGGGGTCTGTGGTGGGGCCGCGCGCACCCGGACGACGCAGCGAGTGGCCGATGTTGACGCCTTTCCCGGCCACATCGCCTGCTCGTCCACCACGCGGTCCGAGCTGGTGGTGCCGGTGATCACGCCCGGCGGCCGCCTGCTCGCCGTGCTCGACGTGGACAGCGACCACGCGAACGCCTTCGATGCGCTGGACCAGGCGGAGCTCGAGGGCGTGTGCACCGAGCTCGCGGCCCAGTTCGCGACCCGGCGCTACGGCTGACGCCACCGCCGGCCGAGCAGGCGGTCCAGCCGCGCCGATTCCTCCTCCAGCTCGGGGTCGGTCAGCGTAGCCAGCGGCACCACGGACGGGCCCGCCTCGGTGGTCACCGGAGCCCAGCCGAGGCCTGTCACGCCCACGCCCGGGCGCATCGACACGGTGGCGACGATTCCAGTGCGCACCTGGACCGTGGGCTGGAAGGTGCCGAAGTTCCCGAGGCTGTACAGCACCGCCGCGGTGCGCTCGCCCCGGTCGTCCCGCAGGCTGCAGCTTCCGATTCCCGGCACATGCTCAGGCCGGTCCACGTTGCACCACTCCGCGGGCTGCACCACGTGCGGACCATGGCCGACTACCAGATCCGCGCCGGCTGACACCAGCTCCCGCGCCATCACCTGCTGCTCGGGGGTGGGCAGGTACTCGTACTCGAAGCCCCAGTGCAGCAGCACGACGGTCAGATCCGCGTCGGATCGGGCGGCGCGGACGTCGGCCCGCACGTCCGACAGGTCTCCGTCCGGGTGGGCCAGCGGTGCGAGGAACAGCTCGTGGGCGCTCTCGAGGTCGCGCTCGTTCAGCCCCCAGGTGTAGGACAGCAGCGCGACCCGCGTTCCGTCCACCCGCACGGTCGCGTGGTGGTCCACCCCCAGGGGCACCATTCCCCGCGCCTCCACCTCGGCCACGGTCGCCTCCAGCCCCGCATCGCCGGCGTCGAGGCTGTGGTTGTTGTTCAGCTGGAGCACGTCCAGGGGCAGTCCGTCGAGCATCTCGGGCGGCGCATTGAACGCGTACAGGCCGAGCGAGCCGAGCTCGGTCGGGTGGTCCGGCGATGTGGGGGTTTCGAGGTTGCCGATGCGCAGGTCGGCGTCGAGTAGGGGGGCGGTGGCCGACCAGGCGGTGTCCCAGGCCCCGCCGATCCACATGGTGTCGCCGACGAAGGCCAGCGACAGATCACCGGGTCGGAGCGGCCGGATCTGGTCGGCCATCGCTTCGAAGTGCGCGACGGATGCCGGCGAGCCGGTCGCGTGGTGGAGCTGCGACTTCTGGAGGTACAGGGCGGTCTCCCGCAGGTCCACCCCGGCGGTCCATGTCTCGGTCTCCCACCGGATCCGCGCGTACTCAGGAACCCCAGGCTCCGGTGGGTAGACCCACGGGAACACCGCCTCGGACCAGGCCGAATAGGGGTCGCAGGCGGCGAGCAGGAGCAACAGCGGCATCCGACGCATCGCCGAGGGGTAACCGTTACGTTCGCAGCATGTGGTGGTTGCTGCTCGCCTGTGGGGGCGAACCCAAGCCCGTCGACCGGGGCGTCGATTCCGCGTTTGAGACCACGACTACGGTGGACTCGGGCGGGGAGGGTCCGCTGCCCTGTGGCGACTGCGTCGGGTGGTATGCGCTCGACTGCACGGGCGCAGAGGCAGCGGTCGCGGTCCACCGGGAGGGTGGACTGCCGGTCGGCACGGCGGATGCGCTGTCGGTGGGCTGCGACGGTGTGTCGGGGGATGCCGCTGACCGGGTGGCGGCGCTCGGCGCGATGGCGTGCGATGGGGTGTCCGACGAGGTCTGTGCGGGTTGGACGGACGCGACCGTCCGCGCCCTCACCGATGCGGCCGACCACGGCCTGCCAGAGACCCTCGAGCTGTACAACGTCCGGGTGTCTGACCCGTGGACCTGGGCCCGGTGGTTCCTCGCGCTCGACGACGGGCACAGCGAGTGGTGGGAGACCCGCGACACGCCACAGGGCTTGCGGTTCGTGCGGTACGACGCAGCCGGCACGGTGGAGGCCCAGGGCTCGCGGATCGGGCCCCGAGCGGCCGACCTGACTGGATGTACCTGGACCTCGGACCACCTGGCCGCCGGCGACCGAGCGTCTGCGACGGCGTTGTCCCTGGCTTGGACCGAGGTCCGCACCTGGACCTGTGTCGAGGGCGAGCGCTCGATGACGGTCGAGGCTGTGTACACGGTGCACACCGCCACGCGGTGACAGTGGCGTCTGGACGGGTCCGGGCTAAGATCCGGGCATGCCGTGGACTCGCCGAACGTTGCTCCAGGCCGGACTGAGCGCCGGGATCGTCGGCTGTAGCGTCGAAAGGGGCGGCGTCAGGGGGGGAGGGGACACCGGCGCCGCAGCGGGTAGCACCGGTTCGCTCGGCGACACCGCAGCCTGGACCACGTCGACCACTCCGGCATCGTCTGGCCCGCCGAATATTCTGTACATCTACCTCGACCAGCTCCGCTGGGACGCCCTCGGCTGCGCCGGGCATCCCGTGGTCCTGACGCCCGCGATCGACGCACTGGCCGCGCGCTCGGTCCAGTTCGGCAGGTGCTACACCAACAGCCCGCTGTGCATGCCGGCGCGGGCCGTGATGATCACGGGGCGGCTTCCCGGTGTCACCGGCGTGACGAACAACCTGTCGAGCATCCTGCCGGGCGGCCCGAGCCATGTGCGGCGCCTGCGCGATGTCGGCTACCACACCGGGGTGGTGGGCAAGGTGCACCTGTTTCCCACCGCGGGGCATAAGGACAACAACCTCGAATACCTCGACAGGCTTGGCTTCTCGCAGACGGTCGAGACCGCCGGCGCCCGGATGTCGGCGTCGGAGCCGAGCGCCTATACGGACTGGCTCAGCGCCACGACCCTTCGCGGTCGGGTGGACAAGTACGCGAAGTACCAGCGCTACATCAAGGAGTACCTGGAGGGCCCCCACGCGGTGGGCGTGTGGACCGCCGACGGCATCGACGCACACGGGTTCCGCACCGCCGACCACCTCGACGCCTTCGTCGCGCGCCGGGCTCGCACCTGGCTGCAGTACGCTCCGGCCGACCAGCCCTGGTACCTCCAGGTGAACTTCGCCGGCCCGCACCCGCCGTGGGATGCCACTGCGGCCTACCGGGCGCTGTACGACGCTGACGATCCCGCCCTCTCGGTCCCGCCGGACCGCGACCCCACGACGGTCACCGGCCTGGTGCAGCGGGTGCTCGATGGCCGCGCGCTGCCGCGGAGCGACGCCGAGAAGCGCGCGACATTGGTTGCGTACTACGCCCAGATCTCCATGGTGGACGCGCTGGTGGCGAGCGTGCTCGACGCGCTCGAGCGGTCCGGCCAGAGCGACAACACCTGGGTGGTGCTGCACGCCGACCACGGCGAGCAGGCAGGCGACAAGAACCTGGTTGGCAAGATGGTGTTCTTCGAGCCGTCCGTGCGGGTGCCCCTGCTGGTGCGCCCACCGGGCGGCGCCGCGCCATGGACCAGCGACGCCCTGTGCGACCAGCTCGACGTCACCCGAACCCTGCTGGCGATCGGCGGCGCCGACCGCGATGAGCCGGGCCCCCGGTCGCTCCTGTCCACCGTGCTCGACGGTCCGGACGCCCCGGGCGCACACACTGGGAAAGCCGCCGTGGTCAGCCAGGTGCACGACAGCTCCATGGTGCTGCTCGACCACACCAAGGTCACGTTCGAGGCCGGCCGCGCCACCGAGCTGTACGATCACCGGGACGACCCCGAGGAGTGGGACAACCGGGTGCATTCCGGCGAACGCGCCGGAGACGTGGCCATGGCCCGCGATGCCCTTCGAGATGCGCTCACCGAAGCGTGAGTGCGGCTCGCGCCGTGCATCTGCAGGGTACACTCCCCTGAAGTGGGGGTGGGTATGCGCGCTTGGTTCATGGCGGTCGTGTTGCTGGGGTGCCAGGCCAGCGAGACGGGGGTGAGTGGCAAGACGGGCCCCGAGGTGGTGCCCTACCCGGGAATGCGGGTGGAGCCGGCGACGCTCGACTTCGGTGCGCTCCCGCTCGACACCACGGTTGTGGAGGCGTTCACGGTACGCAGTGCTGGCGCCGATGTGCTCACCGTGGAGTCCATCGAGCTCGTCGGCGACGTGTCCTTCACCCTCCTCGATCTTCCGGTGCTGCCGCTGACCCTCGACCCGGGCGGCGTGATCACCGTGGACGTGGCCTACAACACCCGCGCCGTGGGCGAGAGCGCGACGGTGTGGGTGCGTGGCGACGCCCCCGACACCCCCGAGGCCGCGGTCGAGCTGCGGGGCACCTGGGCCCAGCCCGCACTGTGTGTCGATCCGGAAGAGGTGCTGTTCGGCGACATCCCGCCGCTGTGCGTCGAGGAGCAGACCGTGGTGCTCGAGAGCTGCGGCGATGGCGACCTCACCCTCGACCTGATCGCGGTGACCTCGGACACCGGCCTCGGCCTGGTCGAGGCCGCACCCGAGCTCCCGATCGTGCTGGCCCCGGGGGAGACCCTCGCGCTTCAAGTTCAGTTCGCCCCCGAGGAAGAGGGCGTGGCCGATGGCACCCTGGTGGTAGGCAGCGACGATCCCGGCGGACGACGAGACGTGCCGCTGAGCGGGCGCTCGGCCGAGGGGCTGCTGTGCGATGGGGTGGGGCTGTATGAGCTGGAGATGGAGGCTGAGTACCAGATCGCCGACATCGCGTTCCTGCTCGATCTCGGCAAGTGGCACTCGGCCCTGGCGCCTGCGCTTGCCGGAGACCTGGCCGAGGTTGCCGCGGAGATCCAGGTCGAGATCCCCGACGTGACCTTCGGCGTGGCGACGTTCAAGGACTACGAGACCTATGGCGGCGGGATGTGGCCGTACCGCCTCGAGCAGCAGCAGACCGACGAGATCGACCTGGTGGTCGCGTCGCTGCGCAGCCTGTCCTACACCGGGTGGTCCGGAGGCTGGGCCACCGGCTTCGAAGCGGTGGTGCAAGCGGCCGGCGGCCAGGGCTATGACGAGGGGTGCGATCGGTCGTTCAACTCGGGTCGCGACGCCAAGCCCTTCATCGCGAGCCCGCTCGACGCCTTCAACGGCCTGGTGGCCGGCAGCGAGGACTTCAGCACCCCGGGCACTGGCCGCCAGGGCGGCATGGGGTTCCGCGACAAGGTGCTGCCGGTGTTCGTGCTGGTCACCCACAGCAAGATCCGCGACCCCGGGGCTGGCAACCCGAGCCCGGGCGGCTGCTCGGGCGACGCCGACCTGTATGCGGCCTACGAAGCGGTGTCCGAGCTTGGCGGCAAGGTGGTCGGCGTGTGGGGTGACGCGGGCATCACGTTCCCTGAGACCCGGGTGCAGCTCGAGCAGCTCGCCGTCATCACCGGCTCCTACTTCGACATCGACGGCGACTACATCCTGGAGCCGGCGGTCGTGAACTGGGATGGCTCGGACTACCAGTTCAAGAAAGTGCTGGTCGCTGGCGTCACCGCCCTCGCCGGCAGCGCCACCTTCGACAAGGTGCATCTCGAGCTCGACGATCCGGCCGGTGTGGTCCTCAGCGTGGCGCCGGAGTTCTACTCGCCGGCCGCCGCGGGGGAGCCGGTGCCGTTCACGCTGCAGCTCGAGGGCGAGGTCGTGCCCACCCCCGGCACCAGCACCGTCGAGGTGGTGGCGGAGCTGATCGCCGACGACAGCATCGTGCTCTCGCGCCGGACGCTGTACGTGGTCCCCAACTGACTGGGGAGCGCACCGCATGACGGACACGCCGCGGTCCATCGCCGTGGCGGTGTTCCTGATCAGCGCCTCGGCGATCTTGTTCGAGCTGGGTCTCACCCGCCTGTTCGGGGTGGTGCTGTTCGCGAGCTTCGCCCACCTGGCACTCGCGGTGGCGCTGATGGGCATCGCTGCGGGAGCCGTCGCCCAGCACCTCCGGCCGTCGCTCGTCCCAGCGGAAGGGCTGGAGGAGCGGCTGGGGTGGGTCGCCCTGGCCCAGGTGATCACCAGCCTGCTCGCGGTCGCTGTCGCGCTGGCTGTGCCGCTGACCGTGCAGGACGATCTGCCGCCGGCCGATTTCGTGCGCTCACGCCTGAACGTGAAGTGGGACCTCATCCAGCCCTGGGCCTTCGCCGCGCTCCTCCCGGCGCTCACCGCACCGTTCGCCTGCGCAGGGCTGGCGTTTGCCGGCGTGTTTCAGCGGCGACGGGAACACGTCGGCACGCTGTATGGCGCCGATCTGGTCGGTGGTGCGGTGGGTGCGCTGGCTTTCGTGCCGCTCCTGTATGCGCTGTCGGCGCCGGATCTGGTGTTCGTCGTTGCCGCACTGGGGTGCGCGGCCGCAGCCGTGAGCTTCCACGCCGCGGCCAAGCGGGGGCTCACCCTCGCGTCCGTTGCCGCTACGGTCGCCCTGGGCGGCGTGGCCGCGGTCGCCACCACGCAGGACACAGTGCTGCATGTCCGCTATCCAGCTGGATTTTCCGAGGACTACGTGGTGCGGGAGAGGTGGACGCCGGTGGCGCGCCTGGCCCTGCATGATGCGCCGGATGACCGACGGGTGCTGCTCGACAACAGCAGCTCGTCGGAGGTGGTGCTCACCGCTGACGATGGTGCGCGCCAAGCACGCTCGCTGGTCCGGTCCCTCGTGTTCCGGCTGCATCAGGGGCAGGGTGGGGGGCGGGTGGCCGTGCTCGCGGCATCCGCCGGGCCGGACGTGGCGGTGGCCCAGTTCTACGGCTTCCGGGACATCGACGCCATCGACGTGGTGCCCGACATCGGCGACCTCATCGCGGAGCAATGGCCCGACGCCACCCATGCGCCGCTGCAGCAGCCAGGTGTGCGCCGTGTGTTCGCCGACGCCCGCTCGGCGGTGCTCCATGCGGAGCGGCCGTACGACGTGATCATGATGCTCCACGCCAACCTGCACGGCGCCAACGGCCTGCTCGCCGACGCGTGGTCACCCGCCCTGCTCGGCACCACCGAGGCCTTCTCGACCTACCTCGACCAGCTCACCCCCGACGGCACCGTGTCGTTCGCGCGGGGCTCGCGCACGCCGTTCATGGTGCAGTCCGCCGTCGCCGCGCTCGAAGCCCGAGGCGTGTCCGAGCCATGGCGGCATGTGCTGTACACCGCGCCGGCGGACGTGCTCCTGGTCAAGCCCCGGCCGTTCACCGCGGCCGAGCGTGCCCGGGTGCTCACGATCCTGGAGGACTACCCGCGGCAACGGCTCGTCGTGGACCCGCTGGCCGAACCCGACGAGGCAGCGCGCGCGGCGATGTGGGGAAACCCCGCGATGACCGACGATCGGCCGTACACCGACACGGCGAGCGAGGTGGTGGCCGTGTGGCGCGACGCGGTGGCGCGGTGGTTTGGAGCGGGCGGCGAGGACCGCGTGCGGCCCGAGTATGTGCTGTTCTACGTGATGATGGTCGAGGTGCTGGCGGTGTTGCTCGCCGGGCTCGGGGTCGTGTTCCTGCCGTGGGCGTGGTCGCGTCGCACGCAGGGAGCCGTGCCCCGGTCGGCACCGGTGCTGGGCTTCGTGGCCTGCCTCGGGTACGGCTACCTGGCGGTCGAGATCGTGTTGGTGCACGAGCTGGTGTTGTACCTGGGACATCCGGTGATCGCGGTCACCGCGGTGGTATTCACGATGTTGGTCACCTCGGGACTCGGGAGCCTGTGGGCACAAGGGCTGGCCCGCGACCGTATCGACCGGTGGCTCCCGTGGCTGCTCGGCGCGGTGGTGGCACTCGGGGCGGTGCAGGCCGTGCTGGTGCCGGGGGTGCTCCGCACGGTCGCGCTCGGCTGGCCGTTGTGGGCGCGCGTCGGCCTGTGTGCGGCGTTGCTCGCGCCTCTCGGCGCGGTGATGGGCACACCGTTCACGTTGGCGATGCGCCGGCTGCGGCCGGAGGCCGAGGCGGTGGTGCCGTGGGCATGGGCGCTGAACGGCTGGATGAGCGTCGCTGCGAGCCTGGGCACCGTGATGGTGTCGCGCCTGGTTGGTTATCGCTGGGCATTGCTCGTCGCGCTGATCGCGTATGGGATCGCCGCGCTGCTCGCACGCGGCATTGGCGCCGCGGGGCAGACCACGTCGGAGGATGCATGGACCTGAAGAGTCAGCTCGCGGCCGCCTACGGTCGCAAGCCGCCACCCGAGGATGCGCCCGCGCCGGCTGCGCCCGCCTCCGCGCTCGATGACGGCGCTCACCTACGGGACCCGTGGATCGAGCTGCTGCGGGAGCTCGTGCGATCTGTGCCAGGGTCGCCAGCGCTGGCCAAGGCCCCAAAGCTGGGCCAGGCGCGACAGGTGACCGACCAGCTGGTCCGCTCGTTGAAGGCGTCCGGTCGCAAGCGCGTCGCCAAGGAGCTGGGCAGCGCGAGGGACGCGTTCATGGCGCGTCGCGACAAGGCGGCGTGGGGGCAGATCAAGGCCCGGCTGACAGAGGCGGGCACATCGGCGAAGGCCTACCGGGCGCTCAAGCAGTCCGGCGACGACCCGGTCGCCCTGTTGGGGCGGCTGCGGCGCATTCCCGACGACACCCTCAGCGGGATGGGCGCCGCTCGGCTGCGGGGCGCGCTCACCTCTGGGTAGTGCCTACTGAACACTGGCTATCGTTGACTGATCGCCTGGGCGAGGGCGTCGATGGTGGGGTGCTCCCACGCGAGCATCGGGTCGATGTCAATGCCGAATGCCCTCTCGGCATCCACGGTCAACGTCACGCCGTGCACCGAGCCGAGTCCGAGCTCCCGCAGCGGCACGTCGGTCGGAACGGCGGCCACGGGTCGACCGAGCTCGCGCGCGACCCACTCGTGCAGCCAGGTGCGGAGGGTCGTGGGTTCCGGTAGGGCGATGTCAGCTCCCCAGGATGCGGTCCACCAGCGCGCCAGCACTCACCGCGGCGTCTTCGGCCGTGCCGGCTCCCCACCACGCGCCGGCGAGCCACACGCCGTCGTGGCCTTGTAGCGCGTCCAGGGCGGCTCGGGTGCCGGCGGCCTGAGGCGGGAGATGGGGGAAGTGGGCCCAGCGCGCGCTGCCGTGGCGGGCATGCAGCGTGCCGCCGAGCACGGCGAACAGCGCGTCCTGCTCGGCGTCGAGCGCAGCATCGTCCAGCGGCGTCCCGCCGAGCGGTGCTGCGAGCTGGTAGACGGTCCAGTCGTCCGCCGCCTGGCTGCCGCGGAACAGTCCCACGGGTGTCCTGGACCGTCCATCGAAGCTGGCGGGCACAGTCACACAGCGGGGTCGCCGCGGCATGCCGCCCAGCGTCACGACCGATGTGCGGTAGTCATGGGTGACGAAGCGTCGAAGGAGCGGCATCCGCGGATCGTCGGTCGGCAGCAATGGCGCGAGCGCCGCCGGTGGGAGGGCGCTGACCACCAGGTCGGCCGACAGGGTGTCGTCTGCCAGGTGGACCGTGCCCGCCTCGATCGCCTGCACCGGGCTGCGGGTGCGCACGGTGCCGCCGTTGGAGCGCAACCGGTCCGCCAGCGCGCGCGGGAGGTGCGCGTTGCCCCTTCCGAGCTGCCAGAGCCGTGGATTGGGGTCGAGCAGGCGAGCATAGGCCAGGAGCGACGCCGCTGACACGGAGTCAGTCTCCCCGCCATAGCCATGGAATGCCCAGGTCGACTGGAACGCCGAGGGGAACGGAGCCAGCCCATGGTCTGCCGCCCAGCTGGCCGCGCCGATGCCGTCGAGCGCGTCCCACGGCAGCGCCTCCGTGGCATTGCCCGCCGCCAGCGCGCGCTCCACCCAGCGCAGCGCGTCCGCCAGGTTCTCACGCTCCACCTGGCCGTTCCGCAGCGCCCCCACGGAGTACAGGCGCTGACGGATCGGGAGGCCCAGGTCATCCACCACTCTGCGCAGCTCCCGCCACCGCCGGCCGAAACCCATGGCACCGAGCTCGCCGGCGGGCAGCGTGCGCACCTGTCCGCCGACCGACTCGGCCGCCTCGAGCAAGGTGACCTGGTGTCCGGAGCGCTGGAGGGCATCGGCGGTGATCAGGCCCGCCAGCCCACCACCGATGACCACGACCTCGGGCCGCACCTGTGTCCGGCGGGGAGGGTCGCCGCCGGAGCACCGGTGCAGCACGGTGATCTCGCCGGCCTCGAGGGCCGCCATTGTCGACCGGCGTCGCACCTTGCCGGAGGTGGTCTTTCGCACGGAGCGAGGCGGTGCGAGCACAACCGTGGTGGGCACGGCCCAGGTCGCCTGACACCGTGCGAGAACCCGCTGAGCGAGCGCATCGAGGCCCTGGGTGCCGTCCACCACCTCCACCACCAGGCCGACGCGCTCGCCCTCCGCGGAGGGCAAGGCAAACGCCGCGATGCCGCCGGGTCGCACCTGCGGATCCAGGTCGCGGAGGCACTCCTCGATCTCTTCCGCGGCGATGTTCCGGCCGCGAACGAGCACGATGTCCTTGATCCTGCCCGCGACATACAGCTGGCCGCCGTGGAGGAAGCCGAGGTCGCCTGTTCGCAGCCAGCGGCGCCCAGGCTCTCCGTGGAGAGCGCCCAGGCCGCGCTCCGTGAGGTCGGGCCGCTGCCAATAGCCAGGGGAGCGGCTGTCCGAATCGACCCAGATCTCTCCCAGCTCGTCCTCGCCGAGGGACCGCCCGTCGTGCACGATGCGCACGGCGACATCGGGCGCGGGCGCGCCACACGCAGCGAGCTCGAGGTCGCCATCGGGGCGCACGACGACGGATCGGGACACCTCCAGCTCGCGCCGGCCAACCCGCACCGAGCCTCGACCCCACCAGGTGACGCCGACCGTGTGCTCGGCGAGCCCGTAGGCCGGGCAGCATGCGGCCGGATCGAGCCGGCTCGGGGCCAACGCGTTCCGAAGACGCTCCACCGAGGCCGGGACCACCGGCTCTGCCGCCGACATGAACACCTTCACGCACGACAGGTCCCACGCCGCACGCCTGGCGGGGGTGGTGCGGCGCACCAGGAGGTCCCACGCGAAGTTCGGCGCTGCGGTGTGGGTGGCGCGCACCCGGTGGGCCACGTCGAGCCAGATCCCGGGGTCGCGCAGGAAGGTTGTGGGCGCGATCAGCCACAACGGGCCGCCGCGGGACAGGCAGGACAGGATGCCGCTGACCAGCCCAAGGTCGTGGTACTGCGGCACCCAGGCCACTACCCGCGCGCTGGCGTCGAGACCGAGGTGTTCGCGGTTCATCCGCAGCTGGTGGCCGAGGTTGCCGTGGGTGAGCACCACCCCCTTCGGTGCTGCGGTGGAGCCGCTGGTGAACTGAAGGAACGCCGGATCTTCGGGGGCCGCATGTGGGGGGTCCACAGGGATCGGCACAGGGCGCGCGCCGTCGGTGGACCACCACACCAGATCGCGTGCGCCTTGGCTTCCCCGCAGCCGCAGCCAGCCCGCACTGGCGGTCTGCAGCCAGCGGAACCTGCGGGAGGTGAGTGCGATGCGGGTGCCGCTCGCTCGGGCGAGGGCCTCCAGACGCCGTTGGTCGACATCGGAGCCGGGCTGTGGCGGGTAGACGGGCACGGGCAGCACGCCCGCGAGCAGGCAGCCCCCGAAGGCGGCGACGAACTCGAGCCCCGGCCTGTACACGAGGAGCGCTCGCTGGCCCGGCTCCACGTCGCGCTCGCGCAGACCCGCCGCCACCGCCGCGCATCGCGCCAGCACCTGATGGGCCGTCCACTGCTCCGCGTCGCGACCGCGGTGGTCCACCCAGGTGAGCAGGGGCGTGTCGGGCATGGTCCGGGCATGCGCGAACAGCGGCGCCAGCACGTGTGCCGTCATCGACACATCCCGAGGCTGGCTGCGGTGTACGGCGGGTGAGGGCTCAGTGGCGCGCCACGATCTGCTCGCACCGTCCCACCATGTAGGCGGCGGCGGCTCCGAACGACGCGAACGCCGGGTTGGTGGTCTGACCGTGGTGGTACCGGTACCAGATCTGCTGAAGGATGCCGGCGAGCCGGAACAGCCCGTACACCTCGTAGAAGTCGGTGTCTGTGAGCTGAACGCCCGCGGCTGCCGCGTAGCCCTGCCACACCTCGGCGCGGGTGAGCATGCCGGGGGCGTTGGTGGGCTGGCGCCGCATCGCCTGCAAGAAGGCGTCGTCGTCGGCCTCCACCCAGTACGCGAGGGAGTTGCCCAGATCCATCAACGGATCGCCCAGGGTGGCCATCTCCCAGTCGAGCACGCCCAGGATGCGCATGGGATCAGCGGGGTCGAGCACGATGTTGTCGAACCGGAAGTCGCCGTGGATCACGCGGGAAGCCGCATCGTCGCGGCAGTTGGCGTCGAGCCAGGCCATCACCCGCTCCCCATCGGCGGCGCCGGGCGTGAGGGCGGCGCGGTACCGCCGGGACCAGCCGTCGATCTGCCGCCGGCCGTAGCCCGCGCCTCGGCCCAGGTGGGTGAGCCCCTCGGCCTCCGGGTCGAGGCTGTGCAGCGATACCAGCAGATCGAGCACGCGCTCGCACAGCGCCCGCGTGTCGCGCGCATCGAGCCCGAGCCCGGCTGGGATGTCGCGTCGGAGGATGATGCCCTCGAGCCGCTCCATGACGTAGAACTCGCCGCCGGCCACGCTCGGGTCGGCGCAGTGGGCGAGCACCCTCGGCACGGGGAACCGCCCTTCCAAGGCGGTGAGCGCCCGAACCTCGCGCCCCATGTCGTGGGCCGAGGCCGCCTTGGTGCCGAACGGTGGCCGTCGAAGCACCACGGAGTGGTCCGGCCACTCGAGCAGGTAGGTGAGGTTGCTCGCGCCGCCCCGGTACTGCTTCACCCGCGGCTCACCAGTGACGCCGGGCATCCGGCCGTCGAGCCACCGGGTGACGGCGCCCACGTCGAGCCGGTCGTCTGCGCGAACGTCGGCAGGTCGATCGATCAGGTCGTGCATGGGGGTGTCTGTCACGGGGTGCGGTACCGGGCGAGCTCCCACCGGGCGACGAGGCCGCGGTGCACCTCATCGGGCCCATCGGCGAGGCGGAGCACCCGAGCGTGGGCGTACATCGCTGCCAGCGGAAGGTCCTCCGACAGGCCTGCACCGCCGTGGATCTGGATCGCCTGATCGATCACCCGGCAGGCCACATTCGGAGCGACGACCTTGATCGCTGAGATCTCGGTCATCGCCCCCAGCACGCCCACCGTGTCGATCAGCCACGCCGCCTTCAGCGTGAGCAGGCGGGCCATCTCGATGTCGATGCGGGCGTTGGCGATGATGTCGCGATTGCCCCCGAGCTTGGCCAGGGGCCGGCCGAAGGCGACGCGGGAAGTGGCTCGCTGACAGAGGAGCTCCAACGCGCGCTCCGCGGCGCCGATCAGCCGCATGCAGTGATGGATCCGCCCCGGGCCGAGGCGACCTTGGGCGATCTCGAAGCCCCGCCCGGGCCCGAGCAGCACATTCGCCGCTGGCACCCGCACGTCGGTGAAGCTCACCTCGCCATGGCCATACGGCGGATCGGCGTCGCCGAACACCGTGAGCATGCGCTCGACGGTGACCCCAGGCGTGGAGCGGGGGACGAGCACCATGCTGTGCCGGGAGTGCCGATGGGCGTCGGGGCGGGTCAGCCCCATGAACACGAGGATCGCGCAGTCGGGGTGACCGATGCCTGTGCTCCACCACTTGCGGCCATTGAGCACCACCTCATCGCCGTCGATGAGCGCCGTGGCCTCCATGTTCGTGGCGTCGGAGCTGGCGACGCCCGGCTCGGTCATGCAGAACGCGCTCCGGATGCGGCCTGCGAGGAGCGGCTCCAGCCACCGGGCTTGCTGCTCGGGCGTGCCGTATTTCTCCAGCACCTCCATGTTCCCGGTGTCCGGTGCGTTGCAGTTGAACACTTCCGGAGCCAGGAATGACCGGCCCATCTCCTCGGCGAGCTGTGCATAGTCGACGTTCGACAGCCCGCTGTGGCTCGGGAGGAACAGGTTCGAAAGCCCCTCGGCCCGTGCGCGTTCCTTCAAGGCGGCGATCTCGGGGAGCTCGACCCAGGGGTCGGCCTGGCTCCGTTGTTGCCGGAGCAGGTCGGCCTCGTGGGGTGCGATGTGATCCGCGATGAAGGCGCGGATCCGGTCCCGCAGCTCGGCAGCCCGTGGCGACGGGGCGAAGTCCATGTGTGCTCCTGGCGTCTCCCCCTAACCGTCGGGGGCGCCCGGTCCCTCGGGCCTGGGCGCGCGAGGCGGGCTCAACAACAGCCGGTGAGCGGATCACAGCCGAGCACGGAGGGATCGAGCGTTGGCTGGGCAGGAACCGGAGTTCCGCGGGAGGCCGCCAGGCGCACGAGCTGCAGCTGGCCAGCGTCGACCGCTGCCCGCGCCAGCCCCAAGGCCTCCTTCACCTCCGCAAGGGGAACGCGGTCTGCCGTGGGGACTCCTGGGATACCCCCTCCGAGGCGGGCGATGAGCACGCGCCGCTGCAGTCGCGCGAGCCAGTCGTCGAGCGCGCCACCTTCGTCGGAACACCGACTCACCCGGAGTCCGGCGTCGAGCAGACGGCGTTGTACCTCTTCAACCGGCCCGGAGAGCGGGTGCCACGGGGCGATCAGGGTGTGGACCGGTGGGGGGATCGCCTCGCTGGCGACGAGCTCGACGAGCACGAGCGAGCCGCCTGGACCGACCCGTTCACCCAACTGGACCAGCGCTGTTCGCCCATACGCGCCCGCTGCGCACGCCGTGACCACAGTCCTGAACGGACCGTTGGGAAGGGGCGCGCCGAGCCGGATTCGCTCCGGTGCGTGAGAGCCGGCCGACAGGCTCGCGCCTCCGACCTGGAGGGTGCGCGCGCCTGGCTGCAGCGAGGCCGTCCGCCAGGCCCGCTGCCACAGCGCCGTGCCGCCGGGAACGACCCGCCCGCCCAACAGGTGCACCGCCCACGGCTCGGCTGGCTCAGACGACGTGGTCATAGCGGTGCGTCGGTCGAGGATAGGAAGGGCTGAAGCACGAGAAGTCGATGATCTCTCCCCGTGCCGAGGCTCGTTCGAGCGCCAGCTCCAGCGCTGCGCGAACCGTGGCCTCAAGGGCGTCCGGCGGCGCCTGGACCCGCGCGTTGATCACCAACCGACCCGAGGGAGCGCTGTCTACGCCGGTGCGGGAGCTCCGGACCGGGGCCCGCGCATCCGTGCATTGGGCGCTCGCCTCCAGCCCATCTGCCGCCAGCAGCACCTTGGCGTGCCCGATCACGAGCCCGTTGGCCCGTGCGGCATCGCGCAGCACTCCCACCAGCCGGGCTGGAAGCGACGCGTGGGCCGGCTGTACGCTGACGGTCGCATTGCACCAGCCGAGCGCGGCTTCCCCCAGTGCATACCGGTCGTAGTCCATCTCCAACAGTCGGGTGCCCGCCGGGCCGCCCGCGAGCACGTCGTCGAGCCAGGAATCCACGCCGGCGCCGGTCTCGCCCGCGATGGCGCCGACGGCGACCCCGGGGAACGCCTGCCGGGTGAGCGCCACGATCGCCTCGCCGATGCCAGGGTCGAGGGTGTCGGCCTTGGTGACCAGGATGCGGTCGGCCTCGAGCAGTTGCAGCCAGTAGATGTAGGCCGTGGCTTCGTGCAACCCGCTGGCGCGTGAGTCCAGGGCGTCGAGCAGCCGATCCGGGTCGGCGAGCACGGTCAGGGGTGCCGTGCGCAGCCGTGGGCGGAACCGGTCCTTGAGCGGCTGGAGCAGGGTGGCGGACAGGTCGGTGCAGCTGCCGACCGGCTCGGCGAGGATGCAGTCCACCCCTTGGGATTCGAGCTGCTCGACGGCGGCGATCAGGTCGTCGAAGCTGCAGCAGAAGCAGGCGCCAGAGACCTCGGCCACTGGCGAGCCCCGCCGAAGCACGGCGCTGTCGAACAGGTGTGGCGCCTGGTCGTTGGTGATCACGCCGACCCGTCTGCCACGCCGGGCGAGGGTGCGGGCAGCGGTCGTGAGCAGGGTGGTCTTCCCGGCGCCGAGGAAGCCACCGACGAAGATGAGATCCGTCGCCAAACCAGTTGCTCCGACACGCGCGTGAGGCGGGGATCGTACCCGGTGTCGGGGGGCATCGCCACGGTTGCCGCTCGGCCGGAGACGGCGTAGCAGGCGGCGTGCAGAACGAAACACCCACCGGCGTCCACTTCACCCCCGGCAAGACCGGCTCCTCGCTATTCCACGATGCCCTGGAGGCGGCCACCGGCCAGCACTCCGAGGTGTTCAGCGGGATCGTCCTGCCTCGCGGCAAGAAGTTCAAGGCTGAACTGGCTGACGTGCTGGTGCGGTTCGAGGCACGCCGGGCGGGCTCAGCGGCACGGGTCGACGTGGCGCGCACGCTCGCGGCCAGCGTTGCCTCCCACACCCGGTTCGGTCCGAGCAGCGCCCCACTGGCGGACAGCCTGGCAGAGGGTCCGTGCGATGCCCAGGTTCACAAAGGAACGGGTGAGGTCGGGTGGGTTCCCGAGATCACCTACAAGGGCAAGACCTGGTCCGGAAAGGCCATTGGCGATCTGGCGCAGCGCATGCGCGATGATCATCAGCTCACCGACGCCGCGGCGCGTGCACTCACCTGGACGGCCGACGAGCTCCTCGGTCAACCAGTGGATCTCCAAGGGCACAGCTTCGCTCTGCTCGGAGCGGGCGCCGAGCTTGCCCCCACGCCCTACCTCCTCCAGGCAGGGGCCCGGGTGCTGTGGGTCGACCGGCGTGCGCCCAGCCCATCCGACGCGGCAGCCGGCACGCTGGTGCACGCGCCCGATGCCGGTGATCTGCTCGCCGATCCGGCGGCGGTCTACCGCGCGGTCCTCGCCGAAGCGAGGCATGCTCCGGTGCATATCGGTCTATACGCCTACGCGCCCGGCAAGGGCCGCGAGCTGCTCCTGGCGGCTTCGATGAACGCCATCGCCGCTCGCATCGACGACGCATCACTCAATTCGTTGTCGATGTTGATCTCGCCCACGACGCCCGGCGAGCTGGCAGAAGATGGCCGGGCCGAGCAGCGGGCGCGGCGTGAGGCATCGTCCAGGTGGCAGCGGGGGATCACCCGGGTGGGACTGCTCGGGAGGTCGCCGAGCCATCGGGACGGCGATGCCGAGATTGCCAGGTCCATCGTCGCACTTCAAGGGCCGACCTACCTGGCCGCTCAGTACCTGGCGAAGATGATGCTCTCCGAGGCCTGGGCGGTCGACCGTCCATCGGTCCGGGTCTCGGCGAACGTCGCCGGCATCACCCACACCAAGTCGTTGGAGCACCCGCTGTTCCTCGCTGGCTTCGTGGGTGCGCCGGCGTTTGGCATCGAGGTGTTCACGCCGGACCAGACCCGCGTGCTCACCACCTTGATGATGCTGCACGACGTGCTCAACCCCGCCGCGCCGGGCGCGGATCGCTCGGGTACCGAGGCCGACCACGGGCGGAGGGTCGCGTCCCAGGCCATCCACGGCGGTGTGCGCACCGTGCCGTGGGATTTCTGGCGGGTGATCCAGCTGGCCGCGGTGATCGGGCTGACCAAGCGGCCCGGCCTGATGATCGGGCGATAACGGTCAGTCTTCGCCGGCGAAGTACGGGGCGAGCCGGAGGGTTGTGCGCCGGTTCAGCGCGCGCACGAACAGCGTGTCGGACTCGGGGAATACGGTCACGTCGTCGGGGGCGTCGGTGCCGACCACCAGCACGCTGGCCTCGCCATCGTCGGCGATGAGCTGGTGGGCGATGCGGTCACCGGGATGCCACACCACCCAGTCACCGGGTTCCAGGCGGAACCGGGTCTCCCGACCCTCGTGCACCTGTCGCAGGGTGGGGGTACCCGCGAGCACCAGCACCAGCTCCTCGTCCCGGGTGTGCCAGTGCAGCGGACTGCTCCGGGACCCGGCCGTGAGGCGATCGAGGTTGGCGAACACCTGCGTGGCGCCTACGGCACGGGCGAGCGGGCGGCCAAACACCCCGTTGCCGAGGTCACGCTCGGGCACCCGGGAGGTGTCTGCGCAGTGCGCCGGGCGGTCCGAGCCTGCCAACAGCCGGGATGGTCGGTTCGCAGACGCGGCGTTTGCAGACGATACATGAGGCCCGACCTCGGCATCCAG
>JBLFXJ010000011.1:0-49459 GCA_047609825.1 Myxococcota bacterium
CGCCTCGTACTCGGGCCCGGGCCCGTCGGGCACCAGCCGGTACACCCCGCTGGGCAGGGCGGGGTCGAAGTCGAGCCACGCCTGGCAGCTCTCGCGGACGCACGGCTCGTCGGCGCCGCTGCAGTCCTCGTCGATGCCGTTCTCGCAGACATCGAGCGCGCCCGGGTTGATCCGTGGCTCTGACTCGTCGCAGTCGACCCCGGGCCAGTCGGGAAGGAGGCCGTCGGCGGGCGGGTCGCACGTCGGCGTCGGGTCGAAGGGCTCTCCGCCACCGTAGCCGTCGCCGTCCGCGTCGGCGTACCACAGCGCGGGCGCGAACACGGTCGGGTCGTCGTCGTCGCAGTCGTCGTCACTCGCCGCGGCGCCGTCGGGCCGGCTGCAGGCGTACACGAAGTCGTCGTCGGCGCCGTACCCGTCGCCGTCGCGGTCGGCGTACCACTCGAGGTACGAGTCCTCGGTGACGTCGGGGTCGGCGTCGTCGACGAGGCCGTCGCAGTCGTCGTCGAGGGGCTCGTCGGGGTTGCAGATCTCGGGCATGCCCGGGTTGACGTCCGCCCGCGTGTCGTCGCAGTCCTCCTCGCCGCCGGACCGGCCGTACCCGACGGGCGGCTGGCACGCGAGCACCAGGTCCCGGTCGACCCCGTACCCGTCGCCGTCGGCGTCGGGCCCCCACTCGACCAGCGTGAACGGGTCGATGCTCGAGTCGGCTTCGTCGACCAGGCCGTCGCAGTCGTCGTCGAGGACCTCGTCGCCGTTGCAGATCTCCGGGCGGGCCGGGTTGATGTCCGCGCGGGAGTCGTCGCAGTCGTCCCCGCCATAGTCGGCGTTGAAGAACCCGTCTCCGTCGGCGTCACACTCGGCCTCGCACTCCGGGTCTTCGCAGTCGATGCGGCCATCGGCGTCGTTGTCGCGGCCGTCGGTGCAGATCTCGGGGCAGTCGCCGTCGCAGTCGCTGTCGTCGCAGTCGATGCGGCCGTCGGCGTCATTGTCGCGGCCGTCGGCGCAGATCTCGTCACACGCCGGGTCGTTGCAGTCGTCGTCGGCGCAGTCGACCAGGCCGTCGGCGTCGTTGTCGCGGCCGTCCGAGCACACCTCGGCGCAGGTGGGATCGACGCACTCCTCGTCGAGGCAGTCGACCTTGCCGTCGCCGTCGTTGTCGAACCCGTCGCCGCAGACCTCGGGGCACGAGCCGAAGCAGTCGCGGTCGTCGCAGTCGATCTGGCCGTCGCCGTCGTTGTCTCGGCCGTCGCCGCAGTTCTCCGGACACAGGCCGTCGCACTGGTCGTCGAGGCAGTCGATCAGCCCGTCGAGATCGTCATCGGTGCCGTTCGTGCACACCTCGCCGCAGACCGCCGCACAGTCGGGATCGGCGCAGTCGGCGAGGTCGTCGCCGTCGTCGTCCTCGAGGTTGGTGCAGTCCTCGGCGGACAGCTTGTCGGAGACCTCCTCCTCACAGCCGGCGGTGGAGAGGAGCAGGGCGAGGGCGACGAGGGATGGTGTACGCATGCCCCAGGATATCCGGCTCGCGCCCTTCCGACCCGGGAGCTCGCGCTTCGACGTTCGAACTCTCCGCGCACCCCGCGCACCCCGCGCACCCCGCGCACGTCGGGCTCGGCGGGACCTCCGGCGCGTCGCCACTGCGCACGGCCTCACGCTGGTCTGGCTCTCCGCCCTCGAGTACCGCTCGGCATCCACGTCGCCGGCCCGCCACGCCGTCGGCTGCAGCTCGGTCGTGCGCGATGCGGCGACAGGTGGCGCGGAGGCGATCGATGCGCGCCAGGGGCGCGGCCTCGACCGGGGTTGCTGGGACGACGAGCGCGGAGACCATCAGGCGAGGCCGTATCCCACGCCACAGCCGCTGCCCGCCAGCGGACCGGCGACCGACCCCGTCAGAACAGGTTCTTCAGGTCGATGTAGATGCTCGGCGACCAGTCCTCGAACGCGCTCACGCCCACATCGGTGCGCACGATGAAGTTCTTGTCGATGGCGAACCGCAGGCCGCCGCCGGTGCTCGGCAGCGGGCGGGCGAGCTCGTTCAGGTTGCGCCAGTCCTGGGCCACGAACCCGAAGTCGCCGAAGCCCACCAGGGTGATGTCCACCGGGATCTTGAACACTGGCGCGGAGATGAAGGTCCACCGCAGCTCGGTCTGCTCCATGTTCTTCACCCGGCCGGCGAACCGGGTGAGCCGGATGCCTCGGCCCGCGCGCTGCTCGCCGTACATGTAGTACCGCACCGTGCCGCCGGGCCGGCCGAGCTCCTCGATGTGAGCGTCGCCCACGATGCCGTCGAGCACCACTCGGTTCGCCCACACCAGGCGCGGTGCGAGGGTGAGGTAGGTGCGCGCGGTGAGGTTGTAGCCGAAATAGTTGTAGTCGGAGGCCCAGAACTTGTGGGCGCCCCGGATGGTGACCTCGTGCCAATAGCCCGAGGTCGGGGCGGGCTCGTTGTCGCGGTTGTCGAACATCACGCCGGTCTGGAGCACGCTCACGAGCCCCTCTTCATCCTCTCCGTCCGCCAGGTCCCACAGCGAGCCGGGCCACGGACCGGCCTCGGTGAAGGTGCCGGGGATCAGGTAGTTGAACCGGTAGCCCGCGAGCAGCTCCATCCGGTGGGGCATGGGGTCGAAGGCCCACCGCACGTCGGCGCGCGCGTTCGGGTTCACGTACCGCAGCTGGTAGAATCGGCGCACGGCATCTTCGTCGTCTTCGATGGAGTCGAGCCCCAGGGCCCGCACCGCATCGCGGGTGTCGCAGGTGGGGGTGCTGCCCAGGCCGCAGTACGGCTGGGCGCGGGTGGCAGCGAGGCCGATCCGGGTGGTGATGCGCACGGGCTCGCCGCTCACCTCGAGCCAGTCGATGGTGAGGCTGTGCGCGTGGCCGCCGAAGGTGGTGGCGAAGAGGATCAGGTCGAACGCGGTCTTGTACGGCTGAAGCTCGCCGTTGTAGCGGTACAACGACGCCACGATGCCCGCGCCGAAGCCCTCGTCGCTGTTGTAGTTCACCGCCGGCAGGCCGCCCCAGCCCCAGCCCACCCGGTCCCAAGGCTGGGCCTTCTCGGGCTCTGCGTCGGGCGCGGTCGCGACCGCGTTGGGGGGAGCGGGTGGCGGATCGGCGGCCGCCGGGTCCTGGGCGAACGCGGCGGTGAGGAGGAGGATGGACAGCATGAGCGGAGCGTACACGATGCGCCGGTCCGAAAGCGACGCCCCAGCGTGCGGCATGAGAACGAAGGTGACGCTGAATGCCCCAGGCGGGCATCATCAAAGGGGAGGTCTGTACATGCGGCTGGCGTTGGTGTTGCTGCTGGGCTGCGGTGGGCCCGCGGACGGGCCCAGAAACGGTGGCAGCGGGTCGGGTGTCACCGCTCCCACAGGCAGCACGACACTCGTGGCGCCGGGCGATCGGGATGGCGATGGCGTGTCCGATGATGGCGACTGCGGGCCGGACGATGACCAGGTGTTCCCAGGCGCGCTCGAGCTGTGCGACGGCATCGACAACAACTGCCGCGATGGCGTGGACGAGGGCTTCGACGCCGACGGTGATGGCTGGCTGGACGCGGTGGCCTGTGCAGCGCTCGGGGTCGCGCTCGACTGTGATGACCGCGACCCGGCCGTGCACCCGGAGGCCGTCGAGGCCTGCAATGGCGTGGACGACAACTGTTCGGGCGTGGCGGATGATGTGGCCGACGCCGATGGTGATGGGTTCGACGCCTGCGCCGACTGTGACGATGGCGATCCGTTCACCTTCCCCGGCGGTGCTGAGGCCTGTGACGGCCTCGACAACGACTGCTCCGGAGCCGCAGATGAGCCATGGGACGAAGACGGCGACGGTCTGGCCGAGTGCATGGGCGACTGCGACGACCGGAACCCCGATCGCGGGCCCCACCTGATCGACCTATGCGACGGGGTGGACAACGACTGCGACGGCGAGGTGGACGAGGGCTTCGACGCCGACGGGGATGGCGTGACGAGCTGTGCGGGGGACTGCGACGACTCGGATCCAGCGCGGTTCCCGGGCAATCCCGAGGTGTGCGACGGCGGCGTGGACAACGACTGTGATGGCGTGGCGCCCGACCTCGACGACAACGATGGGGATGGCTTCAGCCGGTGCGACGGCGACTGCGACGACACCCGGGCCGATCTCCACCCCGACGCGCCCGAGCTGTGCAACGGGCTGGACGACGACTGCAGCGGGCTGCCCGACGATGTGCTGGAATGCGGCGATTGTGTGGAGTCCGACCGGCTCATCGCATGTACGGACGCCGTGTCGTGGGGCGTGGCGGCGGCGCTGTGCGAGGCGTTCGGAGCCAGCCTTGTGGCGGTCACGCCGGACCGGGCCGTGGCGGTCGCGGCGATCGGCGCGCCCCTCGGGCGGTGGTGGATCGGGGCGTCAGACCGGGCCGTAGAGGGGGAGTTCGTGTGGGTGGACGAATCGCCGGTGGAATCCGCGGACTGGGGGGTCGGGCAACCGAGCGCCGCCACCCCGGGCCACGACTGCGTGCTGCAGGATGTGGCCACCGGATGGGGCACGCAGCCGTGCACGGCCACCGCACCCTTCGTGTGTCACCGATGAGGGGCCTGATGCTGTTCGCAGCGGCCTGTGTCTCGTCGTCGGGGGAGCCCGAGGTGTGGGCCGGCGGCGCTGGCATGGCGGGTCCGCCGGGCCCAGCACCCATCGTCGTGAATGAGGTGTACACCAACAACGATTCCCTGTGGGCCGACCCCCGAGGCGGGTTCCCGGACGTGGTCGAGCTGTACAACCCTGGGCCCGACGACCTGTCCCTCGACCGGGTCACCCTCACCGATGGCTCCGAGGCCACCTGGCAGGGGCCGGCCGAGGTGCTCGCGGCGGGCCACACCTACGTGGTGATGGCCGATGACGGCGTGGGACCGGATCACGCGCCGTTCCGGCTGTCCGCCGATGGCGATTGGCTCACGCTGTCGGTGGACGGTCTGCCCGTGGACCGGCTCGCGACCGGAGTTCAGCCCGACGATGTGGGCATGGCCCGGTTCCCGGACGGCGGCACCTTCCGCCCGTCCACGCTGGCCACGCTCGGAGCGCCGAACCCGGCCGAGCCCCCCGCGACGCTCGATCCGCGCGACCAGGTGTTCCAGGGCGACCGGGTGATCGAGATCGACATGCGGCTCACCCCCGAGGCCTACGACATTCTCGCCGCGGGCGGCGGTTTCGGCGGTCCCCGCAACTCGGCGCCGGCGGCGGTGACCATCGATGGCGTGGCCTTCCCCGAGGTCGCGGTCAAGCTGAAGGGCAGCGGGTCGTTCGAGCCGATCACCGGCAAGCCGGCGTGGAAGATCGACCTGAACAAGGCGATCCCGGGCACGCGATTCCGCAAGTTGAAGGCGCTGACCCTGAACAACGGCAACACCTTCGACCCCACCCGCGCCCACGAGGATCTGTCGTATGCCCTCGCCCGCGAGGTGGGCGTGCCGGCGCCGCGGGTGGGTTGGGTGCACCTGACCGTGAACGACATGGACTACGGGCTGTACCAGAACATCGAGACCTGGGACGACGTGCTCGTCGAGCGGCTGTGGCCGGGCGACGTGGACGGGCAGCTGTGGGAGGGCTCGGGCAGCGACTTCGGGTCGTTCTGGTTCGGCGGCGGGCTGAACTTCGACTACGAAGAAGGGCCCGAAGACCCCGATACCTGGGTGATCGACGCCATCGACGCCATCGTCGACGGCCCCGCCAACGCCTCCGCCATCGAGGCGCTGTGGCAGGTGGTCGATCGCGACGCCTTCCTCACGTACATGGCGTGGGAGATCGTGGCCGCACACTGGGATGGCTACAAGTCACCGAACAACTGGCGATTCTACGTGCACGGCGGGAAGGACCAGGCGTTGTGGCTCGCCACCGGAACCGACTTCACCTGGTGGGAGGCACCCGAGACGCGGTTCGGCGGCTCGGTGGCCAACTTCTGCCTCGACGTGCCGGTCTGCGCCACCGAGCTGTCCCGCCACTTGCTGGTAGTGTCCTATGCGGCCGACGACATGGACCTGGTGTCGCGGTTCGAGCAGCGGTCAACGCTGATCGATCCGTTCATCTTCTCCGATCCCCGCAGCAAGCACACCGATGGCGCCATCCGGCGGAATCGTGCGTCGACGCGGGATCTCCTGGAGTCCAACCCGGCCGACGCCCGGCGGCTCGCCGTCGGGCTGTGAGGCGCCTCGCTACTGGCAGCAGGTGTGGTTGAACATCGCCATCTCGGTGCTGCTGTCCACGGTGATGCCAGCGGTCATCATCCACCAGCCCTCCATGTGGAACAGCATGCCGGTGACCGTGAAGCTGCCGTCGGCGTTCGCGGTGATCGCGGGCTCGGTGTTCATCCCGTGGCCGTGGTCGGGCATCGTGGCGGCGAAGGTGAGGTCGGCCCCCATGACCATGTCGCCGCTCGTGGCGTCTGCCACCATCACGGTGAGGTCGAACGGCTCTGACAGCGGGATCGGGTCCACCGACGGCATGTACGACACCATGAAGCTGCCGCCGTCGCTCATCACCTCGGTGGACAGGTCGTGGGTGCCGCCGGCGCCGTGGCCCCCCTGCGTGTCTTCGCTGGTGTCGGACGAGTCCTTGCCGCCGTCGTCGCCACATCCCACCAGCGCGAGCACCGCTGCGCCCCAGATCCATGCCTTCATGCTGATTCCCCTCGTGTCTGGATCTGCTGGTGTGCCTGATCGGCGGGATGGATCCGTTCGCACCGGCGCGCGGGCCCCGCCGGACGGTTGCTCCTAGATCATCCAGCGCGAGCGCCGCGACAGCAGCCCGAGTCCCACGAGTGCCAGCCACCCGTTGGCTCCCGACGCGCTGGCGCAGCCACACCCGCCGCCCGAGGCGGCCTTGCCGTCGGCGCCTGAGTCGGTCTCGGTCGGGGAGTCCTCGGTCGGGGCTTGCGGCTCCGGCAGGCCCTCGGTGCTCGCGACCGCGATGTCGTCCTGGTCGGGGCACAGGTCCGGGTCGGGCTCGGCACAGTCCACCTGGAACCGCAGCTCCCACGGCTCGGTGCTCACCTGGCCGTCGATCAGCGACACGCCGGACCGCAGCCGGGCGGTGTACCAGCCACCCGGCTCGAGGTCGGCTTCCGGCAGCAGGCGGATGAGCCGCGTGTGGTCGGCGCCCCAGCGGGTGTTCGCCTGGGTGAACGGCACCGGCGCGCCATCGGGACCGAGCAGCTCCGCCAGATCGTCCTCGTACTGCACGCCCGCACCGAAGATCAGGGCAGCCCAGCTGCTGGTCTGCGCAGGGTCGTGGGAGAGGAGACGGCGCGGCGCCTCGGGGTAGGCGAACACGGTCACCTCGTCGGCCGAGAGCTCGCCGTGCAGGCGTTTCCACAGGGCCTGCTGGTACCGCATCGTGGGGAAGATCTCAGCGCGCAGGCTTCCCGGTACCACCGGGTCCATGTAGTGCACGCGGGTCCACGGCAGCGCCGGCTCGTGGATCAGGCCCAGTCCCTCGGCGACGCCCCAGCCGATCTCGGAGTTCACGTACACGGCGGTGGTGAGGTCGACCGCGTCGCGGATGACCTCCTCGGTGACGCCCGCGTCGAGCCCGGCGTACAGCTCGAGCAGCATCTCCATGGGCAGGTCCTCTTCCGGGTCGAACCGCACGTGCTCGTCGAGCACCAGGAAGCCGTCCGTCGCCGGGTCGGCCACGTCTTGCCCGGCCCCGTCGTGCTCGGCGATCTGGTACAGGAAGAGCGAGTCGAAGATCGAGTCCTGCAGGCCATGGGAGCCGCACCCGAGCAGGAACGCCACCCGCTTGCGCGACTCCAGGGTGTCCCACGGCGGCGGGTCATTCACCCGCATCCACTCCACATAGTCCTCGATGAACGGCTCCCAGTGCGTGTGCTCGGAATACGCCCGCGAGGCTGGAGAGTCGACGGCGTAGCCCGTGTCGGTGAACGCCGCGCCGAACAGCAGCGCGTTGAACACCTCGGGCTCGAGCAGGAACTGCCGCAGCTCATCGTCGGGCATGTTCTCGACGGCCCAGCCGGTGACGTGCACATGGCCCCAGATGCCGTGGGCATGCGCTGGGGGCGCGGCGAGCAGGGCCAGGGCGAGGATGCTGGGCATGGGGGACTCCCTCGCGCGCAGTGTAGCCGAGGCTCGGCCCGCCGAACCGGTGCGGTTCGGCTAGCCGCGAAGCCAGGCGAAGAACAGCACCACCAGGCTGCCGAGCGGCACGGTGACCACCACGAAGATGCCGAACGCCACCACCACATTGACCATCGTGTTCGTGGACGACCCGGGCGCTTCCTTCCGGCGCTCCACCTTCACGGGTTCGATGTTGGCCGCCGGCAGGGTGCCCGACGCGAACACCGAGCCGAGGGTCTTCAGCCCGCCCTCGGGCGCTGGCAGGGATGCGCCATTGCTCGCCATGGCGGTCTCGGCGATGGCCAACAGCTCCGGCGACATCGCCTCCGCCACGTGGGGCGGGATCGTCGCTGGCCCACCGGGGATCACGCCGGGGATGACGGCGATGGTCTCGCCTACGGTGTCTTCGGGCAGGGTCTGGCCCGACAACGGTCCCTCGCGGGGCTCGGAGGCCTCGGCCAACGTGCTCGCCCTCGCCCAGCGCTTGAGGGTGAGCCCGGCCATGCCGTCGACCAGGACCTCGGCGCGACGGGCGACCTCTGCGGCGTTGGGGCGAACGTCGGGGTCCCACGCCAGCATGTCTGCCACCAGGTCGCGCACCTGCGGCGCCAGGGCGTCGTCGACCGCTTCGGAGAGCAGGTCGAGCTGCTCGTCGAGGATGAGCTCGTACCGGTCGCGCGCCCGCATCACGAGGAACACCTCGTGCAGGGACATGTCGGCGAGGAGCTTGTGGCCGGTGAGCAGCCGCAGCACGGTGACGCCGAGCGCGTAGATGTCGGCGGGCGACTCGGTCTCGCCGCGCACGAAGCTCTCCGGCGGGGAGTACCCGGGGGTGAACGGCACCTCGCCGGCCTCGGTGGTGGCCTGGCGGTACATCTGGGTGGTGCGGGCGATGCCGAAGTCGAGCAGCTTCACCTCGCCGTGGGAGCTCACCCGGATGTTCTGCGGCTTGATGTCGCGGTGGATCAGGTGCAGTGGCTCGCCGGTGGTGGTGGACACGGTGGTCCAGGCGCAATGCAGCGCCTCCGCCACGCCCGCCGCCACACCGAGCACGGCGCGGGAAGGGAGCAGTCGCCTTGGCGTGGTGCGGGAGCCGAGGTCGACCCCGCCGACGTACTGGGTGACAAGCGCCAGGCGCCCGGCGATGTGGGTGAGCTCGAGCACCCCGATGATCGACGGATGGTCGAGCATCGCCAGCATGCGGCCCTCGTCCTGCAGTCGTCGAACGGCGCTGCCCTCCTCGTCGCCGAGGTCGGCCTTGAGGATCTTGACGGCCACCTTGCGCACGAGCCCGCCCGGACGGTGCTGATAGGCGAGGTATACCTCACCGAATCCGCCCATCCCAAGGCAGCGATCGAATGTGAACCGGAAGGGCTCTCGGAGCATGGACTGTGACTCTATCAGCCGATCTCCAGCACGACGTCGCGTACGGTGTCGCCGGCGGCTGGGAGCCGGATTCGGACGGCCGTGCCACGCCGGGTGGATGTGGCGCTGACCTCGGCCCCGCTGACGCCATACTGCGCCAGCACGCCGCGACACGCGTGCTCCAGCCGTCGCGCCACGCCGACGCTCGGCGGGTCGCCGCGGAGCGCATCGAGGCACGCGACCTCGAGGTCTTCCTGCAGGGCGGGGTCGGCCGGATCGAGCGGCACGGGGGCGGTGGGCGCTGGGGGCGCCGTGGGTTGCGGTCGACGGCTGAGCATCATGCGGGGCCCCTTGGGCACGGTTCCTCCGGTGCGGTCAAGGGGCGCAGGAGGAGCTCCTGCTGCAGTGCCGTTGCCTGGTCCCAAGCGAGCAGCGGCAGTGTGACCGCATCGCCAGCGACGCGCAGCACGAGGCTTCCGAGCCCCCACCGCATCAGGATCGGCCCTGCCTGCACCTCTGACGACTGGAGCTTCGAGCGGGGCAGGATGCGGGTGCGGCGGTTGAGGTAGCCGGTGCGGGAGATCACGACCGAGGGTGTGACCAGCCAGCCCTGGTGGCGGAAGTCCAGCACCGCGAACGCCCAGTTCAGCGGTAGGAGCAGGAGGCCGAGCGCGCCCCACGGCCAGAACCACCAGGTGAGCACGCCGCCGAACAGCAGGCCCCGCCAGGAGGCGCCGATGAGCGCCCGCCGCAGGGCCTTGGCGTGCGGGGGGTGCAGGGTCACCGTGTCGAGATCGACATCGAGGGCGGGCAGGGCCACCCGAACCACGCCCTGGATCGCCGCGCGGGGCACCATGGGCACCATGGCCTCGGCATTGGCGGTGCCGTCGCCCCCCTCTCGCGCGGCGGCGGTCTCCAGGTGCACGGTGCCCATGCCTACGAGGCGCCGGAGCCATGGCTCGGTCACGGTCACCACCTGAAGCTTGCGCAGCGGCAGCTCCACCCGCCGCCGGGTGAGCAGGCCTTCGCTGGCGACCAGCACGCTCTGGTTCCGCGAGCGGAGCGTGAAGCCATAGTGCCGCACCACCGCGGTGACGGTGCCGGCGAGCCACGTGCCGGTGACCAGCGCCAGCAGCAGGGCGAGGGTGCCGATCCATCCCAGCCCGCCCCCCACCTGCTCCACCTGCTGCGGGTCGGTGACCTGGAGGAACTCGAGGCCGAGCCCGATCAGCACCGCGGTCGCGCCGAGGCGGGAGGCGGTGAGGCCGTACTGCACCAGATCGCTGACCGAGTTCTGGGCGATCACTGGCGCGTCTTCGTCGGTGTGCTCGGCCCTGGGCGACGTGCGGCGCCGCGCCGACTCCACCGCCGCGATCAGGCGCTCGGCCTCCTGGGTGGACAGCGCCGAGAGCATCCCCTCAACCTCCGTGCCCGAGGCTGTCTCGATGCGCACCTCCACCAGGCCGGACATGCGATGGAACACATTCCGCACGAGCTCGGTGTTCTGGATCCGGTCGGGCGCGATCACCCGGGTCTGGCGGTTGAGGAGCCCGGAGCGGATCTCGAGGCGGCCTTCGGCGACGCGGTACCGCAGCGTGAGGAAGTGCACCACGGTGCGGCCGATGGTCATCATCAGGAACAACGACAAGAGCAGCAGGTCGGCGGTGCCCTCGGCGGAGCCCCCGCGGCCGTACAGCACGGCGGCGATCAGGATCCACGAGTTGCGGAGGAACCTCCACGTGGTGGGCAGGAGGTTGACCAGGACCGACAGCGGGTGGAGGCGCCGCCACGGGATGGCGGCCTGTGGCGGCTCCAGGTCGGGCGACCGCAGGGCCGCCGGCCGGGCGAGCCCCTCCTCGTCGATCGTCTGGTCGTGGGTGGTGCCGTCGGTTGGCGGCTGGTCGTCGAAGACTTCGGTGTCGTCGTCATCCGGCCAGTCTTCGGAGGGGTCACGCGGGTCAGACGCCATCGTCCCCCTCGACCTCGACGAGCTGGTCGCGCAGAGCCTCGGCGGTGCCGAGGGTGAGGCCGGGGATCACGCCGTCGCTGCCCACGCCAGACGCGGTGTGGATCTGCAGTCGGGCGAGGCCCATCCACTGCTCCACTGGGCCTTGCCGCGTGTCGACGTGCTGGATGCGCATCGTGGGGATCGCGGTCACCCGGCGCACGAGTACACCGCGGGTGATCAGCAGCTCATCCTCCCGCAGCAGGTAGCCCCAGCGGGACCACGACAGCGCCGGCATCCACAGCGCCAACAGGAACATCGCGAAGAACCAGGATCCGCCGACCACGACGCCAGCGACAAGGCTGGCTGCGAAGTACGCAACCACCGCCGCGAGGACGGAGGAGACGGGCACCCAGAACAGGGTCAGCCGGGAGAACGCCTGGAGGTAGAACAGCAGGCGCGCGCGCGGGTCGAGCGGCAGGAAGTCGTTCACTCTGACGATGTACTCCCCGCGGGGCCTGGTGGACAGGGGGGGCCGTGCGGTGGAGCGCTGAGGCGTGCCCCAGGCGGGCCCGCTCACCGGCGCAGAGCGGTGATCTCGCCAGCGATGTTCGCCCGTGCGGCCGGCTCGAGCGCCGCACCCCAATGTGAGAGGAAGATGGCGTCGGTTGTGAGCAGTCGGGCGAGGAAGTCTGCGCGCCCCTGCGCGTAGGCGTCCCCCACCAGGGGCTCCCACTCGGCCCGCACGCCGGCGGCGTACTCGGTGTACACCTCTGGCGGAGCTGCGAGCACGGCCATGTCGCAGTCGAGGAATCGGGCTGCCTCGGCGTCCACGCTGGAGCTGGACACGCCGCCGTGGCTCGCCGTGAGCCGAATCAGCCCAGCCACCCGATCAGCGTCGGCCGGGACGTCATGGCGGCGCAGCCAGTCCACCGCCAGGTCGGCACTCCGGGCCTCGTTGTCCGATCGGCCCACCACATAGACCGCGTCGTGGAGCAGAGCGGCCACCAACACGCTGGCCGGGTCTGCCCACGGTCCGGCCTCGGCGATGGTGCGGCACACGGCGCGCACGTGCTTCCAGGTGTGGTAGTGCCGCGGAGGCTGGGCGTAGGCGGCCTGCACCTCAGCGATGGCGGCTTCGGAGATCGGGATCTCCCAGGCGGCGGCGAGCGCTGCGGGGTTCACCGGCGAAGGCGCCGCTCGAGGTGGTCGCGCAGCTTGGAGAGCATCCGGGCCACGGCGTTGCGGCTCTGCCGGTCGACCACGAACTGCGGCACCGGCAGGCGGGTCTCGGTCTTCACGGCGTAGGTGACCTCGGTGCCCGTCTCGGTCTCGGAGACCGTCCACTCGGCCTCATACGACTTGATGGCCCGGCTCTCGACCAGCTGGTGCTGCCACCCGGATTCGGTGCGGCAGGCCAGGGAGGTGTACTCGGCGCTGGCGATGGGATGAGCGATCTGGGTGAGCAGGGTCTTGCACGGCTCGGCGTTGTCCTGCACCGTCACCTGCACGCCCGAGTTGTCGATCTTGGCGAGCTCGGTCGGATCTTCGAGCACCAAGGCGACTGCGGACGCCGACGCTCCGACCAGCATGCGGCCGCGCACCACGTGATCCGAGCCGATGGCGACCTCGGGCTCCGCTGCCAGGGCACCCATCGCCAACACGAGCGCGATCATGTGGCCTCCATGGTGGGGAGGATAGCCCCCCGCCGTCCCGTGGAGAAGATCAGTTTCCTGTCAATGTCTCACCGATCCAGGCGGCGCTGCCTGAAGAGGCGTTCAGCGCGGCTGAGTGCTGGGACCACCGCGGTGGGTGACGCGGCGGTCGCGGCCCGGTGTCGTAGCTCACGGCCGGCGCGTCGCGGCGACTACGATTCGGTGGACGGTCCGGCCGGTCGCGGACGCTGTGCGTGGCGGTGGTCGCTCTGGTGGCCTGTGGTGGCGACAAAGATGACTCTGGGGACACGTCTGCGGCGACGACCGGTGCGACCGGCACGGCGACGGGCGGAACCGGCGGGGGTGCAGGCACCGGAGGGACCGGAGGTGGTGGAGCCGACCACGCTGCGTCCTGCGCTGGGGCCCACACGGGCAGCTACACCGGCGACGACGCGGGCTCGGTCACGGCGGACCTCTCGGCCGATGGCGCCCTCACGATCACCTTCGGCACGAGCTTCGGCGACGTGGATGCGGTCGGCAATGTGGCGAGCGATGGCTCGATCAGCGGCGAGTACGACGGCGTCACCATCGACGGCACCTACGACCTCGTAGCGTGCACCGGGTCGGGTGACTGGACCAACGCGGCGCTCATGGCATCCGGCAGCTACACCCTGTCGAAGTAGTCGGGTGAGGCCCCTCAGCGCGGCGGCGGCTCCGACCGCCACCAGCTGCCCTCGATGGGGTCGCCCTCGGCGTACCACGCGCGGTAGCTGTACATGCCGAGCGGCAGCGCCAGCTCCAGGCTGACGCTGCCGTCCGGCTCGAGCACGTGGATCGACGGCGCGCGCGACCCGTCGTCAAGCTCTTGCACCGAGCCCCAGCCCACGACCGTGCGCCCGTCGGCGAGTCGCTGCACGTGGCCGGTGTAGTCCACGCCGCCCGCGCCCTGGAGTTCGAAACTGTCCACCAGCGTGGCCATCATCGCGTCAAGATCGAGGGCGTACTCGACATATCGCGCATCACCGAGCGTGGGCGACCCGAAGTTGGTGCGGTTGTCGAACAGCATCAGTCGGTCGTCGCCGAGCCAGCGCACGCTGTGCTGGCCGAAGAACCCGCCGTCGTTGGTGAGGGTGAAGTCGGAGTGTATGCCCCCGAACCGCCACTCCACCTCGCCGGTGTCGCGGCGCACCTTCACCACCTCGCCGGGCGTCCGGAGTGACAGCAGCCAGCCATCCTCCACCGCCTCAGCGCTGTTGATGTGGGTCCACCGCCAGGGAGCCCGCTCGGACTCGGTGGCGATGGCGTCGGGCGGAAGCGTGGTCATGTCGACGATCTCGGCCTCCCACTGCGCGATCACGCTGCGGTCGGCAGCGAGCAGCTGGACGGCACTCTGCTGCACCTCGCCCACCTCGTCGCCGCCCACCGACCTTAGGTCGACGGTGTCCGTCCCCGTGATCACGGTGAGCACCGTGCCGTCGGCGTTGACCTGCAGCTCGTGCGGGTCGGTCCACGCATCCTCCCAGCCGTCGGGTGCGGTGGGCACCCAGCGCTCGACGGCAGCGCCGCCTACGGGATCGATCCGCACCGACTCCCGCTTCGGCGCACCGTCGAGGAAGGTCTGGGCGCTGAACAGCCCGTCTCCGCCCACCCGGAAGTCATTCGACAGGCCGGTGGTGTCGCGCCACCACACGGGCACGCCCGCGCCGTCCACCACGAGCAGGTACTTGCCGTAGCCGCTCGGGGGGTAGGGGGCGCCGCGCTCCCGCGGGGTGAGGAAGAAGAACCCGTCCACGTCGCCGCCCGGCCCGCTGACCACCGGCAGGTCGTCGGGGACCAGGGACAGGGCCCAGGTGATGTCGCCGACGGTGATCTCCACCCGCTGGTTCGGGACCGGTGCCAGGCCCGGGCCGGTGTCGTTCGAGATGAGGGCGCCGGTCGCGGTCTCGAGGCGGAACCGCACACTGCCAGGATCTGCGCCGTCCACATCCAGCTCGACGAACGGGGGCAAGGTGGAGGCCGGGATGGCGAGGAACCGTCGCTCGGGGTCGAGGTTGAGCACCAGGGTGGAGCCGACGAGCGAGGTGGAGCCGGAGTCCGCTGGGCTGGACTTCGGGGGGTCGGCGGTGCAGCCGAGCAGGACGAGCAGGAGCATGGGGTCAGCGTAGCCGGCCGCGGCGGTCATCCGCAGTGGGACGGCCTACGCCCCTGGCGCGGTGCCGGCGAGCACGGCGTGCAGCTCGTCATAGGCCCGCCGGTCCACCTGGATCGCGTGGTGCAGCACGCCGCCGAGCCGCCGCCGGTTCACGTTCGGGTGCGCATGGTCCGGGCCCTCGGCGCTGCGCACGTCCACCAGCAGGTCGCCTACGGCGCGGGCGGCGGCGTGGTCGGGGTCGGGCAGGGCGGCTCCGGCGAGGAACAGGTAGGTCACGTCATCGAGCAGCGGTCCGAGGTCGGGCGCATGCTCCCGCTCGAGATCGCGGATGCCGACGCTGCGCCCGCCGATCAGCTGCCCGATGATCCGCGTTGCAGGCAGGTCGACCGCGCCGAGCGCGCTCGCCGCCAGCTCGCCGAATCGGGCCAGCGGGGCGCCGCCGTGGGGGGAGCCGAGGCACACCACGTGGGTGAGGGCGTCGCGCCAGCCATGGCCCTGCTCGGTGGCGGCGTGGGTGGCGGCGCGGGACACGAGCCCACCCATGCTGTGGCCGAGCAGCACCAGCTCGCGGAGGGGATGGGCGGCGTGCAGGCGCTCGAGCAGGGTGGCGAGGGCGAGGCCGCTCTCCGCCACGCGCAGCCCGGTGTTGTACCGGGCATACACCGGGGTGTAGCCGAGGTCTTGCTCGAGCAGGGTGCCGAAGGTAGCGGCGGGATCGCCCAGCGCGCGGTCGGCGCCCAGGGACCACGAGGCCTCGGTGGTGGACAGCCCATGCACCAACACCACGACGCGGTCGCCGAGCTCGGACAGGCTGTCGGGGTCGCTGACGTCGAGCACGCGTGCGCCGTGGCGCAGGGCCATGCCCAGGTCGAGGCCGTTGCGCCGGTGGCGCAGGTGGTCGCCGACGAAGCCGTTGAGCACGCCGGTGAGCTGGTCTGCCGCACCCGCCGCGGTGAACAAGGCCTCGGCATGCATCGGCACGGTGTCGGCGGGGCCGGATTGCGTGGTGGTCACATCGAGCGCGGCATCCGAGGCCACCTCCACCACCCGGTTCACGGCGCGGACCGATGCGAGCACCGCCTCGGTGGTGACGCCACGCACCATGTCCACAGCGGCCACGGGCTCGGCCAGCCCGGGGACCGTGGACAGCGCGGCGACCGTGGTGCGCGCGGCGGAGGCATGCCCCTCGCTCACCAGCTCGGTGGTCGCGTCCACCGCGTCGTGGAGCAGGGCCTTCAGGGAGCGCAGTCGGTCCACGCGGCACCTCGTGTCTGCACTCCCCTACGTCGGTGCTCGGGGTGCTGTCGACTGGCGTCTGCCGTCGACATGAACCTGATGGGCGGCGGTGCTGGACGACGGCCCCGTGCTCGGATCTACTGCAGTGCGTCGAGGATGATGCCCGATCCCGGGGAGTCCTCGGGGAATGCGACCATCACGCGGGTCTCCACCGGCAGCGGCGGCCCGCCACGCACGGTGTGCTGCGTGTCATAGGTGAGGGGGCCCGCCTTGTACCGGGCGGTGAGGGTGGCGCCGAGCTTGGTCACATGGCGCGCTGTGATCCACCCCTCGCCCCGTCCGCCGGCCAAGGCGATCCGCACCCGCCAGACGCGCCAGCCGATCACCGCTCCAGCGAGCAGCCAGGCGCCGAGGATGACCCCCACGGTGCGCAGCGGACCTTGCGGCTCGACCCACTGCCCGAACCGGTCCACCCACCAGCCCTGCATCGCGAGTGCGGCAAACACCGACATGCAGCTGGCGAACACCCACGCGGAGTGGCAGGTCGCGTCGCGACGCAGGAGGGTGGACAGAGGGATCGTCGAGGGTTTCATCTGTCAGCCTGCGTCGCTGGGGTTGGTGACCACCACCAGCTTGCCACGTGCCCGATTCGCCTGCATGTGCGCATGGGCCTCGGGCACCTGATCGAGCGTGAACACGCGGTCGATGGCCACCGGCGTGGTGCCTGCAGCCACGGCGTCGACGTAGGCCTGGAGCGAGGCGGCCGTCACGTCGGAGGTCCCGCCCGAGTACATCGTGAGCCGGACGGTGTGCGGGATGTCGCCCATCGGTTCGAAGGAATCGAGCACCCAGGACCCGCCGAGGATGCCGGTCATGCACACGATGCCTTGGCGGCGGGCGCACTTCAGGCTGTCGAGCAGGGTGGTTGTGCCGATGAGCTCGAGCACCTTGTCCACGCCCTCGGGGCGCGCTTGGCGAACGGCGGGGGCGATGGTGCCGCCGTCGAGGAACACCCGCTCCACGCCGTTGGCCTCCAGCGCCGCCCGCTTCGCCTCCGTGCGGGTGGTGGCCCAGGCCGTGGCGCCGCGCTGCCTCGCGAGGGTCGCGGCGGCCATGCCCACGGATGAGGTGCCGCCGCGGATCAGCACGGTCTCGCCCGGGCGCAGGTCGAGGGCGGCGTCGAGGGAGCCCGACGCCGTCTGGAACATCTCGGGCAGGGCGCCGAGCGTGGCCCACGGAAGCTGCGTAGTGATCGGGAAGACACAGCGACGCGGCACGCGGCACAGCTCGGCATAGCCGCCGTCGAACGACCGCCCCATGTCACCCATCATCGCGGCCACGGTCTGCCCGGCCGTCAGGTCCGTGCCCGGAGCCGCCACCACGGTGCCCACACACTCGATGCCGAGCACCCGCGGCGGATGCACGTCCGGGCTGTGGCCTTGCCGGGTGAACATCTCCGAGCGGTTGAGCCCGAACGCCCGGACCCGGATCAGCACCTCACCGTCCACAGGCTCCGGATCGGGGATCGTTCGAAGCTCCAGGGTCTCGGGGCCACCAGGGCCGGTCCACACCACTGCGCGCATCATTCCTCCGAGGTCACGTTCGATCCGGGTCCTTGGTGGGCACAGCGCCTACCAGGCGCATCTGAAGCCGATCCCTTCGGACCAGGTGGCCGGGGGATGGGCGCGGCGGGCCGTAGCCCGGAGCGCGCGGGGGTCGTCGAACAGCCACGAGCCGCCCCGCACCACCCGTGGCGTGGGGTCGCTGGCCGGCCTCAGGTGCCGTGGGTTGGCTCTCGGACCCTTGGCGTAGAATTCGGGGTCGTCGGCATCTGAGCACCACTCCCACACGTTTCCCGCCAGGTCGTGCACCCCGAGGGCCGTGGCCCCCCCTGGGTGGGCGTCGACCGATGTGGTGCCCCGGTGGCGCCGCCCGAAGTTGGCATGATCGGCGGTGGGGCGCTCGCTGCCCCACGGATGCCGGCGCCCGTCGGGGCCGCGGGCGGTGCGTTCCCACTGGGCCTCGGAGGGCAGTCGCAGGCCGGCCCAGCTGGCGTAGGTGCTGGCGTCGACCCACGACACGAACACCACGGGATGGTGGACGAGGGCGGGTGGTGGTTCGGGTGCACCGCGCCAGTGGGCGAGGAATCGGGGCGACGAGGACCGGTAGCCGGTGACTCTCGAGAACCGGGCGAACTGGCCATTGGTCACCGGGTAGGGGTCGATCCCGAACGCGTCGAGGTACACGGAGCGACGGTCCGGCCCGAGCAGGAACAGGCCCGCCGGGACGTGCACCAGGGGATGGCCGCCCGGGTGGGCCGCGACCTCCCGGACGCGCTCCACCGGCGGTGCCGGGAGGACGGCGGCCAGGGCCTCGCGCACTTCCGCAGCGGACCGGGGCCGGTCAGCGGGGTCCTTCGCGAGCAATCGGAGGAGCACGGCGTCGAGGCCGGCCGGCAGGTCATCGCGTCGGGCGGAGGGGGGCTCGGGCTGGCGCCTCACATGGGCCATCATCAGGGCGAAGTGGGACAGATCATCGAACGGCGGGTGGCCGGTCGCGGCCTCGTACAGCGTGACGCCGAGGGCGTACAGGTCGGACCGAGGGGTCACCGGCTGGGACTGCACCTGCTCCGGCGACATGTACCGGCAGGTGCCGAGCAGCGCCCCGGTCATCGTGTAGGTGGTACCCTCGAGCACCTTGGCGATGCCAAAGTCGATCACCTTGGCCCGCGGCCGTCCCCCCTCGTGGCGCACCAGCACGTTGCCGGGCTTCAGGTCGCGGTGCACCACGCCCCGGTCGTGGGCGGACTCGAGCGCCGAGAGGATGTCGATGGCGACCGCATGCAGCTCAGCGAGCGGCATATGACCGGCCCACCCGCGCACGATCTCCTGCAGCGTCACCCCGGGCACGAGCTCCATCACCAGGCCGAGCACGCCCTGATCATTCACGCTGTCGAACACCGTGGCGATGTTCGGGTGGGTCTGGCCGCGACTGAGCCGACCTTCCCGTAAGAACCGTCGTCGGATGCCGACATCACCCACCAGGTTCGGATGGAGCGCCTTGATCGCGACCATCCGGTCCAGGGTCCGGTCGTGGGCCCGATACACCACCGACATCCCACCCTCGCCGAGCTTGTCGACGATGGTGTAGGTGTCGGCCAGCAGAGTGCCCGGAGGCAGCAGGCGGGCGTCCGCGCTACCGGGCAGCGGGCCGTTCCGCGGCGCGCTGGAGGGGTTCACGCCGTCCACCCAGGTGGGGGGCATTCGACCGCAGGCTGGGCAACGCGGCTCGCCGGCAGGGATGGAGGCGGCGCAGTGGTCGCAGTGCATCAGCGGCACGATACTCCACTTCGGCGACCCGTGGCCGGCTGCAAAGCTCATGTCAGCCCATGTCAGGCGTCGCCGGGCCATGTTGCTCCACCTCCCCAGGTGCTCAATGCTCATCAGCGACCACGCAGACGTCGACGCCGACCCCGACACGTCGTGGGACGACCCAGAAATCGGCCTTCCACCCGACAAGGCCATGCAAGTGGAGGTTCGGCACCTCCACACTCAGCCGCCAGCCGCGCCCCTGTCTTCGTTGGTGGTCGTAGCGGTCGCGTCGTTCCTCGCCTCGGCCATCATGGCGTCGGCCCTCACGCTGGTGCTCTGACCCCGCGGTTGGCCGCGGGCCATGCCGGCCGGTAGCGTGCTACGAGCGATGCGGAGGCCCCAATGGCCCGTCTCGCGCCCCTGACCCCCGCGCTCGTGCGCTCCCTCGAGTCCGCCCAGACCGCCCAGATGGCGGCCTGCGTCGGGGTGGATGGCGTGTTCGACGCTGAGGAGTGCCGGCGGATCATCACCCTGCGCGACTCCCTCGGCTGGGATGACGCTCCGATCCCGGTCGCCCGCGACGGCAGCGGCCCCACACGGTCGCACGCGGTGGACACGTCGGTGCGGCGAACCGAACGCACCCACATCCTGGCCACCCCCGACACCCAGTGGATCTACGACAAGCTGTCCGAGGCGGTGAACGCCGCGAATGACCGCGCCTGGGGGTTCCGTATCGGGTACATGGAGCCACTGCAGCTCCTGCGCTACCCCACCGGCGGCCACTTCGAGTGGCACTCCGACCTGGGTGACCGGGGCATCGCGTCGCTCCGCAAGGTGTCGAGCACGATCCTGCTGTCTGCGCCGCAGGAGTATGACGGCGGCGACCTGCAGTTCCTCACCGGCGGCAAGGAGCTCACGCCGACCCGCGCGCTGGGCAAGGCGATCCTGTTCCCGTCGTACATGAACCACCGGGTCACGCCGGTGACCCGCGGCGCCCGCTACGTGCTGATCCTGTGGACGGTCGGCAAGCGGTCGATGCGGTGAGCCTGCACGCGGTGGTGCTCGCAGGGGGCTCGGGCACGCGGTTCTGGCCATGGTCCACGCCAGCGCGCCCCAAGCAGTTCCTCCCCATCGGCGGTGCTGAATCGCTGCTGGTGCGCACGGTGCAGCGCATCGGCCCGCTGGTTCCGACGGAGCGCACCTGGGTGGTGGCGTCGGCGGGCCTCGCGGCAGAGGTCCGTCGGCACCTGCCCGCCCTGGGGGAGGATCGGCTGGTGGTGGAGCCGTGCGCGCGGGGCACGGCGGCGGCCATCGGGCTGGCTGCGCTGGCGGTGGCTGGAGTGGATCCGGATGCCGTGCTCGCGGTGCTGCCCTCCGACCACCACGTGGCGCGAGGTGCGGCGTTCCGTGAGCTGCTGGCGGTGGCGGCAGAGCGGGCAGCGGAGGGCGCCGTGGTGACCCTGGGCGTGCCGCCGACGCGCCCAGAGACAGGCTTTGGGTACCTCGAGCGCCATGGCGACCGGGTGGTGCGGTTCACGGAGAAGCCAGATCGGGAGACGGCGGCACGGTTCGTGGCGGCAGGACACCTGTGGAACGCCGGCGTGTTCGTGGCGCGCGCGTCCGTGCTCCGGTCGGTGATCGCGGTACACCTCCCGGCGCTGCATCGGGTGCTGGAGCACATCGCCGCCGGTGAGGACGCGTTCGCCGAGGCGCCTGGGGTGAGCCTCGACCACGGTGTGATGGAGCCCCTCGCCGCGGCGGGCACCCCACCGGTGGTCGGGCTGCGCGCCGATGTGGGGTGGAGCGACCTCGGCTCGTGGTCGGCGCTGGCCGAGGTGGGCGCTCCAGACGCCTCGGGGAATGTGGTATCTGGGACGCCCGTGCTGATCGATTCGGCCCGGAACATCGTGCACACGGATGGCGGCACGGTCGCGCTCGTGGGGGTGTCGGACCTCGTGGTGGTGCGGGTCGGAGACTCGGTGCTCGTGTGCCCCCGTGAGCGGTCGCAGGAGGTGCGGCGGGTGGTGGAGGCGCTGGCAGGAGGGTCGGAGTGAGGGTCAGTCCGCCGTGCGTGGCCACCTCCGAGCGACACGCCGCAGAGGCGGGTGCCGGCGTGCTCCGGGCTGGCGGGTCGGCGGCCGACGCAGCCATCGCCACGGCGGCCGCGCTCACGGTCACCGAGCCCACGAGCAACGGGCTTGGCGGCGATCTGTTCGCCCTGGTGTGGGATGGATCCGCCGTGACTGCGCTGGCGGCCAGCGGCGCCAGTCCGCGACGGCTGGACGTGGACGCCGTGCGGGCTGAGCACGACGCGGTTCCCCTCACCGGGTGGCTGCCGGTGACGGTCCCGGGCCAGGTGAGCGGCTGGCGGGCGCTGCACCACCGGTTCGGCAGACTCCCGTGGGGGCGGCTGCTCGCGCCGGCCATCGGGCTGGCCGAGGACGGGTTCGTGGTGGGTCCGATCACCGCCGCGGCGTGGGCCCGGGCCGAGGCGCGGTTCGGGGCGTTCAGCGAGTGGCGGCGGGTGTTCCTGCCCGGAGGTCTGCCGCCTGGGGCCGGCCAACGGTTCAGCAACCCCGACCTCGCGGCGAGCCTGGCTGCCTTGGTCGCCGATCCGTGTGCGCTGTACACGGGGGGGCTGGCGCAGCGACTGGTGGAGCACAGCCGGGCCACGGGGGGCGCGCTGGCCGCAGACGACCTCGCGCTGCACCAGGCACGCTGGGTGAAGCCGCTCACCGCGCGCTACCGCGACCAGCAGGTGGTGGGCATGACCGCGCCGACCCAGGGCGTCGTGGCGCTGCAGGCGCTCGCAATGCTGGAATCGCTGGATGGTGTGCACGCTCAGATCGAGGCCGTGAAGCTGTCGTTTGCCGATGCCTACGCCACCGTGTCCGACCGCGCCGACCCGACGGCGCTGCTCTCGCCGGCGCACGTGCGCAGTCGTGCCGCACAGATCGGCGAGCGCGCGGGTCCGCCGGTGCCCGATCCTGGGATCCGCGGCGGAACGGTGCTGCTCTGCGTGTCGGACGGCACCACTGTGGCGAGTGTGATCCAGTCGAACTTCCACGGCTTCGGCAGCGGCATCGTGGTGCCGGGAACCGGCATCGCGCTGCAGAACCGCGGGGCGGGGTTCCGGCTGGACCCCGGCCATCCCAACGCGCTCGCCCCGGGCAAGCGCCCATTCCACACGATCCTCCCGGCGTTGCTCCGCACCGCCGACGGGTGGGGCGCGTTCGGCTGCATGGGCGGGCAGATGCAGCCTCAAGGGCATGTGCAGCTGGTCACGGGCTGGCAGGCCGGTTCCGGCGTTCAGGCGGCGATCGACGCTCCACGCTGGCGGTGGACCGACGACGGCCGGGTGCTGCTCGAATCGGGGTTCGATGACCAAGCGGCGGCGGACCTGGAAGACCGTGGGCATCGCGTGGAGCGGGACGCGCCGTCATGGCAGCTCGGCGGCGCTCAGGCGGTCCTTCCGCACGGCGTCGGCAGTGACCCGCGCAAAGACGGACGGGTGGTCTGGGTGTGAACTGCGGTCGATCGTGACGTCGCAGGCTAGACTCGGTCGCCACTGGAGCGCAGATGCGTGTTGTCCCGCTGCTCGTACTCGCCCTCGCCTGCGCCGACGGCGACAAGTCGAACCCGCCAAGTGTCGAGGCCGACCTCGAGGTCACCCGCGAGCTGATCGGGTTCGGTGAGGTGGCGCTCAGGGAGAGCGAGATCGTGTTCCTCTCGGTGAGGAACAACACCGACGGCGAGGTCCGGCTCACGGCCGACATCGCTGGGCCGGATGCGTTCTCGGTCACGTCGCCGGAGCTCCCCACCACGATCCCGGGCAACGACGGGGTCACGCTCACCGTCCAATACATGCCGTCCGAGGCCGGTGAGTTCGAGGCCACGATGAGCGTCTCCACCGTTCGGAGCGCGATCCCCGTACGGCTCACCGGCGTGGCGCGCGCGGGCGAGGTCGAGGCGGTGCCGATCGCTGTGGCGCTGGAGTTCTCGGTGGGTATGGACCGCGAGACGGGAGCCATGCCGATCACCATCCGCAACAACGGCGACGGCGAGCTGGTGGTGCGGTCCATCACCGTGCCAGAGGGCCTGCCCTATTTCGTGCTCGCCGAGGCGTTCGAGCCGTTCTCCCTCTCGGGAGCCACCGCGGCGGATGTGCGCGTGGCCTACGAGATCCCGCTGGATCTACCTGCGGAGTTCGGTGGGCAGCTGCTGATCGAGACCAACGACCCGGTGACGCCTTCGTTGGTCGTTCCGCTGTCGGCGAGCGTGCTCGCGGGGAGCACCACCCTCACCACCCCGGTGGAGACTGGCGACACGTCCGACCCGCCGACCGACTCGGAGACCGATTCGGGCCACACGGGCGACACCGGAGCGCTCGGCGAGACCGGCGACACCGGTCCGGGTGATTCCGGACTCTGAGGCCCGTGCTCTGCGGCGTCAGGGAGCGGTGACTCCGCGGGCGGCCTCGAGATCGGCGAGGGCGGCGCCAAGGGCAGCCTCGGCGCGCACTTCTGCCACCCGCGCATCCTGCAGGGCGCGGCGCGCGGCCAGCCAGTCGGTGAGTGGCAGGAGCCCGGCGGCGAATCGGCTGTCCACGAGTGACCACGCCTGCTCTGCGGCTGAACGCGCGGCGACACGGGCGGTGAGTCCGGCGAGTGCAGCGGCGTGCTGGGCCTCGCTGGCCACCCGTGCCCGCTCCAGGTCGCGGGCCTGGTTCGCGCGCAGGGCGGTCGCAGCCCGCAATCGTGCGGAGGCGGCGTGCACATCGCCGCCAACCCCGGGGTCCAGCGGCAGCCGCGCGACCGCACCGGCCGACCATCCAGGGCCCACGTTGCCGTCGGCGGCGTAGGTCGCGGCGGTGGCGTCCAAGGTCAGCGTGGGCAGCGCTCCACCGACAGCACCCGCGCGCCCGGATCGGGCGGCGTCCAGGGCCTCCTCCACCGCGATCAGGGCGGGATGCGACCCTCCCGTGCCGGGCTCGGACCACACGGGCGGCTCGAGCGCGCACACGCCGGTGACGGGCTCGGCGAGGAGCGCCTGCAGTGCCGCGCAGGTGATGCCGACGGCGCCCGCCGATTCCACCGCCAGCGCCTCGGCCGCTCGAGCGTCGGCCTCGGCGCGGGCCCCATCGACGGGCGGCAGCAGCCCTGCGGCCACGTGTTGGGCCACCGCGTCGGCGCCCTGGCGGGCGTCCGCGGCCGAGCGGTCCATGGCCTCCACCGCGCGGGCAGCGGACCATGCGTCGGCGTATGCCGAGGTGGCGTCGTGGCGTGCGGTGACCCGGGCCCAGGCGAGCAGCGCGTCCCGACCCCGGGCAGTGCGGCGCGACGCGGTGGCCGCAGCCCAGGTTGTCGGGGCGATCAACGCCCAGGAGGCCTGCACGCCGGCGCCCAGCTGCACGGCCACCGGCCGCTCGAACCCGAACGCCGTGAGGCCGGCACCGGTGTTCGCCGACGCGAACAGGCTCACGGCCGGCAAGGCGTCGGTGGTCGCCGCGGTGGTCGCCCCGCGGGCCGCGTCGCGCTCGGCGGCAGCCAGCTCCACCGCCAGCGCGCGCTCCGTCGCCCGGACCCGGGCTCCGTCGAGGTCCATGGCGAACGCGGTGAGGGCGAGGGCGGCGATCATCCGCGCCGCCCGAGGAACCACACCACCCGGAACACGGGCGGCACGACGAACAGGGTGAGTGCTGTGGACACCGCCAGCCCGCCGAGCACCACCGCCCCGACGCCGCGGTACAGCTCGCTGCCGGAGCCGGGGAACAGCACGAGGGGGAGCAGCCCGGCCAGGGAGGTGAGCGCCGACATCGCGATGGGCCGGGTGCGACGGTCCACCGCCCAGGCCAGCGCATCCGGCACGTTCAGTCCGTCGCGGATCTGTGCCAGGGCGCCGTCCACCACCAGGATCGCGTTGTTCACCACGACGCCGAGCAGGATCACGAAGCCCACCGCCGTCATCACGTCCAGCGGCTGCGGACCGAGCAGGGCGTCGACAAGACGGAGCCCGCCCACGCCGCCGGCGGCCGCGAGCGGTACCGTCACGAGCACGACGACGGGTGCGAGAAAGTCTTCGAACAGTGCGGACAGCAGCAGGAACGAGATCACCACGGCCAGCCCGAGCACGCCGGCCATCCGCCGCTGCGCATTGGACAGATCGTCCGCGGTTCCCGAGATGAACACCCGCACCCCGGGGGGTAGCCCCTCGGCTTCCAGCGGCGCCACCACGTCTTGGCGGATGGTCTTGAGCGCCGCTTCGAGGGCCACGGCCTCCGGCGGCGAGACCTGCAGCGTGATCGCACGGCGGCGCTCCACCCGCCGGATGGTGGTGGGTCCGACGGTCTCCACGATGTCGGCCACCGTGGACAGCGGCACCGTCTGGCCGCTCGGGGTCGCAATGCGGGCGCTGGCGAGGGCGCCCCGGTCGGCCACCCCGTCATCCAGGCCGCGCAGCACCACGTCGCGCTTCGGCTCGCCCGTGCGCCCCAGCTCGCCGATGATCGCGCCATCCACCAGCGCGTCTACGATCACGCCCAGCTCGGCACCGCTGAGCCCGACCCGGGCGGCATCGTCGCGGCGGGGGCGCACGTGGATCTCGGGCGCGCCCAGGTCGAGGCCGGGGATCGGGCGGGTCTGGGCGTCGGGGAGGGCCTCGCCCAGCATGCCCATCATCCGGCCCCCGAGGGCAACCAGCACCTCGAGGTCCGGCCCCGTGATGTCGATCTCCACCGCTCGGGATGACCCGATGGACCGGCCGAACAGCGACGCCTGGTTCGCGATGCCGAACACCCCGGGGAAGGTGCGCTGCTGGGCGCGGTAGAACGTGACGAGCTCGCCGATGCGGTCGGGGTCGACCGTGGCCGCCCCCATGAAGGCCTGGTTCGGCCGCGCGGCGAAGAACGACCGTCGGATAGCCGGAACGCCGTCCACGTCGACCCCCAGGTGGGGTTGGAGGGCGGCCTGCATCTTCGCGCCGATCTGTCGCACCTCGTCCACCGAGTAGCCGGGGGGCGGCACGATCACGCCGAACAGGAAGTTGCGGTTGCCGGTGGGCAGGTACTCCATCGGTGGGAGCAAGAGCAGGGCGAGCGCGGTCATCGCGGCGGGCACGGCGAGTGTGACCAGGGCCGCCGGGAGCAGCCGGGCCGTGATGCGGCGCACCACCCAGACGATGCCGGCCTGGATGGCTGCGCCCGCGCGCACCAGCGGGCCGGTGGAAGGGGTGCGCTCCGCGCGGAGGATCCGGGCGGCGAAGCTGGGGATCACGAACACGCTGACCGCGAGGGAGAGGAAGACCGACACGCTCACGGCGATGGCCACGTCGCGCAGCAGCTCGCCCACCTCGTCGGCCCAGGTGGCGATGGGCAGGAACACGGCAGCGGTGGTCAGCGTGCTGGCGAGGATGGCTCCCCACACCTCCTGTGTGCCATCCAGTGCGGCGCGCGCGGGGCTCTTCCCGAGGGCCCGCTGACCGTCGATGGCCTCGATCACCACGATGGCGTTGTCGACCACCATACCGACCGCGAACGCCATGCCGGCGAGCGACACCACGTTGACCGACCGACCGAGCAGTGACATGCCGAGGGCCGTGCCCACCACGCAGATCGGGATGGCGATGCTCACGAGGGCGGCGGCGGGGAAGGACCGGAGGAACAGCAGGAGCACGAGCGAGGCCAGCAGGCCGCCCACAAGCAGGTTCTGCCGCACCAAGCCAAGCGCGCCGTAGATGTAGGCGGTCTGGTCGTTCACCACGTTCAGCTCGAGTCCGAGGGGGCCGAGCACATCCCGGTCCACCCGGGCCACGACCTCCTTGATCTCCTCGGTCACCTCGAGCACGTTCGAGCCGGCTTCGCGTCGGAGGAGCAGCGCCAGGGACTCGCGATCGTTGCCGAACACGTAGGCGCGGCGGATGCGCAGGCCCTCCGACACGGTGGCCACGTCGCCCAGGCGCACGGTCGGCGATTCGGCGGTGCCGGCCCGGAGCACCAGGTCTTCGAGTTGGGCGATGGTCTCGGGCGTGGCGAGGGTGCGCACGGTGTACTCGCGCTTTCCCTGGGGCAGCAGCCCGGCGGACACGTCCTGGAGCTCTGCGCGCACCACGTCGCGCAGGCGGGTGAGGGGCACGCCGCGCGCGGCCAGGGCGGTGGGATCGAACCGGACCACCACCTCGGTCTCCCGTCCGCCGAACAGGTCGATGGAGGCGACCCCGCGCACCCGCTCGAGCGCGGGAAGCACCTCCTCCTCGGCGAAGGTCCGGTACGCGCCCACCTCGGAGGACTGGGTGTTCTGGAGCAGCACGACGGCCAGCGGGGGCCCGGAGGCGGAGCCGGTGGAGACGACGGGTTGGTCGGCGGTGTCGGGGTACGACGGCACCTGGGCGAGCTTGTTCGACACCCGCACCAGCGCCTGGTCCAGGTCCGTACCGACGGCGAGCTCGAGGGTGATCGTGCCCTGGTCGGGGGCGGCGTCGGACTGCATGCGCTCGAGCCCGGTGAGCCCCTTGAGCACCTCCTCCTGCTCCTCCAGGATCTCCCGTTCCACCTCGGCGGGGGCAGCACCGGGCCACCGGGTGGTGACCGAGAGGGTGGGCACGGCGATGTCGGGGGTGAGCTGGATGGGCAGGCCCACGACGGACAGCGCGCCGAACAGCACCACCAGGATCACCGCGACCAAGGTGCCAACCGGGCGGCGGATGGCGGTGGCGACGGGCCCGGTCGCCCCGTCGAGATCGCTCACTCAGCCTCCCGCAGCGCCTGCCCCGCCCGCAGGCGCTCGTTGCCGCGCACCACGACCCGGTCGCCGTCCGCCAGGTCGCCGCTCACGAGGGCCTGGTCCGCCGTGGAGGCGAGCACCTCGACCGACACCGAAGCGGCCTCGCCGTCGACGGACTTGATCACGCGCGTCTCCACCGGGCCGAGCACCAGGGCGTCGCGGGGCACGAGCACTGCGTCGGCGCGGTCGATGGAGAGCTCGAACTGCACCGTGATCGCCATGCCGGGGACCATCGGACCGTCGGGCTCCACCCGCACCAGCGCTGTGCGTGAGTCCGGGTCAAGCGCAGGCACAACACCCACAATGCGCCCGGAGCGGCCGCCGTCCAGCTCAACCCGATCCCCGACCCGCACGGCGGCCGCGACCGCTGCGGCTACGTCGACCCGGATGTCTATGGCGTCGACGGAGACCACGGTGATCAGGGGCTGGCCGGTGCTCACCCAGTCGCCCGGAGAGGCCCGGCGGGCGGCGACCACGCCATCGAATGGCGCGCGCAGGCGGTGCCGGGCCACCAGCGCTCGGGCCTCGCGGGCCGCGGCATCCAGCGCGGCCTGTCGGGCGGCGGTGCTGGCCGCGAGGGTGCGCGCGGCGTCGAGCTCCGCTTCGGCCAACACGCCCTTGTCGACCTGTTCGAGCCGGGCGAGGTCGCGTGCGGCCCGCTCAGCGGTCAGCCGGGCCTCGTCGGCCTCGGCGCGCGCTCGGGCGGCGCGCGCGCCTGCCAGATCCAGATCGAGCTCCAGGAGGATGTCGCCGGCCGACACCCGGTCGCCCTCCCGCACGGTGACCCGAGCCACGGGCCCATCCGCGCCCGCCGCGAGCTCGGCCTGGTCCAGCGGGCGGACCTCGCCCGAGACCCGCACCGCGTCGGTTAACTGGCCGGCCTGGGCAACACCGAACTCCACGAGCGCGGCCGGGGGCGTCGCCCCCGAGCCGTCTCCGCCACTGCACGCGATCAGGAGCATCCACCACATGGCCGCCCGGGTAACCGTGCCGCAGATCGGGGGATCGTCATCCCGCGTCTCGTCTGGGGAGCGCGCTACACTCGGTGTGGGGGTGGGAATGGAACCGACGCGGCGCGAGCTGTTGGCTGGACTGTCTGCGGGCGCGCTCGTGGGCTGCGCCGGCGACCAAGCCACTCTCGGTCGACCGACCGCTCCATCCTTGTACATCGGGCACGGATCTCCGATGCTGGCCGTCGATCCCGCCCGCGGCGCAGCGATGCGGGCCATGGGGGAGGATCTGGGCGAAGCGAGGGCGATTCTCGCCTTCTCTGCCCACTGGCTCGGCACGCCCCTTACGCTCGGGGCTGTGGAGGCGTTCCCGCTGAACTACGACTTCACGGGGTTCCCGCAGGAGCTGTACGAGGTGCGGTACCCCTACCGGGGCGCTCCGGGGCTCGCCCAGGAGGTCGCCGCCCTGGCCACCACCCAGGTCGGCGAGGTGTACTACGACGAGCTGCGCAACTTCGACCATGGCGTGTGGACCCCGCTGGTGCACATGGTGCCCGACGGCGACGTGCCCATCCTCCAGGTGAGCCTGCCCACGGGACTCGGTCCGGAGGGACTGTTCGCCCTCGGTCGGGCCCTCGCACCGCTCCGACGGTCCGGCGTGGTGTTCTTCTGCAGCGGCAACCTCACCCACGGCATCACCGGCGACTCGGCGAGTGGCGCCCAGGCGCATGAGTTCGACGCGTGGGCTGTGGAGGCGATCGGTGCCGGCGACTTCGATGCGCTGATCGACGCTCCGAACAAGGCGCCGGCGTTCGTGCTCAACCACCCCTCCGATGAGCACTGGCTGCCGATCCTCGTGGCGGCGGGTGCGTCGAGCGCGTGGTCGGAGGAGGCGTCGTACCCGGTGGAGGGATTTGAAGGGGAGAACATCAGCCAGCGGTGCGTGCGCTGGGGGTGAGCGGAGCGCGACCGCGACCGCGACCGGGACCGGGACCGCGAACGGGAACCTGGGCCCGCGCGATCGACGCCGCCGATGGCCCGGGCACCGGCGCCACCCGGTCCAGCGCGTCAGCCCAGGGTACCCGCTCCAGCCCCTCGGCGACGTAGCGCTGGGTGTCTGGCGGGAGCGTGGCGAACCGCTCCAGAGCGTCCAGCGTCCACGACGGCGCGTTCGGCTGGAGCTGCAGCGTCGGCACGCACATCCGGCGCCAACGCCCGGCCTACCCCCAGATACCGCCGCGTGTGCCGGGCGCTCTGACCGAGTCGCTGTCCGATCGCCGCCGTGGTGACGCCGCTTCGCCCGCGCGTGGCGCGCTCACCACGGGCGAGCGCCCCCGTCGGAGGTGCAACGCCGTGAAATGGACCAGGCGCCGCGACCGACGCACGCTCTGCTTGAGGAGGTACCGATGCCCCAGCGAGCCCACCAGACCGCCGCGCTCGGCGCCGCCTTCTTGACGTTCCTCACGTTCAGCCTGGCCTGCATGCCGCCGCCCACCACGTACGGGCTGCGCTCCAGCGGCGACGTGGTCGACCGCGGCGAGGCGCGCCTCGGGGGCGGGGTCGGGCAGTGGGTCAGTGGCGACGGCGGCGACAGCGAGCTGCAGTACCTGGTCGACCTCGAGGTGGGGCTGACCGACAACCTGGGGGTCGGCCTGGTCGTGAATCAAGGCGTGCCCACCGGTATGGTCGTCGCCGAGGCCGAGCTGCTGTTCGACGCCGACCTGGACGCGCCGCTGGAGCTCGGATTCCGGGCAGGGATCGGCACCGAGCTCACGACGATCTACTCGGACGGCTGGTACACCCGGCCGTTCGCAGGCGGCGTCGTCGGCTACGACGTCGGCAAGGGCTTGAAGCCGTACGTGGGGTACACCGTGAACCCCACGTTCGAGGACGTCACCTGGCACCAGGTGCACCCCGGGCTCGTGGTGGAGCCCGAGGACAAGGCGCTGCGGTGGGGGTTGGAGGTCACCTTCATGGAGGCCACCGCCCCATTGGTGGAGGACATCGCGCTCAGGGTCGCGCCGACGCTGTTCATCGGTGGCACGTTCGGCAGAGCGCCGACGCCGCGACCACCCCGACCCGTCCGCGAGAAGCCGATCCGCGAGCGGCCGGTGCGCGAGCCGATCGCCGCCGAGGTCCGCGCCGAGCGCCGCGACCGCACGGCGCGCGTGTTCCAGTGGACCGGGGTCACTCTGATCCCCACCGGCCTCGCGCTGGTCGCCGTGGGCGCGGCCACCGGCGCCGACTTCACCCCCGGCCTGGCCGAGCCGCCGCGCACCGCCAACCGCATGGTCGGGGCCGGCGCCGGCCTCCTGGCGGTGGGCATCCCTACGCTCACCATCGGGTCCGCCGCCTCGAAGCGCCGTCGCACTGCCCGCGCGCTGCCCTACAGCCCGAATCACCCATAGGCCCTGGCCAGGGCCGCCTGTCCACCGGACTCGACGACGACGCCGTGGGCGAGCACACCCGGAATCCAGCCTCGCTGGGTGGCGCCATCGAGCAGGTCGCCCCAGGAGATGCCCACGTCACCCGGACCTTCGCGACAACCCCCGCTGCACGACCACCCGGGCCTCAGCACCTCAGCGCGATGAAGACGCGTGGCGGGCTGTTCAGCGGTGAGGCGGTCCACCCGCGCACCGAGCTGTCCTGAAAACGCACCACATGGAGTGTGGCGGGTGCGCTTAAGTGGAGGCCAAGACCAGCACTCATGAACGCCGACACCGCTTTCGAGGGCCTGGCGAGCGACATCCCACTGGACGGCCTCACGCGAACGATCGAGCGAGACCTGCTCGACATGCTGGGTGAGCGCGACCTCCCCCCGCAACTGGCACCCGTGGATGGGGTGCTGATGTGCGCGTGTGGAGACTCCTGTCGCTCCATCGGCCAACCCCGGAAAGAGAAGGATGCGAACAATGAGTCGAGCAGAGGAGTTCTGGAATGCCTCGGCAGACAACTACGACAGAACCGAAGAGCGATTCGAGGCGATCCACCGAAGGAGCCGTGAGAACGCGAGAAAGCACGTCGGGGGAACAGATGTGGTGCTCGATTACGGATGTGGAACAGGGACCACGGCGTGTGACCTCGCCGCACGGGTGACGTCGGTCCATGGGATCGACATCTCTGCGAAGATGATCGAGCTGGCTACGGAGAAGGCCTTCCAGGACGGCCTCGAGAACGCCACCTTTGCGCAAGCGGACATCTTCGAAGAGGGGCTCGGGAAGGAGTCGTTCGACGTGATCCTGGCCTTCAATGTCTTCCACACGATTCCCGAACCCCACCTGGCCGTGGCCAGAATGCACGAGCTGTTGAGGCCCGGGGGATTGGTGGTCTCCGTCACACCCTGTTTCCGCGACAGGGCGACTTTCCTGGGGAGTCTGCAGATTCTGCTCGTGCGTACCTTGTGTCGGGTCGGCGCGATCTCGATTCCGATTCGGAGTGTCGACAGTTCAGAACTCGACAATCTGCTCGCCGGGGACGGCGGCTTTCAGATCGTCGATGCCGAGAGCATCTTCGAGGGCACCTCGAGCTACTTCTTGGTGGCCAGGAAGGCGCCGGCGTAGGCGTCAGAGGCCTCCGCTGAGGTCAGCTAGATGTCGCTGCCCCACCAGACGTAGACAGCCCCCCGGTCGGTGCCGCCGGCGTCGGACGCGAACGCACCGAACGCGAGATCGGGCAGCCCGTCTCCGTCGAGGTCGCCCGGCGGAGCAGGGATGAGGCCGTCTGCGGGGAACTCGCCTTGGAAGGTGAGCGCCGCCGCTTCGTCGATACCGGTCACGCCGACGGGCGACGTATAATGTCACGGTGGACTCGCGGGAACAACCGCGCCACGACGCGACGCTGAGCGTCTCGTGGTCACCGGATGGCGCCATCCACCTCAAGGGTGAGCCGTGCGGTAGGTACGTGGACGGCGCCCGCCTCGGCGCCCGGGAGACGTGGTCAGAGGCCGGACTCGGGCGAGGCGCCGGTGTCGATGGGCCTGGTCCCGAAGAGCGACGGGTAGTCCTCCTCATCGACCGTGACCCGTCCTCGTCCTCGTCCTCGTCCTTGTCCTCGTATTGGGTTCCGCTGGGGGTCAGGACTCCGCAGGGGGTCCCTGTTCGAACAGCCCGTTCACCTTGCGCACGGCCTTGAACAGCTGGTCCACCCCCTCGCCCATGACGAAGCAGGTGCGCACCAGGTCGACGTCGAGCCAGCCGGCCGAGCGTTCTCGAGCGTCTCCGGGTTGGCGGACAGCACCAGGAGTGCGGTCGTGGGCGAGGGCGACGGGGGTGCGACCTACCTGCGACACAACCGCTGGCGGAGGCAAGCTACCCTGGGGCATCACTCACGGAGAACACACCTATGAAGGCCCTCGTAGCGCTCCTTCCCCTCCTGGCTCTGGCCACGCCGGCCGAGGCTGCCCGGTTCCCCTTCGTCATCCCAGTCACCACCTGCTGCGACTCGCCCGAGCCCCTGTGCGCGCACGGCGCCATCGTCGCCTACCGCGACGGCACAGCGGTCACACCGTGGGGCGCCGGCACCTGGTCGTACGACCGCGACACACGCACTGTCGAGTTCACGTTCATCGGAGGCGTCGCTACGGGCCACGTCAGCGGGGGCTGCCTCGTTGGGGATGTCGAGCTCCTCGGTGGGGTCACGGGCGTATGGGACGGCTGCATCGCGTAGGCCCCAGGCGTTCGCTCGTCGGCGCTAGTGCTGTACACGTCAGGTGACACACCAGCGTGTTCGAACGCCCGGCGCTCGCCGCGGCCGTGGCGCGGCCGTGGCGCGGCTCGACGGCGGGCCGAGTGCCTGGAGGCTCGTCAGCGACCTGTTTCTACCGCGCGCGCCCGCCCGCAACGCCCACCGTGGGCGGCATGGCCCCGCTCCAGCAGCACCTCGGGGGCATCCGATGAGCGTGACATGGGTGTTCGGCTACGGCCTGCTACAGGAACGAGCAGCTCACCTCGGACCGCCACGCCGCATGGTTCGGGTTCCATGCGCCGGTCCCGAACACGGTGCCGCTGGGGAACGCGAACGAGGCATCTCCCCCGAGGGTCACCCGGTAGGTGGTGTCGGCCGAGTCGGGACCGGCCATCTCGGGCGTGCAGGTGGTGAGCGTGGCGTCCGTGGTGAGGGTCACCGCCCACTCGGCGGTGCCGGTGGACAGCGCGGCGCCGTCGTCGACCTCACCCTCCACCTGCCAGACCACGACGCAGTCGCCGCCTCCCGCGGCGATCCACGGGTCATTGGCGATCACGTGCCAGGTCTCGCTCCCGCTCGCCACCCCGCAGGCATCCACGGCGTAGTCGCCGCTGTACCAGCTCGCATGCCCCGGTAGGGCGTCCCACACCGGGCCTTCGCTGCACGCCGCCACGGGATCGGAGGTCGGTCCGGAGAGGTCAGGCAGGTCGTCGACCGCCGTGGGGGCGCACCCACCCCCACCAGTGCCCGTGCCCCCGGTGCCCGCTCCGCCGGTGCCCGTTCCAGCGCCGCCGGTGCCCGCGCCACCGGTGCCCGCGCCTCCGGTGCCCGCGCCAGCGGTACCCGTCCCCGCGCCACCGGTGCCGGCGCCGCCGGTTCCCACGCCTCCGGTGCCCGTCACTTCCGACAGCACGGGTCCCGTGTCCACCACCTTCTCCTCGTCCTCACACCCGGCGAGCGCCACGCCGAGCGCGAGTGCCATGACGTTCCACCGCATGAACTCTCCTCGTGGCTCCCAACATGGCATGCTGCGCCCCCGCTTGGGAGGACCCGTGTCCGTCATCGCCGCCGTCGACGCCCTGCCCGCATCCGGGCTCACCGTCTCTGCCCTCGGAACGCTGGACCGCGTGGTCCCCGGGGAGTGGTCCAACATCACCTCGTTCGACGACCTCGTGCGCGACGTGGTGCCCGACGCGCCCCCCGCGCTGATCGCCGCCGTGCGGGTGCGCGCCGCTGCGCTCGAGGCGGCCGATCCGAGGTACGGCCGCGCCCTGCAGGCGTTCACGCTGGTGGATCAGATCGACGTGGCAGCGGCAGGTGCCGTCGCCGCCAGCAAGGTCACGTCGATGTTCTCCAGCTTGAGCTTCCTCCAGCAGTTCACGCCGAAGCCCGACACCACGCAGGCCCTCGACGCCGGTCTCAAGCTGGTGGCCGAGCTGCTCGCCTTCGGCCTGCTCAACGGCATGCCCACCGAGGGCAACGCCGGCCTGGCCCGGTTTGCCGGCGCCATCGAAGACTATGCCCGGTTCGACCTCATGCGCCTCGCGGCCTGGGTCACCTTCGACGGCCTGGTGCCGCTGGGCCCCGACTTCATCAGCAAGCTCACCACCACGTTCACCGAGCTCGCCGGCACCGCGCTGTCATCGAATGCCGTGTTCGACCAGCTCGGCGACCGCATCCCCGGCGACACGATCGAGGCGAAGAAGGCGTTCATCGTCCAGACCATCGGCACCACCGGCGACTGGGTGAACCGCTTCGTCAGCGAGAAGGGCCTGTCCCAGGATGGCGCTCTGCAGTCACTTCAGGGTGTGCTCTCGGTGGCCGATGGCGGTCTCGACTACGTGGCCGCAGCGCTGGATGCGTCCACCAACTACACCGCCCACACCGGCACTCAGACGGTCGGGCGCACCCTGGCAAAACACGCGGTAGACGCCCTCAAGGAGGAGACGTGGCGCCACTGGGTGACGTCGCTATGACCCGGGTGTAGGTGGTGCGATCGGTGCGTTGCTCGCCGATCGCACTCACCGCGCGCACGATCGCGATCCGTGTGGGCCACCCCGTGGTCCGGTCGAGTGTCCACGCGCCCGTCTCGGTGATGTCGAGCGGCGGCAGGCCGCCTTCGAGTCCGAGGGAGCGCGTGACCTCTCCGAGCACCCGGCGAGCGGCATCCGGGTCGAGCGTCAGGATCTGCTCGACCCGCATGGTGGACGCGTCCTGCCCTGTGAGGCTCAGCGACAGCTGGGCTGGGAGTGGCGTGAGCCCGACCGGGCTCGGCACGCTCACAGTGCGGCGTGTGGGGCCATCCGGGTCGATGCCGGCGCAGGCGAGGCTGAGGAGCGGGCCCACGTCGCGGGCGAGCAGCGCGGCGAGGGCGGCGGGGTCGGCGAGCACCGGGGCAGGCAGCAGTCCGTCCATCGCCGCGCGCACTTCATCGAGGTTGTCGATCCCCGTGATCGCGTACGACGGATCGATGCGCCAGACGATCTGCAGCGGACGGGTGTCCTGCTGATCCAGTCGCAGGGCCTCGGCGGCGCCCTCGGGACCCTCGACCAGCTCCCGCGGGCCGATACGCCACCGCAACAGCGCGGTGCCGTCCAGCTCGAGGTCGGCCACGCGGCGGATGACGAGCCGGCCCGAGCCCGGTCCCAGCGCCGGTTCGCGGGCGTGCTCGATCATATACTGCACGGGGTGCGCGGCACGGGGGCACGGCAGCTGCACCGGGGCGGCGAGGGCGGTGTGGGTGATGACGAGGCCGACCAGGCCCATGCGCCCCTCCTGCCGGTTGGGTAACGTCTGTGTGGACCGGAGCGACCGCTGCAGGAGCCACGACCGATGCCACAGTTCGAGCTGAGCGAAGACCAATCCGCGATCCTCGACGCCGCGGACGCGTTCGCCCGCGCACACCTAGCGCCGCTGGCCGAGGCGATGGACAACGACGAGGAGTGGCCGGAGCACGTGTTCCCGCTGCTCGGCAAGCACGGCTACCTCGGCATCACAGCGCCCGAGGCCCTGGGTGGGTCGGGGCTGGACGTGTTCAGTGCCGGTCTCGCAGGGCAGGCGTTTGCCCGATACAACCCGGCGGTAGGGCTCTCATGGGGTGCGCACGAGAACCTGTGCATGAACAACATCCTGCGCAACGGCACCGAACGGCAGCGGCAGCGGTGGATCCCGGGCCTGTCGGACGGAAGCCTCGTCGGCGCGCTCGGCCTCACCGAGCCGGGCGCAGGCTCGGACGCTCTGGGCGGCATGTGCACCACGGCCGTGCGGCATGGCGACCACTACCGGATCACGGGGCGCAAGCTGTGGATCACCAACGGTCCCATCGCGGACGTGGTGCTGCTGTACGCCAAGACCGCTCCCGAGCGCGGTGCGCACGGGATCAGTGCCTTCGTGGTCGAGAAGGGCTCGCCGGGGTTCTCGGTGGCGCAGAAGATCCGCAAGATGGGGTTCCGCGGATCGCCCACGGGCGAGCTGGTGTTCGAGGACTGCGAGGTGCCAGTGGCCAACCGGCTGGGGGCCGAAAACGAAGGCGTGGGCATCGTGATGAGCGGGCTCGATCTGGAGCGCGCCTTCCTGGCCACGGCGGCCATCGGGATGGGGGAGCGGGCGCTCGCCCTGTCCCTCGACTACGCCCGGCAACGCAAGCAGTTCGGAAGACCAATCGCCAGCTTTCAGCTGATCCAGGGCCGCCTGGCAGACATGTACACCCAGCTCGAGGCCGCCCGCGCGCTGGTGTATCGGGCCCTCGCCGCGTGCAACGACCTCGAGGTCGGGGCGGGGGGCCGGGGCGGCATCCACCAGCTCTCGGCGGCCTCCCTCCTGTTCGCGGCGCGCTCGTTCATGGCAATCGCCGACCACGCCGTGCAGATCCACGGCGGCATGGGCTTCGCCTGGGAGACTGAGGTCAACCGGCTGTACCGGGCGGGCAAGCTGCTCGAGATCGGGGCCGGCACCAACGAGGTGCGGCAGCTGATCATCGCGGAGGAGCTGTTGCGCGGCTGAGGGGTCAGCGCCGGTCGAGCCAGCGCACGGCGGCCTCTGCGAACGGCGGAACGAGCCGGGCGACCCGGGCGGGGTCGATCACGGCCTGCTCGAACGGCGGCCAGTGGGCGGCGAGCAGGTCTCGCCGCACCTCCCACGACAGGGTCTGGCCCGGCCAGGCGAGCGCGCGCACGGCACCCATGGTGGACGGGTGCAGGAAGTAGGTGTCGCCGTCCACCACCTGCAGTCCGAGTGCGGTGAGGTCCGCGAACACAGCGTCCGCGATGTCGGCTGACAACCGGGTGCCATCTTCGGTGCGGGTGATCAGGTCGACCTCGGGTCGCAGGGGCCAGGTGTCCACCAGGTCGGGTGCATAGACCCGGTGGAGCTCCTCGACGATCCGGTCGTCCACCCGGGCGATGCCCACCGAGCGTGGCGCGTAGGTGTGGGGGATCAGCGCGAGCCCGCCGTTGCCGCAGACCTGTGTGTAGGCCGCATCGCAGATGGCCTGGTACCGGGCGTGCTGGGCGCGGAGCCAGGCCTGGTCGTCCGGGTGGCGGATGTAGGGCTGGAGCCCAGGCGTTACGCCGCCAGCGTTCAGATCGCCGCTGACCGTATCGGCCAGCCGGTTCGTGTCGATGAAGGTGCGGGGCAGGGTGCACCGGATCACGGTGACCCGGGTGCGCGGTCGGGTTGCCACCACCGCGCGTGCGATGGCCATTCCCAGCTCGGGCGCCCCCTCGTCCGTGTTCACGTGGAAGAACGCCTCGATCCCGTCGGGGAGGTCGCCGACCAGGTGCGCCCGGGTCGCGACGAACTCCGCGCGGGTGGTGGCGCCGTGAGGGATCTCGATCAGCAGGTCGCTGGGTCCGTCGGGGACATTGGCGCCTGCGAGAACGGTGATCTGGGCGACGTCGTCCACGGGGCCTCCTCATGCGGCGGCATCGCTAGCCTCAGAGCGGGTGCTGCGCCCCTTGGCGCGCCACCCCGAAGCCCCGTCGACGCACATCGGCCGCCGCTTCGCTGAGCGGATCGAGGATTGGGTTGGTGTGGTTGAGGTGGGTGAACCGCACCTTTTTCCGGTTCGGGTCGTCGGCCAGCAGGGCCATGGTGTCAAGCACGAACGGATGCGGCACCGTCTTCGGGTTGCGCCAGCCGAGCTCGCCCCCGCTCCAGAACGTGCCGTCGATGAACGCAAGATCCACCTCGGCGAGCACCGACTGGAGCGGAAAGGCGTTCCAGTTGTCGATGTCGGGCAGGTAGAGCAGCGAGCGCTCGGGCCCCCACACGCGCAACCCGACCGTCTCCGAGGCCTCGCCGCGGTGATCGACCTCGATGGCCTCCACCCGGAAGCTGCCGATCTGCACCGTCTCTTCGAGTGGGCACAGGCGGATGTGTCCATGGTCGACCATCAGGCTCCACGGCAGGTTGTTCGCCAGCAGCGCCCGCAGTCTCGGCATCGCCCACACGGGGATGGCGTCGCCCGCGAGGCCTTCGCGCCCGAGCTGCAGCAGCCCCGCGAGGTGCCCGAGGTGGGCGTGCGTAAGGAGCACGCCGTCGAGCGCGGGTCCGCCATCGGCGGGCGGTCCGAGCGAGGCGAGCTGCGCTGGGAGGTGCGGGGTCGCGTCCAGCAGCCACCGGCCTCGTGCATCCACCAGCGCCAGGCTGGCGGCGAGGTGCCGGAGTGCCGGGTTGCCCCACGCGGGGGCACAGCACGGCCGCCAACACCCGACATGAGGGTGGCCGCCGTCCTGTGCGATGCCGAGCACGCGAGCGTGAGGGTGCATGAGAGCACCGTACAACGTACAACGGTGCTGATGGATCACCTCCTCTCATGGCACGGGCTGCTCTCAGCCGACGGCGACCCGGTCTTGCGGGCGTTGGCCCTGATCATCGGTGCGGCAGTGGCCGCCCTGGTGGTGGACCGGTTGCTCGTCGGCCTGGCACGGCGGCTCGTCCAGAACACGCGCAACGATCTCGACGACCTGGTGGTCGCGGCGGTGCACTGGCCGGCCGTCTGGACCGTGGCCCTTGGCGCCGCCTGGCTGTGGATCGATCCCTACACCAACCACGAGCTGCTCCGGCGGGTGGCGGCCGGCGGTCTGGGCACCGCCGCGGTGCTGCTGTGGACCTGGGCGGCGTCCAGGGTCGGCCATGGAATGCTGGAGACGCTGGTCGAGCACCAGGACCGGCACGCCCTGGTCCAGCCCCGCACTCTGCCGATGTTCGACATCGCGTGGCGCGCCGTGGTGTTCGGGGGAGCGGCCTACTTCGTGCTGCTCGCCTGGAACATCGATGTCACCGGCTGGCTCGCCTCGGCCGGTGTGGTCGGCATCGCGGTTGGCTTCGCGGCCAAGGACACCCTGGCCAACCTGTTCGCGGGCCTGTTCATCCTCGCGGATGGCCCGTACAAGCTCGGCGACTACCTGATCCTCGAAGATGACACCCGCGGGCGGGTCACCGAGATCGGCCTGCGGAGCACCCGCATCCTCACCCGCGACGAGATCGAGGTGGTGATCCCGAACAGCGCGATGGCGTCCTCCCGCATCATCAACGAGAGCGGGGGGCCCCATGAGCACGAGCGCATCCGGGTGGACTGCTCGGTGGCCTATGCCAGCGATCTCGAGGCGGTCGAAGCCCTGCTGCTGGCGCTGTGTGACGCGCGCACCGACCTGATCCTCGACGACCCCACCCGGCGCCCACGGGTGCGGTTCCGCCGGTTCGGCGACTCGGGCATCGATCTGCAGGTGCTCGCCTGGATCCACCGGCCCGAAGATCGCGGTCGCACCATGCACTCGCTGATCAAGGGCATCCACAAGGCGTTCGGTGAGGCGGGCATCGAGATCCCGTTCCCGCAGCGCGAGGTCCGCACCCTGAACTAGTCACAGCGCGTTGCCGTCGATGTAGATCGTGCCCGCCACGACCTCCGGTCCGAGCGCGTCGACCAGCGCCATCGTTCGCTCCCAGCTGAGGGAGGGGTTGCCGCCGACCTCCAGGTCTCCGCCGACCCAGGTGAGCCCGTGCAGTCCGGTGATGTCTGCGAGATCTTGGTTGAACCAGACGAACAGCCCGTCGTCCACCGTGTCGAGGCCGGACAATCCACCCAGGTGGGGCAGGCCCGTGCCCTCGATGATGATGCTGCGCGCGCTGGTCAGGCTGGCCAGTCCGCTCGCGTCCGTGAGGGCTGGGAGTGCCTGGAGCGCGAGGCCGCCCACGTCGGTCAGCCCGCCCAAGCCGTCGATGCTCTCGAGGGCCGGGCTGTCGGTGATCCAGATCTCGGCGGTGGTCTCCCGCATGGCGCTCATCCCGCGGATCGCCGTGAGCGCTGGGTTGTGGACGATCTCGACCCGGCCGCCCAGAGCGTCGAGCCGATCGAAGCGTGGGATGGACACGAGCGCGTCGTTGCGGGCGAGGGTGAACTGGGTGTCGACCCGGCGCAGGCTGCCGAACCCGCGCACGGTCCGGAGCCGGGGGTTCTCAGCCACCGAGAGGATCCCGAGGCGGGGCACGCCGCCGAAGCCATCGAGGGTCTCGAGGCCGGCATTGGACCGCACCCGGAGGCTGCCCGCCACCGCGACCAGGCTGTCGGGGCCCGAGAGCGCTTGCAGGGTGTCGCACGACAACACCTCCACATCCGCACCCACCCGCTCGAGGCTGGGCCAGGACAGGCCCGAGAGCGCGTCCAGGCCCTGCAGCCGCAGCGCTCCCTCGACCTCGGCGAGCGAGGACAGGTCCAGCGCGACCAGGGCCGGGCTGGCCAGCACCTCGAGCTGCCCACCGACGGTCTCCAGCGCGCTCAGGTCGACCGCCTCGATGGACGCATCGGAGGTGAGCAGCAGGTCTCCAGCGACGTCGGTGAGCGCCGGGAGGGCCAGCGCCGCCAGGGTTTCGTCGTCCTGGACCAGGAGCGAGCCGCCGACCTCAGCAAGGGCTGGCAGGTGCACCTCGGCGAGGTTGTCGGCCACCAGCCGGAGATCGCCGCCGATGTGCGTAAGCGCGGGCAGCCGGACCGCCTCCAGAGCGGGCTGCCCGATGGCCGACACATGGCCACCCACGCGGGTCAGATGCGGGAGGTCCAAGGCGGTGACCCATGGGCTGGCCACCACCAGATCGCCGGTAATCTCGCACAGGCAGTCGAGCCCGGCAGCGCCGAGGCCGTTGAGCTGCACGCGCCCGTCCACGGCGTTGTACCGATCGCAGAACGACGCGGTGTCCGCCTCGAACAGGATGAACAGGTCGCCGGGGTAGGCCACTGGGGCGTCGCAGCTCAGCGGCGGCGGTTCATCTCCAGGGGCCCCGCAGTCGGCCCAGGTGACCAGCAGGCCGCGCTCCGCGTCCGTGGGCCCGCCGAGGGGAGGCATCGTGCCGCCGGGACCCGCAGCATCTGCCGCCGCCTGGGCCCACACCCGGGCCCGGGCCCATCCGTCGTAGTCCATCCCGACCGGCGCTCCGAACCGTGCGGTGCCGACCCGGTCGGAGGCATGGCAGCCGGTGCACCAGCGGTCCAGCACTGGCTCCACCTGGTCCCAGCTCGGGCCGCCGTCGGGAGGGCAGGTGGCAGCTGTGGATGAGGGGGTCGCGGGCGGCGGTCGGTCGCCCGTGACGGCCGGCGCGCAGGAGAGCAGCACCAGGGCTGGCCAGGGAGCCCGCACCTACTCCCCGAGCTGACCGTAGAAGTTGTCTCCCCAGCACACCACCTCGCTCTCCTCGGACAGCGCGCAGCAGTGGGACTGACCACACGCCACCTGGCGCATGGGGCCCATCACGTCGGGAGGTGAGGACTGGCCTTGCAGATCGCTGCCCCAGCACTCCACATCGCCCTCGCTGGTGACGGCACAGCCGTTGAGGGCGCCGGTCGCGACCCAGACGAACCCTGGCTCCGGGGGCGGCGTGGCGCGGCCGAAGGCGTCGTCGCCCCAGCAGCGGAGCAGCCCATCGGGCGCCATGACGCCACACGAGTGGGACAGCGTGGTGTCGATGTGGGTGAACTCGGCGTCGCCCTGGCTGATGGCGGCACCCGAGATCGGATCGCCCCAGCACGGCACGCGACCGTCTTCGGCGATGCCGCATGCGTGCAGATCTCCGGCGGCGGCCTGCTGGAACTTGCCAGCGGGAGAGCCGGTCACGATGCCGAACAGCCCATCGCTGCCCCAGCACACCAGGTTGTCTTCCCGGTCGATGCCGCACGAGTGCTTGAGGCCCGCGCTGACCCGCTTCCAGAACGTGAGGGGGCCGGGGTTGGACTGCCCGTAGGTGTCGTCGCCCCAGCAGTCGAGGGTGGTGTCGCCCTTGAGCCCACAGCCGTGGTTCTTGTGGGTGGTGATCTCGTAGTACTGCTCGAAGCTCAGCGGTGACATCTCGCCGTTGACGTCGGTGCCGAAGCAGTCTGGACGACCATCCCTCTCGAGCACGCAGGTGTGCTTCTCGGACGCCGACAACCGCCACTTCGACCAGTCGGCCTCGTAGCTCGGGTCCGTGCCGCCGGTGCCGGTGCCGGTGCCAGCGCCGGTGTCGGTGTCTGTGGTGCCTGCCGGGGTGGTTCCGGCGGGCGTGGTTGTCTGCACGCCGGTCTCGACGACGACCGGCTCGCGGTCCTTGTCACCGCCCCCACACCCCACCAACAACAGCGCGACGCCGAACGCAACCTTGTGCATGTCCAGTCCTCGATGGTCACGTGGAGTCTAATGGGTCCCGACGCGGTCCGCGCGCGCAATACCGGAGCCCGTGCCGTCGTCTTCCCCAGTGAGATCGATGGCAGGAGGGCACATGGCATCCACGATGGCGAAGCGCTCGGGCGGAACCGTCGCCACCGTGCGGCGTGGGGCGATGACCCTCGGCGGCGTCACGGCAGTGCTGTGGGCGGTTCAGGCGATGAACTGGTTGCTGCAGGGCGGGCTCACCGGCCTGGGCGTGCACCCGCGCTCCCTCGACGGCTTGTGGGGCATACTCTTCGCCCCGTTCCTCCACGGCAGCTGGGCCCACCTGGCTGTGAACACGGTGTCATTCCTGATCCTCGGCGCACTCACCATGGCCCGCAAGCCGATGGACTTCTGGGTGGTGAGCGCAGCGGGCGCGGTGAGCAGCGGGCTGGGCGCGTGGCTCATCGGCGGCGCGAACACGGTGCACGTGGGCGCCAGCGGCGTGATCTTCGCCTATCTCGGCTTCCTGATGGCCCGCGGCTGGTTCGAGCGGCGCCCCGGAGCCATCCTCACGTCCGTGTTCGTCACGTGGGCGTTCGGCGGCATGATCTGGGGGGTGCTGCCCACGGTGGGCGCGCTCATCTCGTGGGAGGCGCACCTGTTCGGCTTCCTCGGCGGGGTGGCGGTGGCCCGCCTGCTCGGAACGGCCGTGCGCAAGTCGGGCTGACGATCATCTTCCTACGCCGAATATGACGGTGCGAACACCCTCGGACATCGACGAGACCTGCACGCCGAGCACGGTCAGTGAGCCGATGATCACGGTGGCGATCAGCATGACGATCACGCCGTATTCGACCGCGGTCGCGCCGTTGTCGTCGTTGAGGAAGCGGATCATGGGGGCCCTCGGGCGCTCTGTGTGTGCCTGAGTCTCCATGAAGAGCGCGTTGCATTGTGGTGGGCAGGCGCAAACATCTGGGTGGACTGAGGGTGGGCGCAGAGTGGGCGGGGCTACGTTCGATGCGACCGCGAACGTCAGCAGGTTGACAGGTAGGGTTGTGACGGGGCATTCAGTGAACACGAGAACGGAGATGAGATGACCCGACACAGCCTTGCCATGTTCACCTTGCTCGCATTCGCCGCCTGTGGCGGCGACACCTCGAAAGATGGTGTCGGAACGGCCACCGGCTCTGGCACGGCCACCGGCGGCGGCGGCGGCGGCGGCGGAACGGCCACCGGCGGCGGCGATTCCGAGGGCGTCGGCCCGTCCACGTGGGAGCCGGTCGCGGTCGGCTTCGAGCTGATCGGCGGCATCCACGAAGACAACCAGCTCGGTCCCTACACCAGCACGGATGTCGGCAGCCCGTTCGACCTGGTGCCCTTCGTCCGGGTCACGCTGGCCTCGATCGACTATTTCGGCGGGTCCACCGACGAGTCCTGCGACATGCTCGCGCTCCTCGAGCCCGATGGCGGCTTCCCCACCGACTTCGACTTCATGTACCCGTCGGTCGATGACTACCCGGTCACCCAGATGGCGTCCTATGGCGCCGAGGTGGGCTGGGAAGATGGCGCAGATTCCGCCAGCACCGCGGCCTACGCCACGTGGCGAGGCCGGCTCGTGTTCGCCGAGGCGGATGACCTCTGCATCGGCGTGGTCGAGGGCCCCGAGTCCTGGACCCAGGCGCCCGGCGCGGTCGGCACGCTCCCGTTCGAGGCCTTCCAGGGCATGACGATCGGGTTCCAGATCGGTCAGCACACCGACTACCTGCTCTCCGGCTGGAGCACCGACACCAGCGGCTGGGAGGAGTACGGCGATGCCATGATGGGCATGTACATCGGCATCAACCATCCGGATGGCACGTTCCACGGCGAGGACTGGACCAGCGCCCGGTTCTGGGAAGCCAACGACATCATCCAGCCGGAGACGAGCTCGAATTATCTGATCCCGAGCACGTCCAAGCCAAACAACCTGATCATCGGCAGCGATCTCCCGCCGGACTACCTGAACGGCCAGCCGCGCTGGTACCAGGACTTCCCGCTGATGGACTTCCCGGCTCTCGCAGACTGACGGTCTCCTGTCGGACGCGCGCTGAGCCCTGGGGTGTCATTACACTGCAGTGGGGTTGCGCGCCCCGGAGGTGTCGTACATGTCGCGAACTGTAGGGCTGATCGCCCTGGTGCTGGCCTCCTGTACCAACGAGACTCCCGTACGTAGCTTCGACAACCCGCCGTCGGTCACGCTCCTCGAGCCGGCCGACGGAGCGGTCATCGACGAAGGCACGTCGGTGACCTTCGTGGCGCGGGTCCAGGACGATCAGGGCGTTCGCAACCTGCTGCTCACCTGGCAGTCCGATCTCGATGGCGTGCTGCTCGAGGGCGAGGAGTCGGGCAACGACGGAGTGGTCCAGTACACCACCGCCAACCTGTCGATCGGGGTGCACTCGGTCGGGCTGGTGGCCGAGGATGCCGCCGGCCAGCAGGCCGAGGCGATCACCACGGTCGAGGTGCTCGACCTCCCCGATGCGCCCTCGATCGTGGTCGAGCTGCCCATCGCCGGCACCCCGGTGGATGCCGGTGACATGGTGGTGTTCCAGGCCCAGGTCTCCGATGCGCAGGACAGCCCGGTCGACCTGATCGGCGGCGTGGAGTCCGATCTCGCTGGCCCGGTGTGCAACCTGCAGATCGACAGCAGCGGTCTCGCCCGGTGTGAGGCCGAGGTGTTCACCGACGGCACCCACCTGCTCACCTTCTGGGTCGCCGACACCGACGACCTCATCGGAGAGGCCACGCAGTTCCTCGTGGTCAACCCGGTGGGCAGCCTGGACCGCGACGACGATGGGTTCTCGCCCGACCAGGGCGACTGCGACGACGACGACCCTGGCCGATTCCCGGGCAACCGCGAGATCCCCTACGACGGCATCGACCAGGACTGCGACGGCTTCGACCTCACCGACGTGGATGGTGATGGCTGGGATGCCGAGGTGGTGGGCGGTGCGGACTGTGCCGACCGGGATGCGAGCATCAACCCCGACGCTGCCGAGATTCCCTACAACGGCATCGACGACGACTGCGACCCCTACACCACCGATGATGACCAGGACGGCGACGGGTTCTCGCTGGACGAGGACTGCGACGACACCGACCCGCTGGTGTACCCCGACGCCCCTGAGATTCCGTACAACGAGGTGGATGACGACTGCGATCCGCTCACCCCGGACGACGATCTGGACGGCGACGGCTTCGGTATCGCCTTCGACTGCGACGACGCCGATCCCTTGGTCAGCCCGGCGGCCGTCGAGCTTCCGTACGACGGTATCGACAACGACTGCGACCCGCTCACGCCAGACGATGACCTCGACGGCGACGGTTATGGCCGCGACCTCGACTGCGACGACGCCAACCCGGCCATCAACCCGGGTGCGCTGGAGATCCCGTACAACGGGCTGAACGACGACTGCAACGCGCTCACCCCGGACGACGACCTCGACGGTGATGGCTTCGCGCGCGGGCCCGACTGCGACGATGCCGATCCCTCGGTCAACCCCGGTGCGGTCGAGGTGCCGTACAACGGGCTGAATGACGATTGCGACCCGCTCACGCCCGATGACGATCTGGACAGGGATGGGTACCTGCGGGTCGACGACTGCGACGACCGCGACGAGGACGTGAATCCCGGTGAGGTCGAGACCCCCTACAACGACATCGACGACGACTGCGACCCGCTCACGCCCGATGACGACCTGGACGGTGACGGCTACGGCATCGCGTCAGACTGCAACGACCGCAACGCCGACATCCACCCGGGCGCCGTGGAGCTGCCCTACAACGGCATCGACGAGGACTGCAGCGACCTCACTCCGGACGACGACCTGGACGGCGACGGCTACGGCATCGCCATCGACTGCGACGACTCGGATCCGGACCGCAACCCCGGCGCGCTCGAGCTGCCGTATGACGACATCGACAACGACTGCGACCCGCTCACCCTCGACGACGACCTCGACGGCGACGGCTGGACGGTGGACGCCGGGGACTGCGATGACCGGGAGCCGCTGGCGAACCCCGGTGAGGTGGAGGTGCCGTATGACGGCATCGACAACGACTGCGTGGACGGCGACGAGTGCAACGTGGACGGCGACATCTACGACGCCGTGGAGTGCGGCGGGCACGACTGCGACGACCGAGACTTCTGGGTGAACCCGGGCCGCCCCGAGGTGTGCAACGGCGGCGCCGACGACAACTGCGATCCGAGCGACGACGACGGAGAAGATGCCATCGGCTGCGGCGAATACTACCGCGATGCAGACGGCGACACCTACGGAATCGGCCTGTCGCGCTGCCTGTGTGAGGCGGGTGACGTGGTCAACTACACCGCGACCCGCGCCGGCGACTGCTACGACGGGAACAGCGACGCCAAGCCCGGGCAGCTCAGCTACTTCATGGACGACCGCGGCGACGGCTCCTACGACTACGACTGCAACGGCGCCAACGACCTGCGGTGGTCTTCGACCACGCGGTACGACTGCGCGCTCGACGAGCTGTGCCTGCCGTTCGTCGGCTGCGCGCCGCTGCCCGCGGTCGCCAGCCACACCACCGGGTGGGACGGCCCCCGTCCGGCGTGCGGCGTCACCCGCGACTGGATCACCTCCTCCGAGGTGATCTGGTTCGACGCAGAGATCTACGAGTGCGGTGCGTCCACCAGCGTGTCCCGCGAGCAGGGCTGCCGCTGAGCGCGCTCGGCTCCGCGGTCACAGCCCGCGGAGTCGTCCGATCTCGTCGAGGTTCTCCGGAGCGTAGGTGAGCTCGGCGATGCGGTCATCGTCGATGCCCAGCTCCGGGTGGCCTTCGGTGATCACGAGCCAGTACTCGGCCCGGTCCCAGATTGCGAGAATCAACTCGACATGGGCGGGATCGGCGAGGATCGCCTCGTAGTCCGCCGGGTGCTCTTCCCGTGCGATCTTCAAGTACAGCTCTACGTACCACATCATCGTCAGGATGCCGTCGCGGGCCGACGTGCTGCCCGCGATGGTGTCGCGGGTGCAGTACTTGCTGGCGAGCGAGTGGGTATAAGCGTTGTATTCGTCGAGCAGGGTGTTGAATCCCTGCGCGCCGCTGGCGCCCTCGAGGTAGGTCGAGGCGTAGAAGTCGCTCGCCGGGTCGGGGTGGCGGGAGAGGATCTCGCTGCGGAAGAAGTTGTCGAGCCGCTTCGTGGTGATGATGCGGTCGTCGTCGACCACCCGGTAGCTGTATTCGTCGAAGCTGAACGAGCCGAAGCCCCAGATGTGGCAGCCCTCGTGCACGGCGATCTCGTAGCCGTCGAGCACGCCCTCGAAGGTGTCGGAGCCCCGGAAGAACCAGGTCTGGAGCTGGCTGTCGTCCTGGGCGTCGATGAAGCCCACCGCGGGCGGGTAGCGGACCTCCGACAGCGCCACCAGGGTCTCCCGCAGGTCGGGGGTGCCGCCGTGCCCGGCCTCCACCGCAGACAGGTCGCCGAGGCTGCTGCACCAGTCGGTCTCGCTCCACGAGCCGCCGCCGGCACCGCCGCCCCCACCACCGCCGCCGCCGCCGGTGCCGCCAGGCAGGGTGAGACCGCCGGTGTCGCCATCGTAGGGGTCGCGCTTGCTGCCGCAGCCAGCCATCAGGGCCAAGGCCACCCCCGCTCC
>JBLFXJ010000012.1:0-47542 GCA_047609825.1 Myxococcota bacterium
CGATACGGCACGGTCCGCCATTCAGGAGGTGACGGTGTCTGAAGGTCCGAGCCACGAGGATCTGCTCCGCAAGGTGAAGCGCGTCGTCGACGACGGCGGCGACCTGGTCGCAGCACTCCAGTTCACCCGACTCACCGACTCCGTGCGCGACCGTCGGTCGCGGATCGACGCGCTGACCAGCGACCTGGCCCGGGTTCGGTCGCGGGGGTTCGTGTTCAAGGCCGGCCTCGAAGCGCAGCTCGCCGAGGCCCGCTCCCTGGCTCCGGACGCGGTGGATCAGGTGCTCGCCGAATCGCGCCAGGTGGGTGACCGCCTGTCGCCCCGGGTAGACGCGCTGGTGGAGCGTGGCCGCCAACTCGCCATGGACGGCGACCTCACTGGCGACACCACCCGCATCGACCTGCTGGAGGATGAGCACAAGGACCTGCAGTCCGCCGTCCGCGATGCCGAGCGGCGCCTGCAGGCGCTCACCGATCCCGTGGTGAAGGCGGTGGATGCGGTGGTTCGCTCGGTGAAGGAGGCCACGGAGGTGCTGGACGCGTTCGAGGCCGCCACGTTCCAGCTGCAGCCGGGTGAGCAGCCGGTGGCGGCGGTCGGTGCGAGCTGGGAAGACGCGCCCGGCGGCGCCAAGAAGGGGCGGTTGTTCCTCACGGCCCAGCGCGTGCGCTTCGAGCAGGACGAGGAGATCGTGACCAAGAAGACGATGTTCTTCTTCGCTGCCGAGAAGAAGCGCGTTCAGAAGCTGTGGATCGACGAGCCCGTCGGCCACCTCGCCAGCTCGGACGACACCACCCGCGGGTGGGTGTTCAAGGACCAGGTGCTCGCGTTCGCGTGGGACAAGGCCGCGAAGGCCCGCGGCACCACGACCTTCGAGGTGGAGCGGGGCTCGGCCAAGGAGTGGGACACGCTGGTGGAGTCGATCCGGGACGGCTCCATCGCCGCGGATGCCGCCAGCACCCGCGTCGAAGAGGCCCCGCTGCTGCGGTTCCCCGAGAAGTGCTCAGCCTGCGCGGGCAGCCTCCCGCCCGCCGTGAAGGGCCAGGTCACGCTGACCTGCCCCTACTGCACCACCGTCAACTCGCCGCTCGCGTGAGGCCCACCGCGCAGCACGCCCGGGGCGTTGCTGCGGCGCGGTGCCTGCAGCGTGCGTCACTGGGGGCCGTCCTGTTCCTCTCCGCGTGCGCCGGTCTGAAGAACTACATCCCGGCCGGGCCTCCGTTGTCCGAGGCGGCCCGCACCGCGTGGCTCGGCACGCCCGCTGCACCCACCGGTCAGGGGCCGTCCGTCGGTGTGCCGGTTCCGCCGCTTCAGCTGTTCGCCGTGCACTACGACGCCGACATCGTCATCGAGCCGGTGCACCCCACCTGGCAGATGCACGAGCTCGCGCGGGTGTCGGTCGACGGCCGCTCGGTGTGGATGGCGAAGGACTCCGACCACGACGGCGTGCAGACGGTCACGGCCGACCTGCCGGACCTCGACACCTGGATGCCCGAGGTGCCGGTCCCCCGTCGGCAGGGCGAAGTGCAGGTGGAGGAGACCAGCACCCCCTCGACGCTCGACGTCGACATCGCCTGGCCCACGAGCGAGGGCCAGCGGGCCGCGGTGAGCTTCCACGCCACCCCACCGGCCCGCGACGAGCGCAAGCGCAACACCTCCACCTTCAACCACAGCCAGCAGGCCGCCTCGGTTGTGCTCGACGTGCGGCGCAAGGCGCTCGGCGGCGTGAAGGCCACGGTCAGCTACGACGGTGCGCCGCATCGGATCCGGCGCGTGCTGGGCCTCGTGCCGGTGAAGGCGCTGCTCGTGCAGACCCAGGGCGGGGTGGCGGCGGCCTCGTTCGCCGCACGACCTGGCGACGGCGTGCTGCAGCTCGAACGCCCATTCCCGGGTGAGCCATGGCCAACCCGCGCCACCGAGTCGTGGTCGTGGTCGGGCGAGGCGGGCTCGGGCACGCTCTCCTGGTCGGCGTTCGGCGCCACCCACGTGCTCGACTTCGTGGATGGGGGCCTCGCTGGCGCGCGCGTGGAGCTCGACGCGCTGGACCTCCCCGGGTTCGAACTCGAGCTGTCCGCCCCGCTGCCCGACATCACCCGGCCATTCGCCGGCGTGGTCGTGCGCAACTTCGCAGTTCGGGTCAACGGCCAGCCCCACGGGCATGGCACCGTCACCGCAGCGTGCGATGGCGATGTGACCACGGTCGACCTGGTGCCCACAGCGCCGTGGTGGTTCGCCGAGCGCCCAGTCCGCTCCACGATCACGGCCGAGGACGGTGCGTGGCGGGTGGAGAGCCGGGTGGCCGGCCGGGCAGTCGCGCGCTGACGAGGTACCATGGCCGCGAGTCGCCGGGGGTCCGTCATGCGCTGGTTCATCGTCCTCATCCTCTCCCTCGCCGCGTGCGAGTCCACCGAGCCCGGTGATGACAAGCCGCCGGCGGAGATCTGCGACAACCTCGAGGATGATGACCTCGACGAGCTCGCCGACTGCGCCGACCCCGACTGCGCGGCGAGCTGCGGTGAGGTGTGCACCAACGGCACCGATGACGACCTCGACGGCCTGATCGACTGCCTCGACGACGACTGCGACGGCCTGTGCCCGGAGAACTGCGGCGATGGCCGCGACAACGACGCCGACGGCGCCATCGACTGCGACGACCGGGACTGCTTCGGCAGCTGCCCGGAGGTCTGCGGCGACGGATTCGACAACGACGGCGACGGAAAGGTGGACTGCCTCGACGAGGAATGCGTCGACCCGAGCTGCGCGGAGGTGTGCACCGACGGGCGGGACAACGACGCCGACGGTCTGGTGGACTGCGCCGATGACGACTGCGTCGATCCGGCCTGCGACGAGGTGTGCGCCGACGGGCGGGACAACGACGCCGACGGCCGCGTGGACTGCGACGACTCGGACTGCGACGGCGACTGCCCGGAGGTGTGCGACGACGGCCGCGACAACGACGCCGACGGCCGCGTGGACTGCGACGACGACGAGTGCCTCGCCGCGTGCGACGCCGACGGCGATGGGTTCTTCAATGTGGAGTTCGGCGGCGACGACTGCGACGACACCCGGGCCGACATCAACCCCGCCCGCCCCGAGATCTGCAACGGCGACGAGGTGCTCGACGACGACTGCGACGGACTGTTCGACGAAGACGACCCCGACGTGGATATGTTCACCCTGGTGGCCTGGGGCCCCGACGCCGATGGCGACGGCTTCGGCACCGACCGCGACGTGCAGTTCGCCTGCCAGCAGCCCGACGGCTGGGGCTTCGCGAACCTCGACTGCGACGACACCCGCGCCGACGTGAACCCGGACATGCCCGAGATCTGCAACCCCGACGGCCCGCTGGACGATGACTGCGATGGCCTGGTGGACGATGACGACCCGGATGTGTCCGAAGACAGCTTCCTCGAGTGGTACGCCGACCGGGACGGCGACGGCTTCGGCTCCGGCGTTGACTTCGAATACGCCTGTAGCCGCCCCGATGGCACGGCCGCGACCGACGACGACTGCGACGACGCCGACCCCGAGGTCGGTCCGCCGAGCCTGTGGTACGCCGACCGGGACGGCGACCTGCACGGCGCGGGCGACCCGGTCGACCCGACGCCCACCTGCGACCCGCCCGGGCCCGGTTTGGCGCCCGAGTGGGTGGGCCTGGACTGCGACGACGCCGAGCCCACCATCTACCCGGGTGCCGAGGACCTGTGCGCCGACGGCATCGACCAGGACTGCGACGGGCTGGACCGACCGTGCGGCATCACGCCGGGCGACGTGGACGTGGTGATCACGGTGGTCGGAGGCGAGGTCTACGACCCCGACATCGCCGGGATCGACGTGTTCGGCGCGCTGGACTTCCGCTGCGCCGAGTGGGAAGACCGGATCTGCACCGACTTCCAGGTGCGGGTGACGCCGGACGAATGCGGCGCCTACCCGGGGAGTGGCGACTGGCACACCAACCTGTACGTCAACTCGTCGGAATCGAGGAACTGCAGCCTGATCTGCGAGGCCACCACCGGCGACAGCACCTGGACCACCTGCGAGGGTGGCCCGGCCATTCCCGACGCCACCTGGGCCTACTCGTGGTCGCAGCGGGGCACCGAGTGCAGCGTTGGCAAGTACCTCTGGCGCACCCAGGACGTGCCCGACCAGTGTGATCCGTACTGCCTGAACATCGCCCTGGGAACCAACTACGGCGGCAGCCCGTCGCTCCGCGTGTCGTGCGCCGGCTGGTAGAGGTCGCACCCGGGCGCGGCAGGCCTCAGCTACTGCTGCCGCGCCCGAACATCAGCACGACCATCCCGAGCACTGCCACCACCGCCAGCGACAAGTCGGCGATGGGCGTGTGGCCCATCGGGTTCACCACGTTCATGAACTGGCACCAGCCCGGCACGTGAAACCACTCGGTGAGGCAGGCCGTGTTCGCCGCCTTGCCAGCGAGCGTGTGGGTCACGACGTTGCTCGCGCAGTTCACGTACCCGGGGTCGTTGGTGAAGCCGACGCCGAGCAGAACCAGGTTCAGTAGGGCGAACCCACCCATCGCCACGTTGCTGCCACCGCCCGCCATGCGACCTCCGGCCGGCATCATACCACCGCCACCGCCGCCGTCAGCCGCCGAAGTCGGGGTAGCAGAACGACACGTCGCCCGACACCACCCGCCAGCGAAACCCGCTGTCGCCGCCACGGTGCCCATACCGAACGTCCACCGGCACCTGGCCAGGCTGCAGCGAGACCCGCACGACCTCGGGCTCGAACACCTCGCCGGTGACCTGGACGGAAGGCGCCTCGTCGATCAGCATCCACGCATCACCGACCGCGCCGAACACCAGCTCCAGCTCGGTGGCCGACCACACCCGCATCCAGCTGCGCCAGCGCACCGCGAAGTGCTCGGGGTCGCCGGTGAGCCCATCATCGATGGGCCACCACTGGGGGCCGAAGTCCAGCGACGCGTCGAAGTCCTGGAAGTCCGACCGCGCCCACCAGTCGAGCGACCGCGGGTCGACCGGGGCGATGGCGTCGTCCACGATGTCGGGGTGGGTGGGCTGCAGGTTCGTGTAGTCGCCGATCCACCCGGCGCGGCACGAATCCCAGTCCGGTGGGTCTCCAAACCCGAAGTCGGGCCCGGCCAGCTCGGTGGCGACGGGCTCCACGTCGCGCTTGTCGGTGACGAGGGCGAACTCCTGGCATCCACCGACCACCAGCACCCACATGATCCGAGCCCGCATGCAGCCCCCCACCGTCAGGATAGCCCTCCCGAGAGCAGGTGCGGTACGCTCACCTGACGGAGGGCCGATGAGCGGCCAGGAACCGCCTGCGAACAGCTCCACCCAGTCCACCGAGACAGGCCGCTACCGCGTGATCCGAGAGCTCGGCGAGGGCGCGGCGGCGGTCGTGTACCTGGTGGAGCTGGTGAGCACCGGGGAGCACCAGGCCCTCAAGGCGCTGCGGCCGGAGCTGGCCGGACGCGCAGGCGGCGTCGGTGCCAGGGAACGATTCCTGCGCGAGGCCGCATCCATGGCGCGCCTGCAGCACCCGCACATCGTGCCCGTGTTCGCCTATGGAGCGTCCGACCGCCGCCCCTGGCTCGCCATGGAGTTCATCGATGGACCCACGCTCGGCCGGTGGATCGCCGAGCACGACCCGCCACGGCACCTGCGACTGCGCGTGCTGGCCCAGATCGCAGAGGCCTTGGCCCACGCCCACGAGCACGAGCTGGTGCACCGCGACCTCAAGCCGGCCAATGTGCTGGTGGGAGGCACGCGGGAGGACCCCGTGGCGAAGGTGGCCGACTTTGGCGTGGTGAAGGTGCTCGACGCCGAAGAGGCGATCACCATCGGCGTGAAGATGATCGGCACGCCCCGGTACATGTCGCCGGAGCAGGCCCTGGGGGAGGAGGTCGATGCCCGCTCCGATGTGTACGCCCTCGGGGTGATGGCGTGGGGCATCCTCGCGGGGCGACCGCTGTGGAAGGAGCTCGCCGACCAGCTCCAGCTGCTCCGCGCCCACCTTGACACGCAGCCCCCGCCCATCCCGGGCGTGGAGCCTGACCTGGACGCCGTGGTGCAGCGGGCGCTCCAGAAGGATCCCGACGACCGCTGGCCCGATGCCGCCACGTTCGCCCAAGCCCTGCGCGCGCAGGCCAAGCTCCACGGAGACACCGACCCAGGGCCCTCTCGAGACGCCGACAATGGCTCGGGCTGGGCCGCTGTGCTGCTCGCGGGATCCACCGGCATCGCGCTGGCGATGGCCTTGGGTGGCGTGCTCGGACTCGTCGGCGTGGCGGTCGTGCTCCTGCTCCGATGAGCGTGGGCGGCGGCCCGGGCCCGCGGTAGGTTCGCGGTCAGCGACCGTGCGGAGGGCCCCGGTGGACGTACTGCTCATCCGTGGCATGGGCCGCGAAGCGCGACACTGGGGTGACTTCCCCGAGCGGCTGCGGGCCCGGATGCCACAGACCCGACCCGTGGCCCTCGACCCGCCAGGGGTAGGCACGGAGCACCACCGACGTGCCCCCCTGCGGATGTCGCAGGTGGTGGACGACATGCGGTCTCGCTGGCACCCGACCCGCACCGACCAGCCCCGGGTGGTGTTCGGAATCTCGTTCGGCGGGATGGTGGCCCTGAAGTGGGCGGAGCGGCACCCGAGCGACTTCGACTTCGTGGTGGTGGCGAACACCAGCGCAGCCAACGTGGGCCGCCCCTTCCAGCGCATCACGCCGATCGCCCTGCGGGGGGTGGCGCGCGGAATGCGCGAGCGCGACCCCCTGACCCGCGAGGAGAACATCCTCGAGATTATCTGCAACGCGCCCGACCGCCGCGCGGCCATCGCCCCGAAGTGGGCTGCACTCGCGCAGGACGCCAAGGTGGGGCGCAGCACCGTGGTGCGCCAGATCCTGGCGGGCGCCCCGTTTCGTGCTCCGAAGCAGCTGCGTCAGCCCGTGCTGGTGCTGTCTTCGCCCAACGACCGCTTCGTCGACCCCCGCTGCTCGGTGCGGCTGGCACATCGCCTTGGGGCCACCCTGCGCGAGCACCCCACCGCCGGTCACGCGATCTCGGTGGACGCCCCTAGTTGGACCGTTGAGCGGATCGTGGAGTGGCTGCGCCACGAGAGTGGCTCCGCGGGGTAGCATGCCGGCATGGCGATTCTCCTCACCCTGCTCCTCGCACCCGCATCCCTCGCGGTCGACTACACCACCGACGACTACGACGGGGCCGACCTCGCGCTCGTCGACGGCGACCGGCTCGGCGGGGTGCTCACCAATGTTGGCACCCTGACCGTCCCCGACGGCGCCGTGGTGACCACCACCAGCACGGCGGTCGAGGTGTACGCGCTGGCGATCCAGGTGGACGGCACGCTGTCGGCGGACGGTGCCGGAGAGCCCGGCGGACTGGGCGGCACCACCGACCCGGCAGCCGGCGAGGCCGGCGGCGGGCTCGGCGGCGGCGGCGGCGGCGGACCGGGACCGTGCATGCACGGCGGCGGCGGCGGCGGCGGCGGGTATGGCGGTGTTGGTGGTGTTGGAGGCCATCTTGACGGGCCTGAGTTCGGCTGGGGTCTCGCTGGGGCAGCGCACGGCACCGACGAGATCGTGCTGCAGGACCCGGGCTCGGGTGGCGGTGGCGGCGGCGGCGCGTGCGCCTGGCTCGGGGCCGTGGGCGGCGCCGGCGGCGGGAGCCTGTTCTTGGTCGCGGACTCGGTCACCGTCACGGGGAGCATCACCGCCCACGGCGCGGACGGCCTGACCGTGGACGACGCGGAGGACGACAGCGGCCCCGGCGGGGGAGGCAGCGGCGGCGCCATCGTGATCGACACGCCGATCCTCGGCGGAGGGGGCCTGCTCGCCGCCGACGGCGGGCTCGGCGGCGAACCCGGCGGGCCCTGGGCCGGAGGCGGCGGTGGCGGAGGCGGAGGCCGCATCGTGGTCAGCGGCGACTACGGCGACCTGGATTACCGCGCCAGCCCGGGCCTGCAAGGCCGCGCGAACCACTACGAGCCCGACCTGTGGCCGCTCGCAACCCGCGGCGAACCTGGCGTCATCGTTGTCGGCGTGGGCGGGCCCGCGGTCACGCTCACGCTCGGCGGCGCCTGCCCAGGGCCCGTCACCATCGACGCCACGGGATTCGCGGCGGGCTCCGACTACGCGCTGCTTCAGGCCCTCGGCGTGGGAGATGCCCCGATCCCGGGCGGCCCGTGCGAGGGCACGCCCACCGGCCTGGCCCCGGTGGGGCTGAGCATTCTGGTGCGCGGCCGCGCAACCATCGACGGCGCCGTCTCACTGGCACCGCGACTGCCGCGGGGGGCCTGCGACACCAAGCTCCAGGTCATCGACCTCGCCACCTGCAGACTGTCACCCGTCGCCCGGTTCTGACGCCCCGTCCGCGGTGGGCGCCCCGATCCGGAGGCTGTAGCCATCCGGATCGCGGAGCACGAAGTCGGTCCACCCCCACGGCTGGTCGGTGAGCGGCTGTGCCGGCTCTGCGCCGGCAGCGACCGCGGCGCGGTGCACGGCGGCAACATCGGAGGTCTGGACCACGAACCCAGCGGCACCCGTGGGCGTGTCGGCGGGCACCTGCGCCAGGTGGAGGTGCACGGCACCGCGACCCAAGATCGCGTAGGTGGCCGCCTCGGCATCGGGGTGCCACTCCGGCTCGCCGAAGCCGAGCACCCGACGGTACCAGCCGACCGCGGCGTGCAGGTCGTGGGTCCCGAACACCGGACTGGCGGCAGCCAGGCCGGGCCGACGCGGCAGGGAGTCGCCGGTGTGCGCCGAGAATGCCTCGATGACAGACCGCACGTCGGGGCGCTCGCTGGCCGCCAAATCCTCGGCCAACTCGTCCACCAGGTCGAGCACAGTGCCGGCGCGCCAGCCGTTCGCGGCGTGGGGATCCGCCCCGGCATCCAGGAGGACCGCCACGACATCCGGCTCTACTGTGCACACCGCCGCGGACAGGGGCGTGCCGTTGGAGTCGTCCCGCCGCCCGTCCACGGGGGTGCCCGCAGCGAGCAACACCTCTGCCGTGGCCGCCGCATTCCGACGATGTCCGGGCCAGTCGAGCAGCAGCACCAGCAGCGTGGCCCCATCGGCATCACAGGCCTGGGCGAGCGCCGGGTCCACCGCCAACAGCTCGGTCAGTTGGGCCGTGTCACCCCGGTGGACCGCCTCACAGGCGCGGTCCCATGCTGAGCGCACCATCTGCTACCACCGCCCGCGAGCGGCGACCATCAGCTGGTCGAGACGGCCCGGCATGCCCGGTCCGGCCCAGTTGTTCGCGAGGAAGGCGTGCCCTCCTTGGACGAGCAGGCTCGGATGGATGGCCCAGTGCTCGGTGGCACCCCGGCCCAGCTCCACCGCCCAGTCGAGCTCGGTGCCATAGGCATAGCCCTCGGTCGCGCGATCGAGGTGGTTCGTCGGCGTGCCACCGTTCCGGAACGTGTAGAACGGCTGAGCGATGGGCGCTGAGGCCCAGGCGAGTACCACGCCCGCCCGCAGGTCCACGCCGGTGACGACGGTGCCCGAGATGGCCGGCTGCACGAAGGTGGACCGACGCCAGGCGCCCTCGGTGGCGATGGCGTCGACGCCGTCCGGGGGCTGTGCTGCGTACTGCGGGTCGGTGAGAAGGCCGACGGTGCCCACCTCCACCCCGCCACCGAGCTCGTCGAACAACACCATGCCCACGTCGACGTTGGGGTCGGCGGTGAAGTCGTGTAGCGCGCCGTCGTCCGCGTCACCGTCGCCGCTCGCCCACCCGCCGCGGAGGTGCACCGTCAGCCGCTCACCGGGCTCGACGAGTGCTGTGTGCACGAGCAGGCCCGCCGCCGAGACGGCGAGCCCATCGCGGGAGCTGTAGGTGAGCGCACGGTCGGTGCGTCCCGCGAACACGGCGAGCTCTCCGGCGAGCTCCAGCGTCCACTCGCCGACCGGGATCGGGATGTCGCCAGCGATGTCGGTGACCACCACATTCGTCACGCGGGCCTCGTCGAGCTCCCGCTGGTTCCGGTACACCACGTATGTGCCCAGGCGACCCGCATCCGGCTTGGCATACAGCACCGAGGCGATCCCCTGTGCCGCCCGCTGCCGATCAGCCCACCGGGCGAGGTCGTCCGCCACCACCATGTCGGCGGCGAGGGTCAGGTACAGCGGGTAGGCGGAGCCGCCCTTCTTGAACGGAGCGGTGGTGGCGCGCGCGCGCATCACCCGGTCGCCCCCGTCCGCCCGACCGAACAACGGATCGTTGGCGCCGTCGTTCGCGAGCAGTCCGAGGCCCCACTGCGAGGTGGTCAGACCCGCCTCGATGTCCACCACAGCGAGCCGCATGCCCACATTCGCCCGGCGTGGGACCACGCCTTCGCCGGTGAGCGCGCGGAGCTCTCCGCGGCCGCGCTGGTCGACATCAACCGGGAGATCCCAGGTATCGCCCGCGATCTGGCCGGTGAGCACATCCCACTCGGTGCCTGCACGGAAGCCCTTGATGGACAGATCCAAGCTGCCGCGCACCCGGGTGTCGAGCACGAAGCCCTGGCCCACGGAGTGGCCCTCGGCATCCACCGGGAAGTCCGGCGATGACACACCGAGCACGCGAACTTCGCCGGCCGTGGTGAGGGGCGGCGGGATCTCGGCAGAGTCGTCAGCCCAGGCCAGGCCGATGAACAACCACAGCATCAGCGCACCTCCGGCTGACGCATGAAGGGACAGTCGCCGCGCTCGAGGCAGGGGTCGTCCGACAGCTCCTCCCCGCCCGTGGCCAGGTACCAGGCGATCTGAGAGATCGCGAAGGTGTGGATGTCGAACGCCAGCTGCTCATTGGGCAGGAAGAACCCGTGGGTTCCTCGAGGGTCGACATAGGGTATCCGCAGGCCCCCCACCCGACTGCCGATCGGCGTGCTCAGCCGGAGCGGGATGTCGGAGGATGCGCCGTAGTCATCCGTGCCATTGTCCAGGTCGTCCGCGTCGAACAGCGCAGGGTTGCCCTGGTTGTCGACGTACGGACCCCACTCGTCCAGGCCCCGGATCACCTCGTGGTCGATCAGGAACCGGTCCGTCGTGGAGCCATACCGCGAATCGATGGTGGTGAAGTCGACGATGCCGGCCGTGCGCGCGAGCGCGATGCCCGTTGCCACGTTCACGATGGTGTCGCCCGCGGTGGGCACCACCAACACCGGGACCTTCTTCGCCCCGAGGGCCTCGAACGGCTCGGTGAACCACTGGCGCGCATAGCTGATGGCGTCTCCGGGCTCGAGCGCTGCGGCGAGCACCATCGCCAGCCGCCGGAGCTCCGGCGTGCCGCGGATGTGGCCCGTGCCATGGGAGGCCGCGACCAGCGTGCTGCCGGCCGCCATGGTGACCCCCTCGTGGGCGACCTCGTCTTCCCAGGTGTCGAGGGTGGCGATGGTGGCGCCCGAGGCGTCTTCCACCCGGAGTACGAGCCGATCGCCGAGGACCGCGTTGTCGGACACGACGTAGGTGGCCGCCGGGTCGGGCCCGCTCAATGGCATCCCGGACACCTCACGCTTCTCGAACGGGTCGAGCGCGTCGGCCGGCACCGCGATGCGGAACCGGCCATCCTCTGGGATGGAGGCCTCGCGCACCTCACCGTTGTCGAGGTTCTCGAGCACCACCCGACCGCCAGCCGGCACAGTCGGCAGCGTGGCTACGTGCAGCTCGGCCATGTCCACCACCGAGTTCACCATCTGAACGACCTGCAGGCCGCCCTCCTCCGTCGGGTAGCCGAGGAACATGGGCGTCAGGAGCCGACCCACCAGCGCCTCGACAGCACCACCGATCTCGGTGCGCACGCCGATGTCGAGGGTACCGCCGCCGGGAACGATCAGCGCAGCGGCCTCGAGCTCCGGGATCACGGCGGCGGCGACACCGGCGTCGATGCCACCGAGTGAGCCGCCCACCAGCACGAACTTCGCGTCACGCCCGCCGAGGTCCACCCGGCCATCGGCGTCCCAGTCGCAGCTCGGCAGGGTGTCGCCGGTGGGCTGCGGCCCGTCCACCGTCTCGAGCACCGCGTCCATCCGACCGCTCCCGCAGGCCTGGAAGCTCCGGATCAGCTGCATCCAGTCCACGGAGGCCTGCCGCACCATGTCGCGGGTGTGGAACCCGTCGGCCGACCACTGGTCACCGCCGGAGTCCGGTACGCCGTCGTTGTCCAGGTCGCGGTACCGGCTGTCCTTGAGGTGGTAGTAGAACGGCGTGAGGCCCAGATCGAGCAGCAAGGCCTCGACCAGCAACGTCTCTTCTTCCGAGAGCGTGGGACCGTGACCGGGGAAGTCGATGAAGCAGGCGGCGTAGCCCACGCGGTTGAAGGCGTGGGCGAAGCCGAGGCCGTCGAACCGGGACGAGCCATAGCCATGGCCGAACACCGCCACGTCGAACGGCGGCGTGAACCCGTCTCCCTCCTTCGGCAGCACGCAGGTGAACGCGATGCGCTCGGGCTCCGTGGTGATGGTGCCGGCGACGGGATCGAGCTGCCACCACTCATCCGCGGTCCAGAACCCGCCATCGTCGCGGTCGCCGAGCAGGTTCGGAGCGATGATGCTACCGCCGACGATCCGGTCCCCGTAGGCGTCATACGCCTCCATCAGCGGGATGATCGACTCGTCGTCGAACAGCCCGAGGTCGCCCAGCGGCCCGATCAGCTTGTTCACCGGCAGGTTGTAGGGGTCGTCTCCGTCGAACACTTGCAGCGCCTCGACCACGCCCGCCGGGTAGTCCTTCTGCAGCTGCGGCCAGGGCCCCTCACCGTCGAACAGGCCGCGGTGGATATCGACCAGGTCGCCCGTCACGCGACCGGTGGTGAAGGTCCACGCGAACGCGAGGTCCTTCGTGGACAGTCCGAGCTTCTTCATCCCTGCGACGACCGGCTGGAGCGCCTCGGTCTGCCGGGTGTGATGCACCAGGTCCCACGGCGACCGCACGGGCTCGCCATCCTCGCCCACCAGCCGCTCCGTGAGCACCACCGCGTAGGTGGTCTCCTCGCGCAGCGGAACCACCGGCCGCACGATGAGGGTGTCGGTCAGGCGCTCGTAGAACGTGAGCAGGTCTTCCCGCGGGTCGCCGCCCACCGGGTGCACGTTGGCGATGTCGAGGTAGCCGTCGTTGTCGGTGTCTTCGCCCGGATCGAGCTGGCCATTGCCGTTGAGGTCCTCGTTGACCGTGTCGAACATGAGCGTGGGGCTCGTGTCTCGGGGGTCGTTCGGGAAATACCGAGCCGAATCCGGCACATCAAGCGGGAACCGGCCGTGCCCGAGGTCGAGGGGGACCGGCACCAGGTAGTCCGGCGACTTCGGGTCGACCGCGAACACGAAGATGGCGTCGTCGCGGAACGTGTCGGGGTCGTGGAAGTCGTCCTGGTGCCGCGCGAGGATGACATCCAGGTCGAGGGGCGCGTCGAACCGCACCGTGATCGGCGAGTAGGTGCCGAAGCCCACGAGCTCGTTCAACTTGATCCGCGATTCCGTCTCGCGGAACGTGGTCGCATGCTCCGAGATGTTGACCCGGAGCCCGGTGACCGAGGTGGGGTCCACCCGCGTGGCGAGGTCGTTCGGGAACGGCAGCTCGGGGAGCGGCTCGGCATCCCAGTCTACGACGACCATCGGTCCATCGCCGGGGGGCGTGTCGCGCAGGCCCTCAGGGAACGGCGCGCAGGCCGCGAGGCCGACGGCGAGGAGTGCAATGCGCACGACATCCTCCGTGAAACGGAGCCGTCTATGAGGTGAGCGCGCGCATGGCCAAGTCTTGGCGTTCGGAGCAACCCTGCGGCGCAGGCCAGCGGCGGCCGGGAGCGGATACGCCCATCACTCAGAGGAGGACAGACCGTGGCCCATCCGTGGCATGACCTGCCGAACAACCCGTCCCATATCAACGACTACTTCAACGTCGTGATCGAGATTCCGCGCGGGTCCAAGGTGAAGTACGAGCTCGACAAGGTGACGGGCATGATCCGGGTCGACCGCGTGCTGTACAGCGCAGTGGTCTACCCGTGCAACTACGGGTTCATCCCACGCACCTACTGCGACGACGGCGACCCGCTCGACGTGCTGGTGCTCGGAACCGAGCCCGTGTTGCCCCTCTCCATCCTCGAGGCGCGCGCCATCGGCGTGATGCACATGCGGGACGAGGGCAAGGGCGACGACAAGATCATCGCCGTGCACATCAATGACCCCGCCGTGAGCAGCTACCTCGACATCAGCGAGCTGCCGCCGCACACGCTGATGGAGATCATGCGGTTCTTCAAGGACTACAAGGTGCTGGAGGGCAAGGAGGTGGTGGTCGAGGCGCCGGCCGATGCCGCGACGGCTCGGGCCTGTGTTCACGCCGCGATCGACGCCTACCGCGACAACGAGACCCGCCTGCGCGGCTGGGGCTGAGTTCGATCAGCTCGGCTCGCGAAAGTTGTCGAGGCTGATCCGCGCAAGGGATGCCCGCTCGTTGAACGCCGACCATGTGAGGTAGGCGGCGAGGCAGGACGTGTTGCCCACCCAGCTGGGCAGCACGTCACCGAACCGGAGCGTGCCGTCGTCGAAGAACGGCTCGAGCTCCAGCGCGTCACCCAGCGTCATGCGCCCCGAGAACAGCACCCGCGGCAGGCCCAGCCGGCCGGCCTGCACCGCCTGGAGCAGGAAGGTGCGCACCCGGGACAGCCCGCGGAGGTACACGACATCCTTGGTGAACGCCACGCGACCGCGCACGTCTCCGCCCCGGAACACCCGCTGTGCCGAGTAGTAGGCCTCTCCGCGCTCCTGACCGGCCTCCAGGTACAGGTCGAACACCTGGAGGAAGTCGGCGCCGTCCAGCGCGGCCTGGATCGCCACGATCCGGAGCGCGACGCGGCGAAGCCGGGCGAGGTCCATCGTGTCGGTGATCAGCTCGGCCAGTGTGGCCAGCCCCTCCTGCGCCACGGTGGTGCGGGCGGTGGACACCCCCAACGCGGTCAGCACGGGCTGCGCCTGCCCCGCGCGCTTGGTCGCCGTGTGGACGAGGGCCTCGTGCTCCACCAGCTGCCGCACCGCGACCGACGAGAACGTAGCGCCTGCGCGGAGCGCCACCCGCCGGGACCCTGCCGACGCCTTGGATGCGAGCTCCGGATCCAGCTCCACCGGCAGTGAGTCCGCACCGAAGTAGGGCGTGAGCGCATCGCGGATGGCTTGCGCTGCCTGCTCATCGCTGAGGATGGCCTGGGGTACGGGCACGCCGGGGCAGATCGACTGCTCCACGAAGTGCCGGGCGCCCTCCAGGTGACTCGGCGCGGCGGGATGGAGCCGGTCGGTGGGCCGGCCATAGAGCTCGGAGGAGATCTCGGTGAATCGCGGGGTATGGGCGGTCTCGAGCAGCTCCACCGTGCGCAGCAGGTTCAGGGCGGTGCGGTCGAGGAACGCCTCGAGCGGGTTCGCTCGGTCGAGGTCTGTGCGCAGGCTCACCAGCCCATCGCGCACGTCTCCGAGGTCCACCGTGACGGGCGGCGGAGCGGGGAGCTGCCGGTCGCCCCGGGCCACGCTGTCGATGAACGCCTGCTCCACGCTCAGCGGCCACGACAAGGTGCCGAGCACACGGACCCGCTTCGCGAGCTTCACAAGCTTGCGGTCCCTCTCCCGAATCCGCTCCAGGACCACGCGCGCCTCACTGCGACCCGAGCATACAGCAGCACCGCGACCAAGCGCGGCTGCTGCGACAGCTACAGGACCGACAGCGACAACACGGCGATCCCGATCAGGCCGCCCGCAAGAGTGGCCAGGACCATCAGCGACCCAACCGAGATCCGGGGCGCTGGGTTGCTGACCGCGACCGCGGCGCCGGCGGAGCTCGCTCCACTGACCGCTACCGCCGGGCGTTGGACCGGTGCTGGCGTCAACGCCCGCTTGGCAACATCGCGGGCCGCTCTGGCCATCGCGAGCATCTCGGCCAGGGCCTCTGGCGCGAGCATCTCTGTGGGTTCTTCGTCGTCGTGGTGCAGCTGGCTCGACATGTTCGCTCTCACCGATTGGGGCCCCGCCATTGTCGCCGAAGTGGGCCGCCCCAACGCATGACAGGCATCTGAAGGGCCAGCCGCGATAGACTGTGACCCCATCTGGAGTGACCATGCTGACCCTGATGTTCGCCGCTACTGCCGCCTTCGCCCTTCCGCCCGAGCTCGCGGTCAGCGGCTCCTGCCCGGGGCCGATGGACATCGCCATCCGCTCCGCCACTCCCGACGGGATGATCGCCGTGCTCCGCGGCGCAGGGCCTGGCAGCGCCTCCATCCCTGGCGGCCCCTGCGAGGATGTGGTCTCGGGCCTGTCGGGCCTGGCGCTGGTCACGACCATCCGGGTCGATGGCTCCGGCAACCGCACCCTGAGCCCCACGCTGCGCCCCGAGGTGTGCGCCGCCTCGATCCAGATCCTCGACCTGTCCTCCTGCGAGCTGTCCCCGGTCGGCGCCCTCGCTGGCGGCGGCGGCGAGTGTGCCCACCTGAGCGATGTGCACACGCCGACCGGCTCCCAGGGCCAGTGGTGCAGCGGCGATGCGCCGGCGAACTACACCGACTACGGCACCATGACCTTCGACGAGTGCCAGTGCATCGCGAACTCGACCGGCACCAACTGGTTCGGGGGCGTGTCCACGCCGTTCGACACCGTGTGGATCGGCGACCACGACGCGAGCATGGCGACGCTCGGCGGCGGCGGGTACTGGGCGTCGGAGATGACGGTTCCGCGGGACGGCCTGCAGTCGTGCGTGCTCGCGCAGTTCGACCACCGCACCGAGCCGTCCGAGCTCCCGCTGGAGGAGCTGTTCACCGACAGCGATGGGCGCCGGTGGCACTTCTGGCAGTTCTCGAGCCAGACCCACAGCCAGGTGATCTCGTTCGCCGACGACGTAGGCGGCCGCGTGATCAACCCGAACTCGGTCGGGCTCGTGGGCGTTGCCGCGTTCACCCAGCCCACCCACTGGTGCCACGCAGGCGCCCAGTTCAACGGCGGGGCCGACTGCAACTCCGACAACCTGTGCAACTTCGTGGTCGGCTACTTCGAGTAGCCGGGCGACCCGCGCCGCCCGGCTACCGGCCGGCTCACTCCGACGCGCAGTCGGGGTTGCCGGACACATCACCATCGGTGATCACGGCCAGCGGGAAGCCGGTCTCCGGAGCGGAGATCGTGTCGAGGATCAGCGCGATGCAGAACTTGCCCGAGCCATCCGGGCAGTCCTCGCAGTCGATGTTGAAGTTGTTGCCGAACAGCTCGCACACGGCGTTCGGGTCACCATCGTCTTCTTCGGTGAGCACGCCGGCGAGGGGCCGGGTGTCGACGTTGCCGCCGATGGTCACGCCCTCGAGCAGGCTGCCGTCCGCGCTGAAGGTGCCGCTGAGCACCATGTCGTCGATCTCGAGCGTCGACCCACCCACCTCGATGGGGAGCAGCTCGGACGCGATGGACAGATCGGGGTTGCCGTCGAGGCCGGACGACGGGATCCCGATGCTCGGCGTGCACACATCCTGTGCGCCGGAATCGTCGGCCACCGCCGCCATCCAGTCGAGGGTGGTGCCGTCACTCGCCGAGATGCCCACGAGCAGGTCGAACTGGATCAGCTCGCCCAGCACCTCGTCGATGCCGAGCGGGTGCACGCCGCGGGCGGCACGAAGGTCGAGCCGCCATGCCCGTGCGCCGAGGGCTGCAACATCCGTCGCCACGCCGAGGTCGGACCCCACGGTGAAGCTGCGCACGTCCTCGCCGCACTGCCAGTCCAGCGTCGCGGTGTAGCTCGCGCCCCCGGTGAGCGCGGAATCCGCCCGCCAGTGCGAGTACGACCCCTCGGACGCCCAGGTGCCCGGCACCTCGGCCCCATCGGCGCCGGTGACCGACAGCGCTGCCGACCCATCCGGCACCGCGAAGTGGTAGTCCACCCGCGTGCGGTAGTAGGCGTTCGCCGCACCGTCATCGGGCCATGCAGCCAGGATGTTGTTCGGACAGCCGTCATCTGCGGCGGTGTCCACGTCCTTCCCGCCGCCACAGCCCACCAGCAGTGCCAGCGCCATGATGCGCGTCATGTGATCTCCTCCATCGGCGTCAGGGTAGCCGCTCGGGCCCAGGTTCGCCGACGTAGACACGCGGCACCCGGGTGTTGATGCCCGTGAGAATCTCGTACGGGATCGTGCCGGCCCAGTCCGCGAGCTCCTCGACGGTGACAGAGGCGCCGTCCCGCTCGCCGAGCAGGACCACCTCATCCTCGTTGTACGCCGAATCCCAGCCGATGTTCACCATCACCTGGTCCATGCAGATCCGACCGACCACCGGGTAGCGCCGACCGTGGATCACCACCTCGGCCGAGCCCGACATCCGGCGGGGGTAGCCATCGCCGTAGCCAACGGGCACCGTGACCACGCGCACCTGGCGGTCGGCCACCCAGGTGGAGCCGTAGCTCACCGGGCTGCCCGCGCGGACGACCTTGAAGTACACCACGCGGGACACCCAGGTGAGCGCGGGCCGGACCGCCACCGACCGGGGCACGTGCTCGGAGGGGTAGACGCCGTAGGCGAGCAGCCCGGGCCGCACGAGATCGAGCCACGACGCCGGCAGGCCGGCCACAGCACCCGAGTTGGCGATGTGCCGGAGAACCGGCGGACCGCGCTGGGCCCAGCGGTCGAGCACGCCCTCGAACCGCTCGAGCTGCAGGCGGGCATGGGTGAGGTCGGCGGAGTCGGCGTTGGCGAAGTGGCTGAAGATGCCCTCGACGTCCACATGGGTGCACCGCAGGGCGCGCTCGATCAGGGACTGGGCGCTGTACCAGTGCACCCCCACCCGCTCCATGCCGGTGTCGATCTTCAGGTGCACCCGCGCGCGCCGGCCCGTGCTCGCGGCGCAAGCCTCGATGGCGTCGAGCTTGTCCACCGACGAGGCGGTGAGCGTGAGGCCGTGCTCGAGGAACAGCGGGATCTGGCTGCCCAGGATGCCACCGAGCACCAGGATCGGCACGGCCACGCCGGCGCGCCTGAGCCGCATGCCCTCCTCGAGGTAGGCCACGCCGAGGTACGGCACGCCGAGCTGCTCATACAGCCGAGCGATGGGCACCAATCCGTGACCATAGGCGTTGGCCTTGAGGATCGGCATGACCTGCGCCGGCGCCACGTGCTCCGCGATCGCCAACAGGTTGGCCGCGAGCACGGCCCGATCCACCAGCAGGTGGGTGGGACGGAGCACGCCGTCTTCGGCGAGCACGGGCTCATGGAGGGGAGTCGCCACGCGCCCCTCTAGCGCGACCGGCGACGGCAGCCCGCCAACACCAGCAACCCCACGAGTAGCTGCCCGCCAGGCGGACCACTCGCGCTGCAGCCACATCCCGCCTCAGAATCCTTGGACGCTCCCGTGTCGGTCACCACACCGGTGTCGGAAGGCTCGGGTGCTGGGCCGACACGAACGACGACGCGCTGCCACCCCTGCACATCTGGACGCGGCCGATGCGCCTCCACGCCCCACCCGGACACGTCCTGCATCGGGTTGCGCCGGACGGCCACCGCCAACACCTCCACCTCGTCCCCGTCGATCCCCGGTGGCACCCAGTCGAGCCTGTCGCCCTCCGCGCGCGCGACCTCGACGCCGTCCGCGTACAGCCGCACCTCCTGCACGCCATCCGGGTGCTCGGCCCACACCGTGAGCGGCGTGCCCTCGGGCACATCCGGGTCCATGCCGACGGTGGGCCGGACGGCGAACGGCGTGGCCAGCGGATCGCCCAGCAGGAGCACCTGCCAGTACAGGAACCGCTGCGCGTAAAGCAGGGACTCACCGAGGGAGTAGCCCTCGCGGTAATACAGGAGCGAACCCGCGTTCGGGAAGCAGTTATTCAGCGGCTCGGCCACCGTGCCCACCGCACCCGTGGCGCCCGCCCGGATGAACCGCGCGATGCTCGTCTGGGACTCCGCCCCTGGACAGTCCGCCCCGGCGCACCACAGATTCTCCGGAACAGCGCCATAGGAGGTGAGGTTGTCGGCGAACGCCCCCGGAGCGTAGGACAGGCCATCGATGGCACCGATCAGGTTCGACGCGCCGGTCACGTAGGCCGACACCTCGAGCCCCGACAGCGCGGCGTTGTGCTCGGGCAGCCATGTGGCCGCGTGGCCCTTGGCGGCGAGCAGACGCACCACCCGCTCACACTCCGGATCCCGGGCGCCCCGGGCCGCATCGGCCGCCGCCATGCACACCATCGGCGCTCCTGGCATGGCCCCGTCGGCCGCCACCCCACGGTCCACGAGGTCGCGGGCATCGGCGAAGTCGAACCCGTCCAGCCGACCCATCACGTACAGGCCGCCGGCGTACCAGGGGTGGTCCACCGCGGCGCGCTCGAACCCCCGGGGCCAGCGGTCGAGGCGGCCGAGGGCGCAGCCGGTGGTGTACCAGGAGGCGTAGGGGTTGCTCAGGGTCAGCTCATCCGAAGCGCAGGCGCCGTCGACGAAGGTCGGATTGTCGACCCAGGCGCTGCCCTCCTGCGGCTGGCCCACCAGCGGCGCATCGCCATACCGGGCCCCCTCCACCTGGAGCACGGCCTGCAGACTCGCTGGGTAGCCGGGCAGATCGACCCGGGGCGGCAGGCCGCGGACGGTCACCAGCGCGTCGATGCGGTCCGGATCGGGCTGGGACGCGAGACAGGCCACGAGCGCAGGCTGCACGGTCGCTTGGTAGTCCTCCCAGCTGAGGCTCCGGGCCTCCGGGTCCACGCCGTCAACCGGGCACAGCTGCTCGGGCAACAGGGACCGCATGATGGCGTAGTGCTCTGCGACGTCCGCCGCCTCGGGCGACGCCGCGTTGTACAAAACGAGCACGTGCGCCGGACCGAGCCCAGCGCTCGCGGCGACGGCGAGCCAAGGGAGCACCGGCGCACTCTACCACCGGCTCGGCTCAGGCACGATCCGCTCCGCTGCGGCATCTGCAAGACATCAGGAGGCGGACATGCACAGCACAGTGACCCACACCAACGGCATGGCGTTCGACGTCACGCTGGACAACCACACATTCCCCATCGACGCCAAGGCGGAGCACGGAGGACAAGACAGCGGACCGAACCCGAAGTCGTTGCTGCTCGCCGCGCTGGGCGGCTGCACCGGCATGGACGTGGTGAGCATCCTCCACAAGATGCGGCAGCACCCCGAGCACCTGTCGGTGGAGCTCGACGCGGACCTCACCGACGAGCACCCCCGGATCCTGCGGGACATCCGGGTGATGTTCGACGTGCGCGGTGAGGTGGACCCGAAGAAGCTGTGGCGGGCGGTGGCCCTGTCCCGGGACCAGTACTGTGGCGTGCACGCGATGCTCGCCAAGGCGGCCGACATCGAGGTCAGCATCACCCTGAACGGCGAACCCCTGGCGGAGCCTACTGCGGGCCCATGAACGCGATGTAGTTCAGGAACTCGCTGGCATCGCTGTTCAGGTACAGGGTGGCGCCCTCTGACGACAGTCCGTGGGTGCGTGTGGACACAGCACCGCTGTTGTCGGTGTCCTGGACGGTGAACACGACGCCGGGGATACCGCCGAAGTCGGTCTCGAACGGCAGGAAGTCGCCGTTGTCGGGGTCGGCGAACTGGCCCACCTCCCAAGTGTAGGGACCGTACCTGTACAGGCCGGGCTCCATGGCGATCCAGTTCAGCGGCTGACCGGCGGTGTCGGCGTACACGTCGAACCCGCCGGTCGCCGGCGTGCCGATCACGCGACTGTAGGCGTTGGACCCGGCAGGCAGCGTGAAGATGATCGGCGGTTCCGCGAACAGCGCCGGGAAGAACACCGTGTCGTGGGTGGTTGCGGAGTCCAGCTGCCCGGCCTGCACCATCTTGCCGTCGACCTCGTGCACCCCCGGCTCCATCGCGAACCACATGTAGCCATCGCTGGTCAGGTCGCAGACGAAGGAGAACTGGTTGGTCGCCTTGCGCTTGGTGTAGGACCAGGTGGCGCCGCTGTTCTCCAGGCTCTCGTCGACCGTGCCGATCACGATGGCCGGCTCTGCGAACGGCGTGGGGTAGTGGACGGTGCCGCCGTAGCCCGAGTGCTGCAGGCGGCACATGTCGGTCTGGTACCGCATGTGGATCACCGGATCGGAGGGCCAGGTGCGGGCTCCAGATCTTGTGCGACCCTCCTCGTTGGCGGACCTGCCGTTCAAGCAGGACCGCTCACAGTGCAGACGGTCCGTGACGCAGCCGCACGCCACGTGACGGGGCCAAACGGCCGCGGACGTGGGCGGGCCGTATGTTCTAAGTGTCCGGCGGCGTCGGGCGGGCTCTTCGGTCGCGACGACACGAATCGCGCATCGCACACTCCACACTCGCGGGTCTGACCCGCGAGCGACCGGAGCCCGCAGACGCCGCCGGCTCCTTTCTTGGATCCGACGAAACCCGGTTTGCGCCCGCCTATCGGCAGCGGGCGGCCTTGATGTCGTTGCCGCGCTGGGCATAGCACCAGGCGTCGCCATTCGATGCGTTCACCCGGAAGCTGGCCCGGGTGCCGTCGCCCACGATCACCAGGTCGTGGCTGCCCGCCTCGACCAGCATCACCGCCGGCACCGGCCCCACCGCTTCACCGTCCACCTCGAGGCGGAGTCCCGAGCCGCCGACCGTCACCCGGACCGGATCCAGGAGCGGCAGACCGCCGTCCACCACCAGCGCATCACCGCGTCGGACGGGGGGAGGCGGCGCTGCGATCCGCCGTGGAGGTGCTGCAATCCGCTCTGGCTGCGCGACCGCCGCTGCGACAGGCGGACGGGCCACCGGCGCGCGAGGTGCTGTCGCGATCCGGGCCACGGGCGCTGGGGGCGGGGCCACTGGAGCCCGCGGCGGCACGACCGGGCTGGCCGTGGGAGGCGGAGGCACCGGCACCGATGCGCCTCCGAGCATGCCGCGGAGCTGGGAGATCGACATGGCGAGCACATCGTCGGCGCCGCCGCCCACCGAACCGACACTCGCGGCGCGCACCGGCGACCGGACAGGCGCCCGGGCCGCCCTGCGTCGTGGAGCGCGGCGCACGGGCGCTGCAGGCGATGCGGCCTCGGGCACGACCGGCGAGGCTGCGGGCGGAGGAGCGGCGGGCGTGGCCGCCACGGTGGGCGGCGCAGCGACGGGCTGCACGACCTGCGCCACCTGAACCCGGGGAGCCTCGTCGGGTGTGACATGTCGCAGGACGGTCACACCCACGGCCACAGTGGTCATGCCGAACAGCGCGATGACGGTGACGCTGCACATCGTGACCAGTCCCACACCCATCATGATCAGCTCGGCCTTGCGCGACATCGTGGCTCCCGGGTGTTCCCCTATGCAGCAAGGACCGTGCCGGCAGACCCGACCGGTTAACGCCCAACATCCTGGCCGGCGTGATCAAATTGTCGCACTTTGTGGGGCAGGGCCGACCCGATCGGGACACCATATGCGGTGGCTCGGGCGCCACGATAGTGGGCGATACCCGGGAGAGATGCATGTTCATCTGGCTGCTGCTGCTCGCTTGTCAGCCCTCCAGCCTCGTTCGCACCGGCACCACTCGGGTGGCACCGCTGCCCGAAGCCAGCGGCGAGCTCGACCCCAACACCCCGAGCACGCCGCAGACGACCCCCACCACAACCACCGGCGGGTCGACCTCGACCGGCGGGACCGCGACCGGCGGCACCACTGGCAGCACTGGCTCGGGGACGGGAACCGGAACCGGAACCGGGACTGGAACCGGGACCGCGACCGGGACCGGGACCGGGACCGGGACCGGGACCGGGAGTACGACCGGCACCACCGGCACCCCCACGGAGCCTGCGCCCCTGGAGGCCTGCTACCCCGGCGCCGACCGCAGCTGGACCACCTGCCTCCCGCTGCACGACCTCGATCCCGGCGCCGACTACGACTACCCGCCCCCGCTGGACGGCAGTCCCCAGTACCGGGAGCCCATCACCTGGCTCGACCTGGCCGACGCAGACCCCGCGCTCGCCCTCGCGCCGAACTTCCTCCTCGACGAGATCGCCCAGGAGTGGAAGGGACGCTACGCCGTCGTCCAGCCCCACGCCATCCAGCGCCTGCAGGAGCTGCGCGACGAACTCGGCGCCCTCATCGTGAACTCCGGCTACCGAAACGTAACCTACAACGCCGGTGTTGGCGGGGCCACCTGGTCGCGCCACATGTGGGGCGACGCGTTCGACCTCGACCCGGTGGCGGTGTCCCTCGACACGCTGGCGGATGCCTGCGGCGCGCACGGCGCTGGCTACGTGGGCGTGTATGAGAGCCACATCCACTGCGACTGGCGGGATGACCCGATGGACATGGGCTTCTTCGGCCCTGAGCGCGCCGCCCTGTACACCGTGCAGCCCGAGCACCACGCCGAGGCCCGGTGGGAGGGCCCCGCGCTGACCACCACCTCCGAGGGCTGGGACGAAGGCGAGCCGCTGCGCGAGTGGGTGGCCTATGACCGCTCCGGCGACGAGCTCGACAGCGCACGCGGGCGGACCTACGTGCCGCCTCCGGGAGCTGCCCGGGTGCGGTGCACGGTGGGTCGGGCGCTGGACGTGTGGGCGGCCCTGTGATGGAGTTCGAATGCCGATGATCACGGTCACCCGGCGTCTCGAATGGGACGCGATGCACCGCATCCCGAACCACGAGAGCAAGTGTCGCAGCTTCCACGGGCACCGCTACGCCGCTGAGCTGGCCTGCGCAGCGCCCCAGCTCGATGCCCTGGGCCGCGTGGTCGACTTCGGCGTGGTGAAGCAGCGTGTCGGCACCTGGATCGACGACAAGTGGGACCACACCGCGATCCTGATGCGCGACGATCCCGAGGCGGCCCCAATCGCCGAGACCAACGCCCGGCTCGGCCGACCCGTGTACTGGCTGGATGGGCACCCGACCGCCGAGAACATCGTGGCGGAGCTCGCGCGGGTCGCGTCGCGGCTCTTGGCCGACACCGGAGTTACGGTGGTGCGAATCCGGCTGTGGGAGACGCCCAACTGCTCGGCCGAGTGGACGGCTTAGCATCCAGCAGGGCTCAGGGGCAGCTGCCGCTGTTGTTCTCGATGGTCTTCGAGCCGCCGGCCTGGATCACCGCGGCCGCGAGCTCGGCGTCGGCTTGGCACAGCGATGCGTTGTCGGTGAATCGGATGTCCTCACCGACGGTCTCGAGGGTGATGAGGCCGTTCACGCTCGTGAGGCTGGCGTTGTCCACCACCTCGAGGGAGGTGCCGATGGTGTCGAGCGCCGCCAGACCGTCGAGCGTGAGCAGGCGAGCATTGCCCACCACGTTCACCGAATCGCCGACCGCAGTGAGGGCCGGCACGCCGTCCACGGTGGTGAGCGCGCTGTTGCGCTGAATTGACAGCACCCCGGCGACCTCCTCGAGGTCGTCCAGCCCGGCCAGGCCGGTCAGGGCGTCGTTGTCTTCGATCTGGAGCGACCAGCCGACGGTCTCGACCCGATTCAGCCCCTGGAGCGAAGCCAGCGCGTCGTTGTCCTTGATCCCCAGCGTGTAGGTGACCTCGAGCACGTTGCTGAGCCCGCTCAGGTCGGTGAGCGCCGCGTTGTTGGTGAGCGTGAGGTCGCCGCGCACGAAGGTGAGGGCGGCCAAGCCGCTCAGGTTGGCCAGGGCGTCGTTGTCGTCGATCACCACCCAGTTCGCGATGGTCAGCGCACCCAAGCTGTCAACTGCGGGGAGCGCGACGTTGCGCTCGATGGAGACGTAGTTGCCGACGAAGCTCACGTTGTCGAGCCCCTCGAGACTGACAAGCGTCGGGTTGTCGGCCACCCGCAGGGTCTCCTGAACCCGCTCGAGGGTCTCCAAGCCTTTGAGGGAGGTGAGGTTGCGGTTGCCTTGCACGAGCAGCGCCCCGACCGCCTCCAGCGTGACCAGCCCCGACAGGTCGGTGAGCGCGTCGTTGTTGATCGACAGGTCGCCGGTGACCTCCTCCAGGCACTCCAGCACAGACAGGTCGAGCGCCTCGCTTCCGGCGATGGTGACATCGCCGGCGACCACGCGACAGGCCGCCAGTGACGCGAGATCCTCCGCATCCTCGACCACGAAGGTCCGGTCGCACCGCTGGCACCCCGCGGTGTCCACCGTGCCAGCGCCGCCGCCGCCGCCGCCCTTGCCCTTCTTGCCGCCGTCGTCGCCACCACAGGCCACCAGGGCCAGCACCATGAACGCTCTCATCGCGGAAGCTCCGGTGGCCATGTGAGCGGCCAGCGAGTGGTGTCGAGGGCTGCCTCGGCCTGGAGGACGCGCGGCAGGAGCAGATCCCACATCTCGAGTGTGAGGGGATCGGCCGGACCATACAGGTTGATCGTCTCGGCGGGGTCGGTGGCGGCGTCGGTGACCACCACCAGCCCGTCGCGCCAGTAGAACTGGATGCGCTGCGTGCCCCGGGTGACCGACTGCACGATGCCGGCCCGCGCATTCGACATGCTGTACCGCACGCGACCCAGTTCGATGTCGTCGATGGGGATGCCCGTCATGGTGGGCGGCGCCTCGATGTCGTACAGCTCGAGGAGCGTGGGCACGAGATCGATGGTGGAGACCGGACCAGCATAGGCACCAGGCGCCAGGTTCTTCGCCCAGAAGAACATCGCCACCTGGTTCTCTTCATCGTACAGATCCCACGCATGGGTCTGGTGCTCGTGCTCCCAGAACGACTCGCCATGGTCGGCCCAGAACACCACGAGCGTGTCGTCGAGCAACCCGGCGGCGTCGAACACCGGCCAGATGTCGTCGATCATGTCGTCCATGTACGTGATCTCGGCCTTGTACCGGATGCGCAGCTGGGTCTCGAGCTCGGCCTGCAGGTCGGGCGAGAGCGACAGCCGATCGTCGGCGATGGCGTAGTGCTCGGTGCGACTGGACAGGTCCCATGGCAGACGGGACCGCCCCTCGAGCTCGCCCAGGTATTCCTCGGGCGGATCGTAGGGCGCGTGAGGGTCGAACAAGTGGACGTGGAAGAACCACGGCTCGTCGGTGGGGCCGGACAGGAGGTCGGTGAGGGCTTCGTCGAACACCGGCCCGGCCTTCCACCCGCCGAGTCCGCGCTCGGTGTCGAACCCCTGCGTGTTGCCCCATTCCGCGCCGAGCCAGCCGTTCGTGGTGAGCAGCTCGGTGCGGTACCCCCGATCCCGGAGGATCTCGGCGAAGAACACAGTTTCATCCGGGACGAAGTCGACACCGTTGTTGGCGCTGAGGAGGGGCTCGAACCCGTCATCGATGCCGTGGCGCCCGGACATCGTGCAGCTGGTGCCCGCGCCGGTCCAGTTCGAGCACTGGTGCACGTCGTCGAGCACGAAGCCCTCGGCCATCTTCTCGTCGAGGAACGGCATCACGTCTTCGCCGCCGTACCTCGCCCACACATCGTGGCGGAGCGTGTCGATAGAGACCCACAGGATGTTCGTGGGCGCGGGGCCGTCGAACTGCAGCATGCCAGCCGGACCGGTCGGGCCCGTGGGCGTGGTGCCCGTGGGGGTGCCGGTGGGCGTGGTGGGGTCCGTCGTGGATACAGCGGGCGGTCCGGAATCTGCGTCCTTGGCAGGGTCCGAGCCGCACGCCAGCAGCAACAGAGCAATGGTCAGCATGGGCGGAGTGTATCCGAGCGCACCCGAATGCGACGCGCTCAGCCCCAGATCATCAGTGAGCGCACCTCGACGCAGCCGTGCGTCGCCGTAGGAATGCGCGCGGCGATGGCGCACGCGGCCTCGATGTCGGGCGCTTCTACCAGGTAGTAGCCACCGAGTTGCTCCTTGGTCTCGGCGAACGGACCGTCGGTGGTGACCACCTGGCCGTTGCGAACGCGGACCGTGACGGCGGACGCCACGGGCAGCAGGGCTTCGCCGCCCACCATCGCGCCGGTTTTTTTGATCGACTGGGTGAACGTGCCATACGCACCGATGTACTCCGCGCGCTCCGACTCGGACATGGCCTGCTGGATGCTCTCGTCGCTGTAGATCAGACACAGGTATTGCATGGGCTCCTTCCGGACGCATGAACGCGTCGACCTTACGACGGATGAGCGGGTGGCGGATCGACATCGACGTGAAGAGAAACTGTGCCGGGGTGCTCCGCTGCACCCGCGCGACTACGAGTGCCGATGCGACCACACCTGTACCTGCTCCTCTTCCTCGGCTGCAGCCCCGACCCTTCCGGGCCGGCCAAGAGCGACGACACGGGCGCACCCACGACGACCTGGGGCGCCGGCGGAACGGGCACCACGCCTGCTGGCACGGCCACCACCCCTACAGGGACGGCCACCACGACCGGCGAGCCTGGCGGCTGTAACCGGCATGTGGCCCTGTGCGACCGCCCGCTCGACCAGGTGGTGTTCGCCACGACCCACAACAGCCATGCGGCGTCAGATGCCGGGTTCACCGTGTTCAACGCGAACCACGACCGGGGCATCGCCGCGCAGCTCCGCGCCGGCGTGCGGGGCCTGCTGCTCGACGTGTACGACGACGACGGGGAGCTCGCCTTGTGCCATGGGCCGTGCGCGCTCGGGCGCATCCCACATCGCGAGGCGCTCACCGCGCTCGTCGGCTTCCTCGACGCCCACCCGCGCGAGGTCGTGGTGCTGCTGTACGAGGACTACGTCGACCCGGCAGACCTCGAGGCGGACTTCGTGGCCACCGGCGCAGCCGCGCTGGCCTACACCCACGATGGCGGCGCCTGGCCCACGCTCGGGGCGCTGGCCGACGCCGGCACGCCGCTGGTGGTGACCGCGCAGACCGGACGCGCTCCGCCCGGCTGGCTGCACAACTTCTGGGACCTCGGCTTCGACACCCCCTACTCGTATGAGTCCATCGATGCGTTCTCCTGTGACCTGAACCGCGGCGCCTCCGACCACGACCTGTTCCTGGTGAACCACTGGGTGAGCACCTCGCTCGGGCTGCCCGACAAGGGAGGCGCGGCCGAGGTGAACAGTGCGGCGGTGATCGAGCCGAGGGTGCGCGAGTGCCAGGAGCGCTGGGGCCGGGTGGCGAACCTGGTGGCGGTGGACTGGCACGAGCAGGGCGACCTCATCGAGGCGGTGGACCGGCTGAACGGGCTGTAGCTCACCACCCGGCGCCGATGTTCCCGCCCACCCACCAGGTTCCGGGCACCCACGGCGTGGCCCAGCGGTCGTACTCCAGGGTGGCTCCGATGGAGACCGGCATGTCGCCCAGCAAGAGCGTGATGCTGAGGTCGATGGGGATCGCGAGGGCGAGGTCGGCCCAGCCATCGCTGGCAGCGCCGAACATCGGCAGCACGCCGATCCGGAGCGCGCCGCCGATGCCGGCCTCGCTCGGCGGGATGCCGATCATCACCTCGGGCCCCGCCGCGACGGCGCCGCCGGCCAGCGTGGGGCGAACCCGGGCGCCCACGCCGACGCCGGGCACGAACGGGCCTACCGTGTCGTAGGTCACCTTGCCGGTTCGGAACCTGAACGACCCCGGCACCGCGTCGAGGTGGGTCGCCACCACCGGCACCCGCTCGGCAGGATGGTCCGTCAGCGGCGTCGCCAGACCCACGTGAGCCCGCGCCGCACACCCAGACGCCAGTAGCACCATCCAGATCACCCGCATGCCCCCCCCCCCAGGACTCGAACATCGGTCCTGGACGTGGGCATCGGACGGGGGTGAGGTGAAACGCGTGTGGATGGCGGGGCGGCGGCTGCAGCCCGCCGTCGCGCCACGGGCTCACATGCTGATCGAACCCTTCCGGAAGTCGGTCTTGCCGATCAGCGCGTTGACCAGCGTGGGCCGGCCTTCTTCGCGCGACACCCGGTGCGCCTCGTCGAGCGCAGCGGGAACGCTGGCCTCGTCCGTGACCCGGATCCCGTGGGCGCCGCAGCCCTCGGCGACCACGTCGTAGTCCATCTGGGTGAGGCGGCAGGCCACGTCATCGCCCAGGGTGGGCACCTGGTCGCGCTCGATCTGGGTCCACCCGCCGTCGTTGCCGATCAGCGCATTCACCGCGACGCCGTGGCGCGCGAAGGTGTCGTACTCCATGATGCTGAACCCGGCGGCGCCATCGCCCCACAGCAGCCACACGTCGGCGTCGGGGCGCACGAGCTTGGCACCCAGGGCGAAGCCGGCACCGACCCCCAGCGTGCCGAACACGCCGGGGTCGAGCCAGGTGAGGGGGCCGCGTGGGCTGACGATGTACGAGGCCGTGGCCACGAAGTCGCCGCCATCTCCCACCAGGATGCTGTCGTCGGAGAGCTTGTCTTCCAACGCCATGCACAGCCGGAGGGGGTTGATGCCGCCCACATCCTCGTCGGCCATCTTACGGATCTCCGCATCCCGAGAACTGTTTCGCTCATGCAGGCTCGCGAGCCACGGCGCGCGGTCGGGCGCATCTGGACTCACGGCGCGTGCGAGCTGGCAGATCACGGTGTGGGGGTCGGCCTGGATGCCGAGCTCGGGCTTGCGGTTCTTGGTCAGATCCTGCTTGGACAGGTTGATCCCGATCACCTTGGTGCGCCGGAGGGGCGAGCCGTAGTTGAGCCGGAAGTCGACCGGAACACCGGCCAGGATGACCAGATCGCTCTCCTTCAGCGCAGCGCTCCGCTTGTGCCGGAGCTGCAGCGGGTGGCCCTGACCGAGCAGGCCCCGGCCCATGCCGGACAGAAACACCGGGATTCCCAGCCGCTCCACGGCATCCACCAGCTCGCGCACCCGGCGGGGGCGGAGCATCGCCTGGCTGCCGAGCACCAGCACGGGGCGCTCCGCGGAGCCGATCCATGCTGCGGCCTTCTTCACGTCGGCCCGGCCGGCGGCCTGGGGCAGCTGCGGGGCGGGGGGGTCGATCACCGGCTCGGCGCCGGCGAACACCCACTTGAGGTGGCCGCGCACATACAGCGCCAGCGCGTGCTCAGCGGGCGTCTTGTTCGGCTTGTCGGTCTCCTTCTTGTACCACTCCCGGACCATCGCCTCCGGGTAGAGCAGGTCGACCGCGATCTCGACGAACACCGGCCCGGGCACGCCCTCCTGCGCCTGGCGGAACGCCTCCTGCATCGCCGGGATCACCTCGCGCAGGGTGTTCGGGCGCGCGTGCCACTTCACATGCGGTGCCACGAGGGCGATCTGGTCGATATCCTGCAGTGAACCCCGGCCGCGGAGCAGCGTGGCGGTGGCGCCGCCGATGAGCACCAGCGGCGACTGGGCCAGCTGAGCGTTCTTGATGGCGGTGATGGTGTTCGTGACGCCCGGGCCGGCGGTGACTACCGCCACGCCGGGCACGCCCGACAGCCTCGACACCGCATCGGCCGCGAACACCGTGTTCACCTCGTGTCGCACATCGATCACGCGGATCCCCGCCTTCTTCGACGCCACGAGGATCGGTGAGACGTGTCCGCCGACCAGCGTGAACACGAACTCCACGCCATGCGCCTTGAGCACCTCGGCCACACGGGTTCCGCCGTCCATCCCATACCTCCGGCCGCCCGGCGTAACCGATGGGCGCACGCCGGTCCCGGGTGGTAGACCCTCGCGCATGTCTCCAACTGCGGATCCGCTGGCCGAGCTCGCGGCCTGGCAACGATTCCATCTGCGCATCACCCTGATCTACGCGGTGGTCGTGGTGCTCGTGCTCACGGCCGCTGCGACGGTCAGCTACCAGCTGCTGGTGGAGAGCCGGCTCCACGGGCTGAAGCAGCGCCTGGCCCTGGGCGCCCAGGCCCTCTCGGTGGCGATCGACGCGGACGACCTCGCCGCCCTGGGCGCGGGTGATGCGCGGAGGCGTGCCGAGCTGGACCACCGGTTCGGCCGAATCGGCGATGCATTCGCCGACGTGGACTCCATCTACATCCTCCTCCACGATCCAGACCCCACGCGACTGCGGTTCGCCCACGACTGGTCGCGCACGCCGACGGAGTCCGCCAAGGTCGGCGAGGTGTACGACGCGTCGGAGCTGCCCGTGCTCCTCCAGGGCTTCGACCGGCCCTCGGTGGAGTCGGAGCTGTACGAGGACGAGTGGGGCCTGTCACTGTCGGCCTATGCGCCGATCCTCGGCGCGGATGGAGCCCGACTGGCCGTGGTGGGCCTGGACGTGCAGGAGGGGGAGATCCTGGCCATGCGGTCCCGCGTGCTCCGCCTCACGCTGCTCGCCTACCTGGTGGTGTTCGGTGTGATCGGCCTGGTGACCGTGGTCATCGGGCGCATGGTGCGGGTGCCCATCGCGCACGTCATCGCGGCGGCCGACGCCATGGCGCGGGGCGAGCTGGGCGTGCGGCTGGGACTGGACCGCTCGGACGAGTTCGGCATCCTCGCATCCTCGTTCGACCGGATGGCGGCCGGGCTCGCCGAGCGGGAGTTCCTGCGGGACACCTTCGGCCGGTATGTCAGCCCCAGCGTCGCGGCCCAGCTGCTCGACGCCGCCGAGGTGACGCTGGGCGGCGAGCAACGTCAGGTCACCGTGCTGCTGTCGGACCTCGCCGGCTACAGCACCTACTCCGAGGTGCTCGAGCCCCGGCAGCTCGTGGCCCTGCTCAACCGCTACCTGGGCACCATGCAAGAGTCCATCGACGCTGAAGGTGGCACGGTGCTCGAGTTCGTGGGGGACGCCATCGTGGCCGTGTTCAACGCGCCCACCGAGCAGCCCGACCACGCATCCCGCGCCGTGCGCGCAGCCCTCGCGATGCGGCTGGCCATGGAGCGCGTGAACGCCGCCTGCGAGGCCGATGGTCTGGCCGACCTGTACCGCAGCGTGGGGATCGAGCGCCTGAGCCACCGCATCGGCGTGCACACCGGCGTGGTGGTGGCGGGCAATATCGGCAGCGCCACCCGCATCAAGTACACGGTGATCGGCGACGCCGTGAACGTGGCGGCGCGCCTCGAGGCGCTGAACAAGGAGCTTGGCTCCGAGATCCTCATGAGCGAAGCCACCCGCGCCGCAGCCGACCCAGCCGTCGTGGCGACGGCGGTGGACCATGGCATCGTCAAGGTTAAGGGGCGCACCGGCACCGTTCGAGTGTGGCAGGTCTGATGGGCAAGATCCACTATCTCGGCACCCCGCCGCTCACGGCCGCCACCCTGCGGGACTGGTGCGACCACCACGGGTATCAGAGCCTGCCCACCCTCGGCTTCGACGCCATCTGCCGCGTCGCACGCTCGGACGAGTGGCGGTACTACGGCTCGTTCACGCTGGAGCGGCTGGTCGACTACGCCCGGTGGGAGTTTCCGCGGATCTCCGACGTGTTGCAGCGGTACCACAAGTACAACTGCGAGGTGCGCACGCAGCTCGCGGAGGCCCTCGCCAAGCCGCTGCCGCCGCCGCTGGACGAAGCCCGCGCGGTGCTCTCCCCGTTCATCACCGACACCCTGGTGGACTGGGGCCGGGTGGAGGTGGTGGAGTTCGGGAACCTCGCGGTGATCCGCGGTCGGGAGACGCGGTTCACGCTCGATCTCCGAGACCTTCGGTTCTATGGCCCCGAAGGGGATCCCGCGCTTCGCAGTGTCGCCGTCCAGCTGGTGCTCGCGGTGGCCGGTAGGCAGGGCAAGAACGCCCTGAAGCAGCTCGCCACCCCGTTGTGGGAACACCGGCTGGCGGCGCTGGGCTCGAGGGAGGTCGCACCGGTTCCGGTGCTCGGATGGCGGCTGACCACCGAGGGGCCCCAGGTCATCAAGGTGCGCTCGGTAGAGGTGAAGACCGGCGCGCGAGGCAAGCTCAAGACGAAGCTGGTCCGCCACTCCGAGCTCCCCCGCGCGTCGTTCACCGAGCCGGCTGATGGGCTGGTGGATGGCCATGTGGAATCCTCGGTGCTGGCGCTTGTCGGCCACCCCCGGGTGTTCGTCGACCAGCGGCACGTGCCGGTGCCCGTCCGTCGCGCGTCCTGGCACCTCGACATGCGGGCCCGTGGCGATGTGGTGCAGCCCACGCTGACGATCGACGGCAAGCCCGTGACCGACGAGGAACGCGCCCTCCTCCACACCTTCGGTGACGATGGCGTGGCCGTCATCGCCTCCCGCGACGTGGTTCGGGTGCTCGTGTTCCCACCCTCGAGCTGGAATCTCGTGCAAGCCGTCCTCGACGACGTGTTCCCCGAGGTGCCGGTGGAGAGCGCCGGGCTGCTCCTGGAGCGGGTGCACCAGTGGGCCGAGCGCGTGCCCATCACGGTGGGCGAGGACCTGGCCGGCCGGGCCATCCCCCCCGATCTTCGTCCACGCCTGCGGCTCGAGCGCACCGACGACGGGCTCCGACTGACGGCCCGGCTCCAGCCCCTGCCGGATGGTCCGGAGCTGGTGCCCGGCGAGGGTCCCCCCCAGCTGTTCACGGTGGTGGGCGGCGAGCGGGCCAGCGTGCGGCGCGACCTGGACGCCGAACCCGACCAGCTGCACACAGCCCTCTCCCGCTTGCCCCTGCAGGATGCCCGGCCCGCGGGGGAGTTCATGTGGGACTTCACGCCGTCGGATGGGGTGCAGCTGCTGGTCACCCTGCAGGAGGAGCGGGCCGCGTTCAAGGTGTCGTGGGATGGCAAGCCAGTGCAGGTGCGCTCCGCCACCAGCGCATCGGCGCTCCAGCTCGAGGTGCGCGGCGCCGAGCACTGGCTCACGGTGCAAGGCGGGCTGCGGGTGGGCCGGAAGATCGTGCCGGTGGAGGAGGTGCTCGCCGCGATCCAGTCTGGCGAGCCGTATATCCGGCTGTCGGATGCCGACTGGGTGTCGCTGCATGGCGACCTGCAGGATCAGCTCCAGGCGGTGGCCCGCTCGGTGGACGGGCGAGGCCGGATGGGGGCCTTGGCCGCATCCCTGCTGGCGCAGCTCGAATCGGATGGCGCGACCATCACCGGCGACACTGCATGGCGCCTGCACGTGCGCGCTGTCGAGGAGGCCGGCGCCCTCGAGGTGGAGCCGCCCGACACCCTGCACGCCGAGCTCCGCCCGTACCAGCTGGAGGGCTTCCGCTGGCTCGCCCGACTCGCCCACTGGGCTCCGGGGGCCGTGCTCGCCGACGACATGGGGCTCGGCAAGACCGTGCAGGCCCTGGCGTTGATCCTCCGGCGCTGCACCGGGCCCACGCTTGTCATCGCGCCCACCTCGGTGGGGTTCAACTGGGTGCGGGAGGCGGAGCGCTTCGCCCCCTCCCTGCAGCCCCGGCTGTATCGCGGCGAGGGCAGGAACCTGGACGGGCTGGGCCCGGGACACCTGGTGGTGACGAGCTGGGCCCTGCTGGTGCTGGACGCAGAGGCGCTGGCGGCGGTGGACTGGACCACGGTGGTGCTCGACGAGGCCCAGGCCGTGAAGAACCCGCTCACCCGCCGGGCGAAGGCGGCCCGGACTCTCGGCGGAGCGTTCACCCTGGCGCTCACCGGCACGCCGGTGGAGAACCGCTCGCTGGACCTGTGGTCGATCCTCCGCGTGGCGGCCCCCGGTCTGCTCCCCGGCCAGACCCGGTTCCAGCAACAGCTCGGCGGTCCGGCCACCGCCGGCGATGTGGGCGCGCGCGAGGCGCTGGCCCGGGTGGTGCGCCCGTTTGTGCTCCGCCGCACCAAGGGGCAGGTGGCGCGAGACCTGCCGAGCCGCACCGAGGTCACGGTCCCCATCGCCCTCAGCGGGCCCGAGCGCCTGCTGTATGACCAGGCGAACCTCGCCGCACTCTCCCAGCTGCGCGGCGGAGATGGCCGGTTCGCCGTGCTCCAGGCCCTCACCCGCCTGCGCCAGGCCGCGTGCCATCCCCAGCTGCTCGACCCCGACAGCACGGCCGACAGCAGCAAGTCCCGCTGGCTCCGCCGGCGCCTGATCGACCTCACGGCGGGCGGCCATCGCGCGCTGGTGTTCAGCCAGTTCGTGCGCCACCTGCACCTGGTGCGCGACGCGCTCGCCGACACCGGGCTGCGGCTGCGGTACCTCGACGGCTCCACCAGCGCCGAGCGACGGCGCGCCGAGGTGGATGCCTTCCAGGCCGGTGACGGCGACGTGTTCCTCATCTCGCTCAAGGCCGGTGGCACCGGGCTGAACCTCACGGCCGCCGACTATGTGTTCCATGTGGACCCGTGGTGGAACCCGGCGACCGAGGACCAGGCGACGGACCGCGCCCACCGGATCGGGCAGCAGCGCCCGGTGACTGTGTACCGCCTGGTCGCGGAGGACACGATCGAGGAGCGCATCGTGGCGCTCCACGCCGAGAAGCGGGAGCTGGCCGAGGGCCTGCTCGCAGGCACGGGCCGCGCGAGCCACCTGACGCCGGACGCGCTGATCGCGCTGCTCACGGAGGGGGGCACGACGGTGGAGACGGTGGACGAGCCCCGGGCCGAGCCCGCACCGCCACCCGAACCCGCACCGCCACCCGAGCCCGCAGCACCACCCGCCCGACGTAAGCGAAAGCGCGCAAAGGAGACGCCGAAGCCCTCCCCTGCCCCGACTGCGGCGCTGGACGTCGACGCGTGGCTCCAGCGGTTCACCGACCACCTCGAAGAGGAGCTGTCCAGCGGGCGCCTGGCCCGACGGGCCTCGGTCAACGCCTACCTGGGCGCTGTGTCACGGTTCGCGGAGTGGGTGAAGCCCCGTGCACCCGCGGACGTGGCGGCGCTGAGTGCGGAGGCGGAGCGCTGGCGGGAAGAGGTGCTGGCCGGGCGCGGCGGCACGAAGTCGGACAAGGTGTACCTGCGGCCGGGGATGCGCCGGGCGCTGGCGCTGCTCGAGCCTACCTGACCGCCACGTCAGTGGCCGGCCCGCGCGCGCACCTCGTCGTACAGCTGCTCCAGGTCGTGGCGCGCCCCCTGGGTCACCCGGTTGGTCGGGTCGGGGTCTCCATGCCAGGTGAGCACGCGCTGCATGTCGGCGATCGCCTGGTCCAGCTCACCGCGACGCCAGGCGAAGCCGGCCAGCTTGTACAGCGCGAGCTGGGTGAACTCGCCGTCGGGATCCACTTCGATAAGCCGCGAATAATAGCGCTCCGCAGCTGCGAAATCACCGGCGTCGGTCAGCTCCTCCGCCATCTGCACGAGCTCCGCGGAGGGCAGATCGGGCACCGCGGTGTCGGCGGGCGGGGGAGGCTCCTCCGCGGGGGCCTTTGGCTGGACCAGGGTGGGCACCGGCGCAGGCGCGGGCGCTTCCTTCGCCGGAGGACGCTCGCGGGGGCTCGTCTCGGGGGGCGGCTGGGGCTGGGCTGACAGGAGCCACGCCCCGATGCAGACCGCAATGACCACCGCGACAGCGGCCATGGCCCGCCTCACACGCGTCGCCGCCAGCCCAGCAGGCCCAGGAGCAGCGGCAGCCATCCGGCGCTGGAGCTCGGACCGGTTGCGCAGGCGCACTCCTCGGTGCAGGCGTCACCGAGGCCATCGCCGTCGTCGTCGGTCTGCTCCGGATCGGCCACGAAGGGGCACACATCGCAGGCATCGCCGGCTCCGTCGCCGTCCTCGTCTTCCTGGTCGAGGTTGCTCTCGTCAATACAGTTGTCGCAGGCGTCGCCGTGCTGGTCGTGGTCCGCATCCTCCTGGCCCGGATCCGATTCCTCGGGGCACACGTCGCACACATCCCCGACCCCGTCCCGATCCACGTCCTCCTGGTCAGGGTTCGCCACGAATGGGCAGTTCTCGCAGGCGTCGTTCAGCCCGTCGCCGTCGTTGTCCGCCTGATCGGGATCGGCCGCGAGGATGCACCCGTCGCAGGCATCGCCCACGCCGTCGTCATCACTGTCGGTCTGGGCGTCGTTCCACACGTCGACGCAGTTGTCGTCGTCGTCAGCGATCCCGTCGCCATCCCCGTCGACGGGCGCAGCGAGCGCAGCCAGCACGAGCCACCACATGACGCCTCCCTCGGCAGTCTACTCGTCGAGGCCTTCGATGAAGGAGTCGTGGTAGCCGTGGTCTTCCAGGCTCGCGCACGCATGGGTGGGCAGGAGCGGCTGGACCACGTCGAGCATGACCGCGAGCTCATCCGTGGTGCGGGTGCCGATGCTGGCCTCGTACGCGCCGGGGTGCGGCCCGTGGGGGATGCCCGCTGGGTGCAGGCTGATCGAGCCGGGCCCCACCCCCTTTCGGCTGGTGAAGTTGCCCTCGACGTAGAACAGGAACTCGTCTACGTCGATGGCGCTGTGCGGGTAGGGGCACGGGATCGCGTGGGGGTGGAAGTCCACCGTGCGCGGAACGAAGCTGCACACGAGCCCGCCTCGGATGGCGAAGGTGCCGTGCACCGTGGGCGGCAGGTGCACCTGGCCCGCGCGGGGCTGGAAGTTGGTGATCGGGAACACGAACGGCCAGGCCGCGCCGTCCCACCCCACCACATCGAGCGGGCTGTGCGCGTAGCCGAAGCCGTGGAACTTTCCGCCGCGCTTCACCATCAGGTGCCGGATGTCTTCGTCCAGCGGGCCCCGGAAGGTCGGCGGCGTGAAGTCGCGCTCGCTGTATGGGGCGTCCATCGTGAGCTGACCCACCGGGTTGCGGAACTGCCGGAGCAGCGAGACCCCGCCTCGGCACTCGAAATACAGCCACTTCTGCTCGACATCTTCATCGGGGATGAACCGGTGGAGGATGCCGCGGGGCACGTACACGTAGTCGTGCGCTTTGTACCGCAGATCGCCGAGGATGGTGCGCAGGAGCCCGGTGCCGCTCTGGATGAAGTACAGGTCGTCGCCGTCGGCGTTCACCCGGTACACGGGGTCGGGGGCGTCGGGGTGGACCATCGCCACCATCACGTCGCTGTTGAACATCAGCGGGGTGACGGCATCGATGGGCGGACCACCGCTGCCCAGGTCCCAGATCTGGGTCTTGAAGTGGCGCTTGGCGAGGGTGCCCACCTCCACCGCCTCGGGCGGGCTCCAGCCGTATGAGATGTCCCACTCGTGGCGCTGCTCATGGGGCCGATGCTGGTGGTAGAGCAAGGTATAGGCGCCGTCGAAGCCGTCGTGGGTGAGGCACTCCTCCCACCGCAAGCGCCCCTCGGCATCCTTGAACTCGATGTGGTGCTTGGCAGGCACCTCACCCCGCACGATGCGCTCCATCAGGTCCTCCCGCCGGACTGCTGCGCCCGCTCGATGCTCTCGAACAGCGCGCGGAAGTTACCAGCTCCGAAGCCCTGATCGCCCTTGCGCTGGATCAGCTCGATGAAGAACGGGCCCGCCTCGGCGTCGCCGAACAGCCCCGCCTGCTCCTTCAGGAAGATCTGCAGCAGGTAGGAGTGGTCCCTGTCGCCGTCGACCAGAATCTCGAGCTCGCGGAGCACGTCCACATCCTCGTCGATCCGGTTCACGCCCAGCCGCACGAGCCGCTCGGGAAGCATGTCGTAGTAGGTGCCGGGCGTGGGCATGAACCCGACGCCGCGGCTGCGCAGCGTGCGCACGGTGGAGATCACATCGGGCACCGCGAGGGCCGTGTGCTGCACGCCATCGCCCCGGTGGTCCTCGCCGAACAGGTTGATCTGCGACCGCTTGAAGAACGGCCGCGCAGGCTCGTTGTTCGCGAACTTGGCACCGGAGTGCTCGTCGTACATCACCACCGACTTCAGGCCCGAGCCGGTGTCGGCGTCGGACAGATCGGTGGTGTGGAACTCCACATCCCAGAACCGCTCGAAGCCCATCACCTGCTCCATCCACAGGAGCATCGGCGTCATCGTCTGGAAGTTGGAGGTGACGTGGTCGACGTGGGTGAGCCCGAACCGGTTGGACCCGCCGCGCGGCGTGTCGAACGGCACGAAGCCCGGGTACAGATAGGCGCTGTCGGTGCGCTCGATGAACCGGAAGGTGGTGTCGCCGAACGGGGTGGTGATGTTGAACGTGCGGAGGCGTCCCCCATCGGGCGCAGCCCACGTGTCGATGTCGTTGATGAAGGTGCCGCCGCGGGCGTCGAGCAAGGCGAAGGCGCGCTCGGCGTCTGCCACCGTGAACACGATCGTGCCCACGCCCTCGGGGTGCCGCCGAAGCCAGCGGGCCGCGCGTCCGCCGGGGCGCAGGGGCTGGCTGACCACGAACCGGACGCCGCCGGCCTCGAACACCGACGTGAGCTGACCGCCGCGCTCGGCGATCTCGGGCGAACTCTGGCCCACCTCGGAGAAGTCCAGCTGATCGACCAGGAACCGACGCATGCGCTCGAGGTCGTGAACGTAGTAGTGGACGCCCTCGATGCCGAGCAGCCCGAGAGGCTCGCGATCCGCCATGTGCCCTCCATGTGACGCGTCCGAGATAGCGGGCCGCGCAGGTGGAGGCGAGGGCGAACCGCGGCCCTGGCACCCCGGCGAGGGCGGTACTGGATTGTGGGCGACAGGCGACCGCGGGACACGTTGCGGGGGCGGCGGCCCGCCAGCTAGGCTCAGCCCATGCGACACCTGCCGGCCCTGATCCTGCTCGCCTGCTCCACCCCCACCGAAGACAAGGGACTGGACACCGGGCTCCCGCCGACCGGCGGCCTGTCGCTCACGGGCATCTCGCCGACCGCGGGCACCGTCGCCGGTGGCACATCGGTCACGGCGGTGGGCGATGGGCTCGGCGACGAGATCGCGTTCACCGTGGGCGGAGCGCCGTGCGTCGAGCTGTTAGTGGTCTCCCGCACCGAGGTCGTGTGCACCACGCCGCCGGGCGAGCCCGGGCCCGCGCCGTTCACCGCCACAGCCGCCGACGGCAGCACGGCCACGCTGACCTTCACCTACTCGGGCGAAGGCGACACGGACACCGACGCCGACGCCGACACGGACTCGGATGCCGACACGGACTCGGACTCGGACTCGGACACCGATGCAGACACCGACACCGACACCGACACCGACACGGACTCGGACACCGACACCGACACCGTCGGCCCACCGGTGGACTACTGCCACCTGCAGTGGCCTTGCGAGCTGTCCACCCTCCCGAGCGACCCCACGCCCCCGCTCTATGCCTGGGTGTACCACGCCGGCGTGACGACCCGTGTCGGCGAAGGAGCTGGCATTTCGGTGGACTTCGGGCACGGCCCGGACGGCTCCGACCCGGCAGCGGGTGGCTGGACCTGGACCGCAGCGTCGTACAACACCGACATCGACGGTCTCGTACCCGGCGATGCCGCCAATGACGAGTACACGGGCCTGTTCGTGTCGCCCGCGATTCCGGGTCAGTACGACGTGGCCGCGCGGGTGCGCATCGACGGCGGGGCATGGACCTATTGCGACCACGGCGCGGCACCCGAGTGCCCCGGCGCCGGCAGTGATGACGGCTACAGCCCGGCCGACTCCACCCGCCTCGAGGTCGAGGAGTAGGCAGGGTCAGGCGGGGTCGAGGCCGAGCAGGCTGCGGAGTCGGGTGCGGTTGTCTTCGCTCCATGCCGCCCGAGCGAGCTCATCCTGCGCCTCGTCAGTGCCCACCACGACCCCCCGGAGGACTTCGCCTCTCGCGGGGCAGACACCCGATCGTGCACCCTGCACGATTCAGCGTCTGACCCCGCGTTGCACCTCGCACGAAAATATCGGTGGACGATCGCGGACCGAGGGATCACTGTTCCCGGTTTGTCGTCCCACCGGTGCCCGGATCGGGCGCCCCAGTGCGGTTGTTTTGCCGCACCCGACGGCCCGAACTCGGCCATCCGCCGGCTTCCACCGTCAAGCGAACGCAAAATCCGCCCGGCACGCACCGTGCACAAGACCTGGACCCCGACTCTTCCGGAGGTCCCATGCGTGCCCTTCCCCTCCTCCTGGCCGCCCTGGCCGGTTGCTCCACCAGCGTCCTGACCCAGGAGTACGAGCCGGACCGCAACCTCGCCCTGCCCGAGTCCTATGTGGAGGCCAACGAGGAGACCGAGGTTCCGGCGGAGCTGTTGTTCGCGGTCGCCCGCGCTGAGACCGGGTTCCAGATGGTGGTCGGCGAAGAGGAGTTCCCGGGCCAGGACCCTGCATATGGCGTGATGGCCCTCCGGGGCGAGCGCCTGCTCCACGGCGCGAAGCTCGCGGGCCTCAGCCCCGAGGACGTTCGCACCGACCAGAAGTCGAACGTGCTCGCCGCCGCCTACCTCCTGGCCGAGCTCGCGCAGGAAGAGGGCATCGACCTCGCCGACATCGACCAGTGGGCCACGATGGTGGCGCTGTTCAGCGGCATCGACGATGTCGAGGGAGCGGCTGAGTACGTGCACTACGAGGTGTACGACCGCATGCGGGAGGGCATCGAGATCGAGGGCTACAGCCTGCCGCCGATGGAGGTGCACCCCGACTACCCGTTGCCCGCGAGGCACGGCGCCCGCGCCTCGGATGGCTCCGCGATCTGGACCCCGTCGCCCAACTACAACTCCCGCAGCGGCGCCGGTGTGGACTTCCTGATCATCCACACCTGCGAGGGCAGCTACAGCGGCTGCTGGAGCTGGCTCACCAACCCGAGCGCGGGCGTATCCGCCCACTACGTGGTCAACGACAGCGGCTCCGAGGTGCGCGCCCTGGTGGACGAGAACAGCCGCGCCTGGCACATCTCGGCCAACTACGACTGCGACAACAACGACGACGTGGACTGCTGGCGCGATGGCACCAGCATGAACACCATCAGCGTGGGCATCGAACACGCCGGCTACGCCAGCCAGGCCCACTGGGATCCGGGCCTCATCTCACGGTCGGCGGAGATCGCGTGCGGGGTGACCGAGCGCCACGGGATCCCACGGGACAGCTACCACATCGTCGGGCATGGCCAGCTGCAGCCGTGGAACCGCTCCGACCCGGGCGCCCACTGGCCGTGGGCCGACTACCTGCGCCAGGTGCAGTCGGAGTGTGGCGACCTGGGCGGCGGGGCCGGCACCGATCCAGACCCGGGCACCGACCCTGGACCCGGCACCGACCCCGATCCGGGCACCGACCCGGATCCGGGCGGCTCGGACCCCATCGACTTCATCATCGACTCGAACAACAGCGCGAACGACACGGCCCGGTACTTCGTAGACGTGTCGGGCGAGTGGTGGGCGAGCGCAAACGTCGCTGGATACTGGAACACCGGCTACTGGGTGGCGCCGACCGAGTCGGTGTCCGACCCCGCGAACTTCTGGTTCGAGCTGCACAATGACAAGTGCTTCAAGGTGCAGGCGTGGTGGCCGGCGGCGTGGGACCGCCCGCAGTCCATCACCTTCCTCGGCTGGAACGAGGACGGCAGCGAGGTGGGCCGGGCCGCCGTGAACCAGCAGATCAACGGGGGCCGGTGGAACACGCTCGGCCACTGGCAGTTCGAGCCCGGCTGGAACCGCGTGCTGCTGTCCCGCTGGACCACGCCCGGGTCGTATGCGGTGGCGGATGCGGTGCGCCTGACGGAGTCCACCGAGTGCGACTGAGCGTGTTCATCGGATAAACCCGGTCCATGCTCCGCCTGCTCACGATTCCGATCAGCCACTACTGCGACAAGGCGAGGTGGGCGCTCGAGCGCGCTGGCCTCGAGTACCGCGAGGAGGCCCACCTCCAAGGCTGGCACTGGCTGGCCACGCGGCGCGTGGGTGGGGGGCGCACGGTGCCGGTGCTGGTGACGCCCGACGCCGTGCTCACCGACTCCACCGACATCGTGGCCTGGGCCGACACCCAGTTGCCGGCGCACCAGCGGCTGTTGACCGAGGAAGCCGCCCCATGGGATGCCCGGTTCGGAGCGACGCTGGGCCCCGCGGCGCGCATGTGGACATATGACCGGGTGGCCACCGACTACGCGCTGGCGGCGGAGTTCGGCACGCCGGGGACGCCGGGCTGGCAGCGCGGGACCCTCCCCCTCACCTACCCGATGATGCTCCGCGTGATCCGCCGCATCCTGGACTGGAGCGACGCCACCCTGCCCGGGGCCATCGCCACGGTGGACCGGGAGTTCGACGCGGTCGCTGAAGTACTGCGGGACGGTCGCCCCTACCTGTGCGGTGATCAATTCACGGCCGCAGACCTCACCTTCGCGAGCATGGCCGCGGCGGTCGTGTTCCCGCCGGAGTACGGCGTGCCGCTGCCTACCGCCGCGAGGCTCTCGGCTGAGGCGGCACGGGAGCACCAGAGGTGGCGCGACCACCCGGCCGGTGCGTTCGCCCTCCAGCTGTACACGCGCCACCGTCGCGACCGCCTGTCGCGCGAGCAGTGACCGCGCTGGGGGGTGTGCTACCGTGTCGCCGATGGAGGATCCCCACATGAAGTTCGCCAGCCTGCTCGCCTTGTCTCTGCTCACATCGTCCGCCGCCTTCGCCACCGACAGCGGGGTCACCGGAACGGTCGCCGACAGCGGCAGCAGCACCATCGGCTTGCCAGGGGACAGCGGAACCAGCCCCGGCGGTGACTCGGGTTCGACCTCGCCGAGTGACAGCGGCTCCTCCACCACGGGAACGGGCGGAACGGGCGGCACCGGAGGGACGGGCGGCACCGGCGGAACGGGCGGCACCGGCGGAACGGGTGGCACCGGCGGAACGGGTGGCACCGGCGGAACGGGCGGCACCGGAGGCACCGGAGGCACGGGCGGCGCTACCGGCACCGCGACCGGCACCGCCACTGGCGGCACGACCGACACCTCTGACTCCGCGGGAGGCAAGGACTCCGACTGCGGCTGCAGCAGCACCGGCGGCCTCGGCGGGTGGATGGGCCTCGCGCTCGCCGCCAGCGCCCTCGCGCGACGCCGCCGCCTCGTCTGAGCCGATGCGGGCGCTCCACAACGCCGCGGTCTGCGCCCTGCTGGTCGCGGCGTGCCACCCGGAGCCAGCGGTCCGTGACGCGACACCGCCAGCTTCGGTGGCGCCCACATCCGCCGAGCCCCTCCGCCGCCTCACCCAGGCGCAGCTCCGCACCGCACTGGCAGACCTGCTGCCGGGCGTGGCGGTGCCCGACGTGGCCTGGCCCGCCGAGGCGCGGGTGCACGGCTTCGACAACGACGCCGCCGCCCAGGTGCCGAACGCGCTGTTGGTGGAGGCGGTGCATGCCCTCGCCCAGGGTGCTGCCCTCGCAGCATCCGCAGACCCCGAGCCGTGGCTCGGATGCGCCCGGGACGACACCGTCTGCCACACGGCAGAGCTGCCGGCCTGGCTCGCTCGGGTGTGGCGCAACGCCGTCCCACAGCCGCAGATCGACGCGGTCGTGGACCAGCTCGACATCGACGCACGCGACGCCGGACCCCAGGTCGCGCTCGCCTTGGCGGTGCAGGCGGCGCTCGAGGACCCGGCGTTCCTGTATGTGCTCGCCCCGGACGCCGAAGCCGCAGGGGTGGCCACCCGCATGGCCCTGCTCCTGTGGAACAGCGTGCCGGATCAGGCGCTGCTGGACCGCGCGGCGTATGGCGAGCTGGGCACCCCCGATGGCCGGGAGGCGGTGGCCTGGGAGATGCTCGCCGACCCTCGGGCGAGGAGGGGCCTGCAGCAGTTCCATGCCCAGTGGCTCGAGCTCGACGCGCTGTCGTCCGCCCAGCCGCTGTCGCACCTGTTTCCGGCATGGACGCTGACCGCGGACGCGCACGCGCGGGAGGAGTTCGCGCTGCTGGTGGACCTGGCGACTCTGGGACCCGAGCCGACCCTGCGCACGCTGCTGCTCGACCGCACCACGGTGGACGGCCTGGCCGGCATCTACGCCACCCAGGACCACGTGCTCCCCATTCGCCAGCGCGCCGGCGTGCTCACCCGGGCTGCGTTCCTGGTCGCCACCGGCGGTCCCCTGCAGCCTTCACCGATCCACCGGGGCGTGCACATCGCGGAGCGCTGGCTGTGCACACCTCCGGCGCCGCCGCCCGCCGCGGTGGAGGGCTCGGTGCCGGATGGAGCGGAGGCGTCGACGAACCGCGAGCGCTACGCCCAGCACGTGTCGGATGCCACGTGCGCCGGGTGCCACGCCACCATCGACCCGTTCGGCTTCGCATTCGAGCACTACGACACCATCGGCCGGTGGCGGGTCGAGGATGCCGGCCAGCGAATCGACGCCACGGCGACCCTTCCCCTGGGCGATCTGGCGGGTCGGCCGGTGGATGGCGGCGTGGACCTGTCCTACCAGCTCGCCGACAGCCGCAGCGTGTCGGACTGCGTGGCGACTCAGTGGTGGCGCTACGCGGCGGCCGGCGGCGACGCCGACAGTCCGCACCTCCCAGACCTCCAGCAGGGCTTCGCCGACACCGGCGGACACATCCCTCAGCTCATCGTGGAGATCGTCCGCTCCCCCCTGTTTTCTCCAGGGGGCGAGTGATGGGGTGGACCCGGCGGGACCTGCTCTATGCGCTCGGGCTGGGCTCGGCCGGTGCACTGCTCCCACGCGTGGCCCGGGCCTCCCGTCCGCCACTCAAGCTCCTGATCATCGTCGGATCCAATGGCACCGTGCCGGAGGCCTGGCGCATGCGGGCCGACCGCCCCACCGACCAGAGGTGGACAGAGCCGCTGCCCGCCGCGATCGACGCCTGGTCACCGCTGCTCGCACCCCTCGCCCACCACCGGTCCCGGCTGGTGGTGCTCGACGGGCTGTCCAACGCCTGTGGTCACGCCACGGCGATGAATGAGCACCAGGAAGGGTGCGCATCCGTGCTCACCGGGTGGCGCGGAGTGCCCGCTGCGGGACGCTCGGCGATCAGCTCCGGACCGAGTCTCGACCAGGCGGTGGCCGCCACCCGCACAACGCCGTTTGCGTCCCTCGAGCTCACCACGGCGGAGCAGCAGGTGGTGTTCGACGCCGAGGGCGAGCCCGTGCCGGCGCTGTACGACCCCGCCGTGGCCTGGGCGCGGCTGTTCCCGACCACCCAGCACGACCCGGTGGCGGCAGCGCTCGCACGGCGCCAGCACAGCGTGCTCGACCGGGTGGCAGGCCGGTATGGAGCGGTGCGAGACCGGCTGGGCGCGGAGGCCGCAGACGAGCTGGAGCTGCACCGCGCGCTGGTCCGCGACCTCGAGCTGCGGGTCGCCCGCCTGGCCGACATGGACTGCCCGAGCGCATCCATCGCCCCCGTCACCCAGAGCTTCGGCGCGCTTGGCTACCAGGCCGCAGCACTCGAGGCGTTCTCGGAGCTGACCGCCCTCGCCTTGTCCTGCGGCCTGACCGACGTGGTCACCCTGCGCACCGGCGACTTCCGCCCCGCAGACCTGGGCGCGCCCCCCGGCGACCTGCACGACGCCTATGCCCACGCCGTGGATGACTCCCCAGACGCCGTGGCCGTGATGCAGGAGAACCACCGCCGACATGCCGTCGCGGTCGCCGGGCTGCTGGACCGCCTGGCGGAGCTGCCGTCGGCCGGCGGCTCGCTGCTCGACGACACCCTGGTGCTGTGGACGAACGAGCTCGCCACCGGCAGCCACGGCTTCAACGGCGTGCCCACCGTGCTCGCGGGCGCGACGGACCGGCTGAACTCCGGCCAATACCTGTTCTTTCCGACAGAGGCGTCCATCGTGGGACCCGTGCGCGACCAGCCGATCGGACCCCCGCACAACCGCATGCTCACCACGGTGGCGCGCGCCCTCGACCTGGACGTGCGCCAGTTCGGCGAGCCCGATCTCCCCGGACCCGACGGTCCGGTGGACTGCACTGGCACCCTGTCGGGCGTGCTGCGGGCCTGAGGGCCGTCAGTCGGGGAGCAGGCCCCGACGCCCGGCCTTGACCGCCGCGACGATGGTGTCGAGCACCTCATCCTTGGCGATCATCCTCTTGCTAGCTGCAGGACGGTCACGCACCTCGGCAGACCCCTCCTGATTCCAGGTGCGACCGACGTACACCAGGTACGGGAAGCCCATCAGCTCGAGGTCCTTCATCTTCGCGCCGGCGCCCAGCTT
>JBLFXJ010000013.1:0-46243 GCA_047609825.1 Myxococcota bacterium
CACCGGCTGGGCGGGGTATAGTGGCGGCGTCTTGACTCCATTTGCGATCGCATACCATCACGCCACCGCGCACGGCGTGCTCACCGCTGTACACATCCCGGATTCGCCCGATCCAGTACCCGAAGATGTCCTGGCACGCCTTCCCAAGCGGGAAGCCGCGTTTGCGAAGACTCTTCGTGGCTACAGGCAGGTGCAATTCATGGGTGGCCGGATCGCTGTGCGTCGAGCCTGCGAGCAGATGGGGCTGAACCCGCAGGACATCCTGGCGGACGATCGAGGGGCGCCTCAGATGCCGGCCGGGACGGTCGGCTCGATCAGCCACAAGCGAACGATCGCCGTAGGCATGGTGGCGCGCGCCGTCGACGGCACGCTCGGCGTGGACATCGAGGAATACGCCCCTGCGCGCTTGAGCATCGCCAGCGCCGTGCTGACCGAGCCAGAGATCGCGGCGATCTCCCACCTAGACGACGAACGACGATGGATCGCCACCCTGCTCCGGTTCTCCATCAAGGAGTCGATCTACAAGGCGCTGGATCCTTACGTCCGCCGGTATGTGGGCTTCCATGAAGCCCGGGTGACGCCCGATCTACACGGCCACGCCGACGTAGAGCTTTCATTGGTCAACGGTGAGGGCCCCTTCCTGGTGGACGCCCGCTATGAGTGGCTCCATGGCCGCTTGCTGACAACCGTTCGCATCCGACCCGCATGAGACTTGCGCCCATGATGGGCGGTCACTACCATCGCAGCCTCGCTCCGCTCGGAGCGGGCGGAGGAGCACATGGCACAGCCGGACACCCGCACCACGAAGCAGCTGTTCCGTGAGTGGCGATCCGGAGACCGGGACGCGGGCGCCGTAATGGCGCAGCGGTTTGCAGACTGGTACTACGCCATCGCGGTAGCGCGGCTCGGTGAGTCCCGTGGAAACATCCCATGCCAGGCCGCGTGTCAGCGCTTCGCCGAGGGCGTGGTCGGTGTGAAGGAGTCCCGGTCGCTGGTGCCTTGGGCTCACCGGATCATCCAGGAAGAGCTGGAGAAGGCCGGGGTGCGGGCGGCAGACGGCGATGAGCCGAATGCCTACACCAATCACCAGTCCCCCAAGTCCTTGCTGCTGCGTGCCCGCGATGCGCTCCCGCAGCAGATCGAGCTGCTGCAGCTCACCTACACTGGCGGCGATCCTGAGCGGATCGAGACCCTGGCCGCCCCGCTCGGCGGCAACCCTCTGGGCGTCCTGCTCGCTCGGTATCGGGTGAAGCAGTGGTTGCGCGATCAGGCCCAGGTGCCGTTCGAGGTCGCGCCCGATGATCCGGTCCTCGATCGGGCGCCGCTCCCGCTGTACGAGTCCGCACAGATGAACTCGCCGGCCGAAGAGGAGTCGTTCGAGCACTGGATGATCTCCGACATCGACCTCTGCCGCGACATCGCAGAGTTCGCCCACTTCGCGATCGCGCTTCGAGGTGGACTGCCGGCCGACGCACCCTCCCGCGCTCCCCAAGAGCAAAGCACGGATGCAGGCTCGGCGCCCGAGCGCCCCGTTGAGAGCCCCACGCCACAGCCCTCTGTCGTGCCAGAGTCGTCAGGCTCTGGCGCCGCAGGTGGCATCGCAGTCGGGCTCGTCGTGGCCGGTATCGGCGGGTTGGCATTGTTCCTCCTGCTCGGTCTCGGCGCGGCCTACATGTTGATGTGAGCATGGACGACACGGTCGGCGGAACGGGGTGGCTCCTCGACGACGACACCCGGCGCGCGCTTCGGCTCGACCGCATCGAGCGAAAGCTGAAGCTGGGTGCGTTCGAAGACGCTGTGGTCGAGGCCGAGGAGATGCTCGACGACACGCCCGATGATGCCGACGGGCTGATCCTCCTGGGAGACGCGAGCCTCGAGACTGGCGACATCGAGGTTGCGACTGCGGCGTTCGAACACGCTCTAAGGGTGAACGGAGGGCGGTCCGCCCGGGGGCTTCAAGGCCTGGCAATCGCACGCTTCGAGCTATGCGACCTGGTCGGTTGTGTCGAAGCGGCCCGCGAGGCGCTGCGTCTCGACCCGAGCGGGGCAGACGCGCATTTTTTCCTCGGGCTCGCTCTCGATCGACTCGGACACACCGCCGAGGCGGCCACCTCGTTTGCCGCCGCCCTGCACCTGTCTCCCGAGGCCTACCCGTTCCCGCTGGACCTCAGCGAGGACGACTGGCAGCGCTCCGTCGCAAGCGCGATGCACGCCCTGGATCCCGAGATCCGGCGCTTCTGGTCAGAGGTGCCCATCCTGCTCGAGACCGAGCCTCCCGTAGCCGAGCTTCGCGCAGCCAATCCGCCAATCTCCCCTCGGGTGTCGGGCCTGTACATCGGCTCTCCCCCTGAAGATGATGACCCGTGGGCCAGCCGTCCAGAAGCGCTGCGGCTGTTCACGCGCGCTCTGGCGCGCAACGCGACGCTCGATGATGTGGTCTCCCAGATCGTCGACACCCTCCACGCAGAGGCCCTCACCTGGCTCGGCACGGTGGCCGAACCGTCCGACCCTTGAAGTTGACGGTCCTGGGTTCGGGTACGTCGGTACCCGATGTGCTCCGCGGACCCGCTGGGCTGCTGATCGAGACGCCCACCTGCGCCGTCCTGGTCGATGGGGGCTCCGGCACGCTCCAGCGGTGCGCGGCCGCAGGCGTCGACCCGCGCCGGCTCACCGCCGGCGTCTATAGCCACCGGCACCCGGACCATTGCGCCGACCTGGTTCCGCTGTTGTTCGCCATGCGGGTGGGGCCCCCGCCGCGAGCGATCGACTACCCGATCTGGGGTGCAGAGGGCCTGTCCGACCTCGTCGCAGGCCTGTCGTCGGCATGGGGCCGCGCGATCGAGCTGCGAGGCGATGCCACGCTGCGGGTCAACGAGATTCCTCGCGACGGCCGCCAGTCACGCCGTCTGGCCCCCGATCTGGTGCTCATCACCCGTCCTGCGAACCATGGCGCGGGCGCCTTGCACCTGCGATTCGAGAGCGACGGCCACGCTCTGGTGTTCTCCGGCGACACCGGGCCATCGTCAGAGCTTGTCCGGCTCGCTTCTGACTCCGATCTGCTGGTCTGCGAGTGTGCTGGCTCCGATGACGATCCGGTGCCAGGCCACCTGTGGCCCAGCGCGATCGCAGAGCTGGTGACCGAGGCGCGCCCGGCGGCGGTGTGGCTCACGCATATGTACCCCCACGTGGACCCGGCCCGTGCCGTTGCGGCGGTGGCCGCAACGGGCGTGCCCACACGCCACGCCAGTGACCTCGACGTGTGGAGCCCTGGGAGCGCCGACCCGAGCGGAGTCAGCCGCTCGAGCGCGCAACCGCCGAAGAGAACGCACCGCCAGTGAGCGCGTCCAGGTTGGCGGTCAGCTCCATGAGCCGCAGTTGGTCCTTCACCTGCCCCATCACGTCGCCCCGTGGCGCAAGAAGCATCTCCACCTGGAGGCGTCGACGCTCGAAGTACAGCTGCGTCGCCTGAGACAGCACGCGGTCCCTGAGCTTCGCGATGTCCTGCGCTTCGCTGATCACCCGGATCCGCTCGGATGACATCACCAGCTCCTGCAGGTCCCAGCGCATGCGGACCAGGTACCAAGCGTCCTGATCGCGCCCGCCATCCTCGAGCGTCGGGAACACGTCTTCATCGGGTGACGACGGATCGTTCCCATCGGCAGTCTGGTACAGGAAGTCCTGATCCCAGCCGTCTCGGAATCGATATTCGAGGGTGAGCTGTGGGAGCGCCGCGAACGACTTGGACGCCGCGAGCCACCGCTGCACGAGGTCGGGGCTGGTCCGCGCATAGCTGTTCGCCCATTGGTGCACCTGCTGCACCGTCGGCTCGTGGGAGAAGTGGTCGAGCACGTCGCCGGCGTTGGCGAACTCCGTCGTCGTCGCCCCCAGCGGCATCTGCACATCGATGGCGGTGCGCTCGCGCAGGCTGTCCAGTCCAACGGTACTGAGCGAGTGGATGATGCGCAGCTCCTCGACGCTGTTCAACCGGCCGCGGGCCTGCCGAAGCCCGACGATGCGCTCGGCGCTCGTCGCGTCAACCCCGTCGAGCGCGGCGAGTTCCTCTGCGGTCGCCTTGTTCAGCAGCAACATCTCCGCGTCAGCGATCGGCGCACCCACCCGAGACGGATCATCCATCCCCCAGGCGGTTCCGCAGGGCGCGATGCACGCCATCCACACGGCGGCGACAGCCGCAGCTCGCCTGATCTCATGCCACATCACGTCTCCCTAAGATCCCTCAGTGGTCCGGCCTACTTGCCAGCGGGCCACGGCGCCCCCGCTCAGCGCATCCATGAGTGCCTCCAGCTCGAGGCGCTCAATCTCGCGCAGCACACGGCCACGCAGCTCCTCTGATTCCGGCGCCTCCGACACGAGGCGAGCCCTGGCTCGGTACAGCGCGCTGATCTCCCCTGCGAGCTCGCCCCGGTACGCGACAGAATCACGTGACAGCGTTGACCCGCCTACACGCAGCGCCGACTCGTCGAGGACCGCCACCGCGCCGCTCGCGCTGATCAACACAGCAGGGGCGCTGTCGGCCAGATCCGCCCCCATCGCGAAGTCGTCCGCATCGTACGTCCGGCGCCCCTGCGGCGTCCACTGCAGCTGGACACCGACGTAGAGGTTGTTGTCGATGAACCGGTCGGTGCCGACCTCTGGCTGGTACAGCAGACTGTCGGACCGCATGAGCCAACCATCCAGCGTCACTGACGGTACGAAGGAAGCGGCAAGGCGGTTCCCGAACCGCTGCTGGAACTCCTCTCGCATGGCTGCGCTCGCCATGAGGTGGCCCAGCGGCACCCAGTCCGCCATCGCCAGAGGGAGGGTCTGCGCGCCCTCTCGCAGGCGGTACAGGCCCACATCGGTTGCCACCAGCGGGACACCGTCGCGCACAACCATGCCGCGCGCTGCCACGGCTCCCAAGCCATCCGACAGCGGGCTCCAGGTCTCTCCGGAGTCGCGGGAGCGCCACACCGCCTTGCCCGTGCTCACCAGAACGCCACCCGCCCAGCCGACCACGTCCTGAACGCCTTGTGTACGATCGCCCGACGTGGTCACGAGGGTCTGCCCCCCGTCGTCGGACCTCCACACGGCATCCGACGTGACGACCCACAGCCGATCTCCGTCCGTCACCAAGCGCACGACCGGCTCTGCCAGGGGTCCGAGTCGAGCGAAACCAGCGCCATCAATCGATGCCCAGAGACCATCGTCCGTGCCGGCGATCAGCGTGCCGTCTTTTCGGGTGACGAGATCGAACACATGCTCGACCGGAGGCCCCGCTGCTGGAGCCCATGACTCCCCGTCTGAAGATGACAGCAGACCGCCACCCAGAGTCGCAGCAATCCAGGTACCTCGCCACATTGCAACCGCGGTCGTGGCCTGCTCGAGCACGGAGGTCCATCTGAGCGCGCCACGACGCCACAAACCGTCCCCGCGTGCGAGCCAGAGGGCGTCAGCGCCCGACACGAGCCGAGGGCGGACGACGAACGCCCGAGACGCGGGACCCTCCGCTCCCTCCAGGAACCAAGGATCGCTGACCAGTTCGGTCTGCACCTGGTCGCCCGCTTCGCTTGCGGCCTCCGACGCGCTCCCGTCCGCCAGCTGTGCGACAGCGTCCTCGACGTCAGACTCTGCGTCGTCACTGCCGGAATCGGTGGTTCCGAGATCGGCGAAGGCCCCCCCGTCGAAGTCCTCCATCAACTCCTGGACCCGGACCTCGATGCCGAGGATGACCTCCTCGTCCGACGACAGCGCGAGGCCGCCAGCGCCGAACCCGGGATGCTCCTCCTCCCACAGCTCTCCCTGCCGCGACGCCCACACGGCACCATCTCGGGTGACTGTGACGAAGCCACCCTCAGTGTCCACCGCAACGTCCGACAGCCGGCCGAGGGTGAACGGGCTCACCCGCTCCCACGTCCATTCGCCCGCGGCTGGAGCCACGGCTCCGACGTCCGGGACGACAGAGCGCGCGGGCTCCTGGGCCTGCGCGCCCCCCATGAGGGTCATCAACGCCAGTGCAAGAGGTCCCATCGAGGGATGACCATAGCGCACCCAACCTGCGGGGCGGCCCAAATCCGGCACCATCTCGCACCGGCGCGCCGGACTGGGACCGCGAACCACCGTCTCGCCAGGTCAGACGTACGAAGGCGGGCTGCCCGCCCTCTCCCAAGTGTTAGCGGGCGAGCATGAATGTGTTCGCCGCCGCAGCTGAGGCCTGGCGCACCGGACGCCCGGCGGCGCTTGCGACGGTGATCGGCGTCGGCGGGTCGACACCCCGCTCTGCGGGCTCGAGGATGCTCGTGTACGCCGATGGGTCGACGGTCGGCACGATCGGAGGCGGTGCCCTGGAGCACCGCGCCATCCTCCAAGCGATCGACGCCGTTGGCGACCGACGGCCGAGGCGGTACACGACCGACTTGCGCGGAGACCTCGGGATGTGCTGTGGGGGACGTGTGGAGGTGTGGATCGAGCCCTTGGACGTGCGCGAAGAGTTCGTGGTGTTCGGCGCCGGGCATGTGGCCGCCGCCACAGTGCCGCTGTTGCACTCACTCGACTTCGCAGTCACCGTCGTAGACGATCGCCCAGAGTGGAACTCGGCCGACAGGTTCGACGGCTGCACGCTTCACGACGGCGACCCGCGGTCGTTCGCCCAGACGCTGGCGACACATGAACGAACATGGATCCTCGTGGTGACCCACGACCATGGCCTCGACCAAGACATCGTCCACGCGCTCCTCCATCGGCCCTTCGCGTGGCTGGGGATGATCGGGAGTCAGGCGAAAGTGGCTCGCTTCCTCGACCGGTTCCTCGCCGCGGGCCTGTCGCCCGATGCGCTACGTCGCCTGTGTGCTCCGGTCGGGCTGGACATCGGCGCAGAGACCCCCGCTGAGATTGCGATCGCCATCTGCGCGGAGCTCGTTCGGGTCCGACGCGGCTCTCGTGGTGCCCCGCTGCCTCTCTCGGACCGCGTGCTCCCCCAGCGGGGAGGCGCTGCGTCAGCGCCACGTTCGACCGCGGTCGTCAGACCTGGAACCGCTCCCGGATCAGCTCCATCAGGCGATTGAGCCTGATCGGCTTCGCCACGTACCCGTCGAAGCCGTGTGCGGTCAGGCGTGCATCCAGATCGGCGTCTCCGTAGGCCGTGCAGGCGATAACGGGGATGTGACGGGTATCGGGGTCTGCCTTGAGGCGAGACTGCACCTCGAAGCCGTCCATGTCGGGCATCATAATGTCCATCAAGATGATGTCCGGCTTGAACTTGGCCACCGCGAACCCGGCCTGGAAGCCCGATGCGGCCACCTCCACGGAGAAGCCGTCGTTCGCGAGCAAGTAATCTCGGATCATATCGCCGAAGTCAGGCTCGTCGTCCACGACGAGCACGCGAATTCCGTGCTCGGAGAACAACTCCGCCGGCACCGCGTGGCCATTGTCTTTGGCAAACGTCAGGATGTTTCTTCGTGAGATCCTGCGGTGACCGCCGGCGGTCCGCTGTGCATGGATCAGGCCGCGACCTTCCCAGTTCACCACGGTCGCCATGGTCACACCGAACATCCGAGCGACCTGATGCGTCGTGTAGAAGCGCTCCGCCATCGACCCACTCGTCCAGAGACACCGCAGCGTAGCGCCGAGGGAGCGGCTGGACGAACCGAACGCGACCGTTCGTCACGTGGTGTAGGTTGCACATCACCTTTGGCCACCCGCATCGATCGGACGGACGAGTGTGAGACCGCATGCCGTGGAGCGATCGGTGCGGGAGCAGCGCGCGGCGCCTCCTCAGCCCGCCTGGGTCTGGTCGAGCAGCGCAACCGCCTCGTCCAGCAAGCCTGCCAGCCGGTCGGCGTTGCGCCGGATTGCATCCACGGCTGTGTGCTGTTCGGCCGTCATGGGGCCTTGCAGCTCCGCTGCGAGCAGCTCACAGCGCCCCAAGATCACGGCTAGCGGGGTGCGCACGTCATGGCGCAGCACCCGCCGGATCTCTCGGCGGCGAGCCACATCCATCAGTCAAGGATGCGAAAGCGGAAGAACGTCTCGCCGATGATGACTTCTTCGCCACCAAACAGACGCCGCTCCGTGATCAGCTCGCCGTTGACCAGGGTTCCGTTCGCTGACTTGTTGTCCTCGATGTAGAAGTTCGGGCCGCGGCGGTAGAGCTTGCAGTGGTAGCGCGACACCTTGGAGTCGTTCTTCACCTGCACGTCGTTGTCACGTCCGCGACCGAGTGAGAGGACTTCCCCGCTGAACGGGTAGATCTGCTCCTCCGCGGTGCCCTCTTGGTACAGCAGCACCGCTCGGCGGGGCTTCTCGTGCTGCTCGGTGTCGACTACGGGGTCGCCACCATCCAGGTCGAGCTCTTCGTCATCGCCGAGGATGTCGAGGTCGCCGACCTCGAACCCTGAGTCGGCGTCATCGGCGCCGAGGTCCAGCTCCGGTTCGCTACCGTCGTCGACCTCGATGTCGATCTCCGAGTCATCGTCACCGGCAGGCTCGTCCGAACTATCGTCGTCATCCGCGTCGATCTCGACCAGCGGCTCATCGAACGACACCAACGATTGGGCTGCGTCGTCGTCGTCGTCGTCGTCGTCGACCTCCGGTTCGTCGTCGCCGTCGTCGTCGTCGTCGTCGTCGTCGTCGTCGTCGACCGCAACCTCGTCGGCCGCAGGCTCAGGAACAGGCTCAGGCACGGTCTCGTCGACCATGCCGGCTGCCTTGCCCAACTCCGTCCAGCGTGCCACCGCCCCCCGGAACTCGCCAAGCTCGATGTCGAGTGCGGACACATCTGCGTCCGCGCGAGCGACGACGCTCTTGAGCTCCTCCGCCTCGGCGGCGAAGGAATCATCGTCCAGTTCGCCGATCATGTGCCGGAGTTCAAGCTCTTCGAGCTTGAATTGCGACTGCGACACGCCTTCGGTGATCTGCTGACGTTGTTCGTCCAGATCTTGGATGACCCCGTCAAGATCAGCCATCATCGGCACAATCTCGGACACGATCTCGAGGGATTTCGCCGTGTTGTCAGCAACGACACGCTCGACGACCGCCGCGGAGAACCGACCCGACTGGCTCTGCGCCTTCTCGATGAAGGTCTGGTATTTCTCGAACAGGTCGACCTGCCCGGTGAACTTGGACAGCAGCTCTGCTTTGTCCATGTCGGACTCCTCTCTGGTACGTCTACAGCCGATACGGGGTGGGATCGGGGGCACGCGCTGCCGTACCCCAACCGCCGGGGCCACTAGCCCTACCGGACCCGACAGCACAGGTCAAGTCGCGGGCGGAACTGCTGCTCAATTGCCATGAATGCGGTCGTTTCCGAGGACGCTTAAGGCGCCTGAACATGGTCTGCGTTCCAAGGTGCCGGCCCATCTACAGCACCACATCGTCTTCGAGCCAGTTGTCAAATCGCGTGTATTGCCCCTGGAACGCAAGCTTCACGGTCCCTGTCGGCCCGTTCCGCTGCTTGGCGATGATCACCTCCGCCAAGCCTTGGTCGGCGGACTCAGGGTTGTAGTAGTCGTCGCGGTAGATGAACATGATCACGTCGGCGTCCTGCTCGATCGCGCCAGACTCTCGAAGGTCGCTCACGAGCGGTCGCTTGTCGGCGCGAGACTCGACGCCGCGGTTGAGCTGCGACAGGGCCATCACCGGACAGTTGAGGTCCTTCGCCAAACCCTTCAGTCCCCGGGAGATCGAGGAGATCTGCTGCTCTCGCGACGCGCGCGGATCATCCCCCTTCATCAACTGGAGGTAGTCGATCACGATCAAGGCGAGGTCGTCGTTCTCGGTCGCCAAGCGCTTGGCCCTGGCACACAGCTCTCCGATCGAGAGACTGGGGGTGTCGTCGATGTGCACAGAGGCGGCTCGCAACAGGTCTGACGACTTCAGGAGCTTCTCCCAGTCGTCGGTGTCGAGCGTGCCGGTACGGACCCGTCCTGCGCTCACCAGCGCGTGGCAACACAACATGCGGGTGGTGAGCTGCCCTCGGCTCATCTCAAGCGAGAAGATGCCGATCGTCTGCTCCTCAAGCAAGGCAACGTTCTGGGCGATGTTCAGCGCAAGGGCGGTCTTGCCCATCCCTGGGCGGGCGGCGAGGATCAGCAGGTCTGACGGCTGAAGCCCAGCGAGCTTTCCGTCCAGATCACTGAAACCGGTGGACGCACCCGTTGTGGTGCCCTCGTTCTGCCCCAGCTCCTGGATCCGAACGAGCTCCTGATCGAGCACCATGCTGATGGGCTGCCACGAGCGGCGGTCATGCTGCTGGCCGACCTGCGCCATGTCCTGCATGGCGTCGCGGAGGAGGTCACCCACATCATGTGGCTGCGCGTAGGCACGCTCGCGCAGTGACGTGGTGACCTGGATCAGCCCACGCAGCAGCGCCTTCTCGTGCACCACATCGGCATAGTGCGGCAGGTTGGCCGTGCTCGGAACCTGGTCGGGCAGCTGGAGCACGTAGGCCACGCCACCGTAGCGTTCGTGCTCACCCTCTCGGGCGATGCGCTCAGGGACTGTGACGATGTCGATCGTCTCGCCGCGCCCTTGCATCGTGAGCAGCAACGCGAACAGCGCCTGATGCTCCGGTCGGTAGAACTCCTCCGGCTTCACCCGTTCGCTGACCTCCGGAAGCCTGTCCGGGGACTGCAACAGGCCGCCGAGCAGAGCACGCTCCGCTTCGACGGCCTTCGGGGACGGAAGGTCCATCCGTACTGTACTAAGCGCGAATTACGTAGACGCGAACCGTCGCCGTGACTTCGCGGTGCAGCCGCACCGGCACGTTGAACAGCCCGATACTCCGGAGCGCCTCGTCGAGCACGATCTGCTTGCGATCGATCTCGACGCCCTCCGCGGCGAGCGCTTCCGCTACGTCCCGCTTGGTGACGGACCCGAACAGCCTGTCGTCGTCGCCGGTCTCACGGCGAATGCTGATCGGAGTGCCCTCCAGCTTCGTCGCCAGCTCACGCGCGAGCGCCAGCTGCTTCCGCTTGATGGCCTCGGCCATCTTCTGTTGATGGTCGAGTGCCGAAACACTGCCTTCGTTCGCAGGCACGGCCAAGCCCTGCGGGATGAGCAGGTTGCGTCCGTACCCCGGCGAGACAGTGACAATGTCACCGGCATCACCCAGGTTCGAGACCTCCTGCTTCAGGATCACGCGCATAGGATCCTCCTACTGTGCTGGAGTCGGGGTGGGTTCCGGTGCGCGCTCGCGGTCCATCTGGTCGAGAGACGCCTGCCTCTCGACCTCCGCCGCGCGGCGCGCAGCCTCCTCAGCCCGCTTCTCCCGTGTCTCCTTCGCCTCGGCGAGCCGAGTCGGAACATCCACAGAGTTGGAGACCCTGATGGTGAGGAAGCGGATGATGCGGTCTTCGATTCGGACGCGACGCTCGAACTCGGCGATCGACTCTGCCTCGCTCAGGTAGCTGAACAGGACGTAGCGACCCTTCACTTGACCATCGATCGGGTAGGCGAGCTTGCGCGTCCCCCAGTCGTCGCGGAGCAGCAGAGTGGCCTTGCCTTCGACAAGGCGACCCTCGAAACGTTCCAGGATCTCGGTGACCGCGGCGTCATCTACGTCCGAACGGACGATGAGCGTGGTCTCGTACTCATGGAGAAGCACGGTATCTCCCACTTCAGAAGTTGATGAGGGGCGTATAGCCGACCAGGAGGGGCGCGATGACCAACGCCACGACACAGATGAGCTTCACCAGGATGTTGAGGGACGGACCAGCCGTATCCTTGAAGGGATCGCCGACGGTGTCGCCGACGACTGCAGCCGAGTGCGCCTCGGAACCCTTGGGGTGGACGACGCCGTCGTCCATCTTGAAACCGCCGCCTTCGAAGGACTTTTTCGCGTTGTCCCACGCGCCACCCGCGTTCGACATGAAGATGGCGAGCAACACGCCCGACACCGTCACACCGGCGAGCAAGCCACCAAGTGCGGCGGGGCCCATTCCAAACCCGACGACCACGGGAGCGACGACGGCCAGCAGGCCGGGAACCATCATCTCCTTCAGTGCCGCCTTCGTCGAGATGTCGACGCAGCGAGCGGTGTCGGGCTTCGCCGTGCCTTCGAGCAGGCCGGGAATCTCACGGAATTGCCGACGAACCTCGTCGATCATCTCCATCGCGGCCTTGCCGACCGCCTTCATGGCCATCGAAGAGAACAGGAAGGGCAGCATGCCACCGAGGAACAGTCCACCCATCACCAACGGGTTCTGCAGGTCGATCGACTTGACCTGCGCCTGCTGCTGGAACGCGGCGAACAGGGCCAGAGCGGTCATGGCCGCTGAGGCGATGGCAAAGCCCTTGCCGATGGCCGCAGTCGTGTTGCCGACCGCGTCCAGCGTGTCAGTGCGCTCACGCACCTCCGGGTCCTGGTGCGTCATCTCGGCGATACCACCAGCGTTGTCCGCGATCGGACCGAACGCGTCGACCGCGAGCTGAATGCCCGTAGTGGAGAGCATGCCCAGCGCCGCGATGGCGATGCCGTACAGCCCAGCGAACGCGTACGAGGTGATCACGCCGAACACGATGAGCAGGGTGGGAATGGCGGTCGACTGCATGCCGACACCCAGCCCGGCGATGATGTTCGTGGCCGCGCCGGTGCGGGATTGGTTCGCGATGGAGTTCACCGGGAACTTACCCATCGAGCAGTAGTACGCCGTCGTCAGTCCCACGAGCACGCCGCACACCAGGCCGACAACCGTAGCGACGCCAACGCTCCACCAGTACACGGTGAGTCCGGTGACGGTCTGCACGCCGGCCTCTGGCCAGATGAGGTAGGCGATGCCGAAGGTGGCCCCTGCCATCACGACGGAGGCGCCGATGGCGCCCGTGTCCAGCGCGTGCTGCGGGTTGGCCCCCTCCTCCGTGCGCACCGCGAAGGTGCCGAGGATGCTGCACAGGATGCCCGCGGCTGCAATGAGCAATGGCAGGATGATGGGCGCGTCGCCGATGCCGAAGCCGAAGCCCAGCACCATCGTGCCGATGATTGCGCCGACGTACGACTCGAACAAGTCGGCACCCATGCCCGCAACATCGCCAACGTTGTCACCAACGTTGTCAGCGATGACGGCGGGATTGCGTGGGTCATCTTCTGGGAGGCCGGCCTCGACCTTGCCGACGAGGTCCGCACCGACATCCGCAGCCTTGGTGTAGATGCCGCCGCCTACACGCGCGAACAGCGCGATGGAGGAAGCGCCCATCGAGAAGCCGGTGAGGGCGTTCAACGTGGTGGGCATAATCGCCTTGCCGGCGAACAGCGTCTCGCCGGTGAGCGTGTACAGGATGTACAGGCTCACGAGGCCGAGGAGCGCCAGGCCAGTCACCGCCATCCCCATGACGGTGCCACCATTGAACGCGACTTCCAGCGCTTCTTTCAGGCCGGTCTTCGCCGCCTCGGTGGTGCGGACGTTGGCCAGGGTGGCGATGCGCATGCCGATGTAGCCAGCGAGCGCGGAGCAACCGGCACCAACTACGAATGACAGCGCGATGATCGGGTGCTGGGTCTCGCCGGACATGTTGGCGATGGCGAGAAGCACGGCGACGACTGCGACGAACACCGCGAGCACTCGATACTCGCGAGCGAGGAAGGCCATAGCGCCTTCCTGGATCTGCTCGGCGATGTCCTGCATATCCGCATCGCCCGCCGGCGCGGCCCGCGTCTGGGCGGCCTTGAGCCCCCCGAACGCCAGCCCGAGCACCGCCATCGCGGGCACGGCATAGATTACTTGTTCCACGTCTGATCTCCTGCGGAGAAGTCTGTGTTCACGTGTGATGCGCTCCCCGCAGGGGACGCGTACTAGCGGCGAGCCCAGCGGCATTGTGTGGGTCTCGCCAGGCGACCCTCAAGTCGTGCGCAGGCACGATCGAGAGCCCCAGTGCAAGAGAACCCTGCACGCCCGGCCCCTCGAGAGGACTGAGCGCCGGGCCGCCTGAAGGCGCCTACTTGCCGCCGCGCTTCCCGTAGACGGTGAGCACGTTGAAGTCGCTATCGAAGACCAGGTCCACGCCATCGGGCGTGGCGATCTCGGAGGCCCGGACGATGTCGTCGATGTGCATCGAAGATACGTCGACCACGAACGACTTCGGGATTGCGTTGTATGGGCAGGAGGCCTTGACCGTTCGTCGAATGACGCGAAGGCGCCCACCCAGCGACGCGCCGGCGGGCCGGCCAACCGGCTCGATCGGTACCAACACCTCGATGCGCCGGTCGGTAGGCGGCACGTAGAAGTCGACGTGCAGCATCTCGCGGGTCAGCGGATGGCGCTGAACCTCGCGGACGAGCACGGGATAGGTCGCATCGCCCACGACCAGTGAGACAAGCGTGTTGCGGTCGCCCGTACGCTTGTACAGATGTTCGAGCTCGACGGGGTCGATGTCGACCACCATCGAGGTCGTGGTCGGGCCGTAGACCACCCCGGGCAGACGCCCGCTCGCGCGGAGCTTGCGCGCGGCTCCCTTGCCCCGCGCATCAGCGCGAACATTGGCTTCGAGTCTCGTGTCCATGGCACCCTCGGATCGGAGTCCCGGCTTCCGAAGTCCACTAGACGGAGACCACGACGCACGAGTGCGTACGCGGCTCCCGTCCCATGGTCTTCGGGCCACATGAAGCGGCCGGGACAGCACCGTTGTTCTGCGGAGCGCCCGGCTGGTTCCGGACGCGGCCCGCCCGACTAATACGTGCGACTGTGGACGGCAAGACCCGGGGACTGCGTCAGTCGTCGAGCGAGCCGAGGAACAGCCGAGACACGCTGTCGTTGAAGTGGATCGCCCGGATCGCGTCAGCGAAGATGCCGGCGACCGAGATCACCTCGAGCTTGTCCAGCGCGGCGGCATCGGGGCTCAGGGGGATGGTGTCGGTGACGATGATCTTCTCGAACACCGAGGCCGCGATGCGGTCTACAGCCGGCCCGGACAGCACCGGGTGCGTGGCTACGGCGTACACCGAGGAGGCACCTGCTTCCTTCACGGCGAAGCCGCCCTTGGTCAACGTGCCAGCCGTGTCGATCATGTCGTCCAGCAGCACCGCACGCTTGCCCCTCACATCCCCCAGGATGTTCATCACGGCGCTCTCGTTGGGTCGGTCCCGGCGCTTGTCGATGATCGCGAGGCTGCATCCGAGGCGCCTCGCGTAGCTCCGCGCCCGCTCCGTTCCCCCAGCATCCGGCGACACGATCACCGTGTCCGACGAATTGGGAGTGACGATGTGCTCCTTGAGGTGGGTGTAGAGCGGGGGCTGTGCGTAGAGGTTGTCGACGGGGATGTCGAAGAAGCCCTGGATCTGACCCGCATGGAGGTCCATCGTGAGCACGCGCTGCACGCCCGCCGCCGTCATGAGATCGGCCATGAGCTTCGCCGTGATCGGCGTGCGTGGTTTGACCTTCCGGTCCTGACGCGCGTAGCCAAAGTATGGCATCACCGCCGTGATCCGACCTGCTGAGGCCCGCTTGCAGGCCTCGGTCATGATCAACAACTCCATCAAGTTGTCGTTGGCCGGGGCACAGGTCGACTGGACGAGGAACACGTCTCGCCCGCGCACGTTGTGCTCGAGCTCCACCCGGGTCTCGCCATCGCTGAACTGGTCGCATCGAGCGGGCGCGAGCGCCGTTCCCATGCTGTGGGCCGTGCGTTCCGCCAGCCCCTTGTTGGAGTTTCCTGCGAACAGGACGATCTCGCCGTGCATGGCGCAAGCTCCTCGCGCATGGGTAGTGGCTGGGGCGGCAGGATTCGAACCTGCGAATGCCGGATCCAAAAACCGGTGACTTACCGCTTGTCGACGCCCCACCGCGGGCGTCCTTATTTGCCCTGAGCGCGCGCCGCCAGCACCGGTTCAGACCGGGGCGCGCAATCGATTCACCGCGGTCGAGAGTCCGTCCACGCTAAGCTCGAACATCGGAAAGACCCCTCCAATGGCACGAACGGTGGGGTGATTCCACCACCTTGGCGGGTCTGGATTGAGCCAGACCGACGCCGGGCATCTGCGACGAAAACGCTGGAGCCACTCCAACCCCGGTACCGCCTCATCCATCGGCCAGCCGTAGGGAGAGAACAGCTCATAGGGAGCCATCGAGGCATCGCCCACGAACACGAGGCGGTGACGAGGGCCCAGTCTCGCGAGCACGTCGCACGTCGGGATCCGTTTGCCCTCTTCGATGTCTTCGAACAACCACCCGTACACGCAATTATGGAAGGTATAGCTGGTAAACGACTTGAACGTCTTGATGCCCTCCGCCGCAGTAAACAGACGACTGACCTGCTCATAGTGCGGCGTCATCGATCCCCCGGCGTCCATCAGCAGCACCAGGTGGACCTGATTCTCTCTCGCGCGTGACTCCACGATCTCGATGTCGCCCGCGTTGTCGCAGGTCCGCCGGATCGTGGCATCCAGATCGAGCTCCCAGCGGCCTTCACGCAGCAACTTGCGGAGGCTCTTCAAGGCGACGTGCATGTCACGAACGGCGAGGGTCCGATCGGTCCGGTACTCCTGCCAACGCCGCTCCGACGCGACTGAGACGGCGCTGCGCCCGCCTCCTGGGCCCCCGACCCGGATTCCCTTGGCTGCCCGCCCCGAATGCCCGAAGGGGCTGGTGCCTGCAGTGCCGATCCACCGATTGCCTCCATCGTGTCTCTCCTCCTGCTCACGGAGGGTCTCCATGAACGCGTCCCACAGCTCCTGCAGGGAGCGCTCTTCTGCGGCCGACGCGCCCTCCTGCATCTCTGCGGCCGTCGCAAGCCAGTCCTGCAGCTTCGCCAGAAGATCGGGCGGTAGCTCCAGCCCCTCGAAGACCTCGGCGAACGCCAGGTCGAACTTGTCGAAGTCCGCCTCCGTCCTACACAGGAGCGACCTCGCCAGCCTGTACATGCCGTTGAGGTCGGTCGCGAGGCCACTGCGCATCGCCCGGAGGAAGACCAACCACTCCGACGTGCCGACAGGCAGTCCGTGGCCTCGCAGCGCATACAGGAACGTAGTGAACATCAGGCGCCCCCGGCGAGCCAGCTGGCGTGACCGAGGCGTGGCTCCGGCCAGACCGTGATCCGGACGCCACCCCCGCTCCTCCCGTCTGGTGCGTGGGTGCCCTCCACCGGCGCGCCTCTCATAAGGAGAAGTTCGGCGATCTCTGGCTCACCAACTTCGGATCCGGGCTGCCAGTGCACCAGGACCCGGGCGTAGCGCCGAGCCGTCCTCCATGCCTGGCGCGTGCGGTAGATCCCGGGTTCGAACCGACCGTGCACTGCCTGCAGGAGGATGCCGTCAAACACGGGACCGTCCACCAGCCGCGGGCGTGAACCCTCGGGCGCATCCGCCCCGAGCGTCCATCGGATCACCCTGCTCCCGTCCTCGACCGACTCGTGTACCAGGACGGAGCCGTCCTGGACGACCACACGGACAGCTCGGTTCGAGGCGCTCGTCCCCGATCCACTCACCGACGCCTCCTCACGTTTGCCAGGTCCGCCTCCTGCTTCAGCAACACCCCGAGGAAGGGGTCGCTGGTTCGCAGATCCTCAGGAGAAAGACCGGCGTGGATGAGCACCGTGAGCCAGTCCACGAGTTCAGATGTCGAGGGCGGCTTCCTCAACCCCTTTACTTTCCTCATGGCGAAGAACCGGTCCATCGCCGCATCCACGAGCGCAGTATCGAGGCCTGGATGGTGGACATCCACGATGCGCGACATCCGTTCCCGATCGGGGAACGCGATGTAGTGGAACACGCACCTGCGAAGGAACGCATCGGGCAACTCACGTTCGGCGTTGCTGGTGATCACGACCACGGGACGGTGCCTGGCGCTGACGGTCTCATCCAGTTCGGGGATGTGGAACACCATCTCGTCGAGCTCACGCAGGAGATCGTTCGGGAACTCAACGTCCGCCTTGTCGATCTCGTCGATCAGCACGACCACCGGCTCTTCGGCCGTGAACGCCCTGCCCAGCGGCCCCAGGCGGATGTACTTGCGGATGTCGGACACGTCGCTGTCGCCGAACCGGCTGTCGTTGAGACGCTGCACCACGTCGTAGTGGTACAGGCCGTCCACGGCCTTGGTCGTGGATTTTACGCCCCACACGATCAGCGGCCGGCCGAGGGTGGTGGCCACTGCATGGGCAAGGGTGGTCTTGCCGGTGCCAGGCTCGCCCTTGACCAACAATGGGCGCTGCAGCGCCACAGCTGCGTCGACGACTGCGAGCAGGTCCTCGTCCGCCACGTACCCGGCATCATCAGTGAGACGTGTGATTCCCGACATGCTCTCCCCGCTTGAATGGCCGCGACGCAGCCGCCGGTTAGACATAGCGCGGCGGCGCAACGGGTGGAACGCGCCGCCGGCCCCCAGACATCGGGTTCAACCACCACTTACAACTACTTGGTGCAAGCGACCCGAACCACGCCCGGGGGACGACAACGCGATCCGCCTCGCGGAGACTCCTGTGGAAAATAACCTCGCCGTCCTGATCGACTTCGAGAACATCGCTGCTGGAACTGAGAAGGAGGGGCTGGGACGGTTTGACGTCGAAGCCCTCATGACTCGAGTGAAAGACAAGGGCCGCATCCTGCTGTCCAGGTCGTACGCAGACTGGGGGCGCTTCTCGCGCTTCAAGCAGAGCCTGCTGACCGCCAATGTCACGATGATGGAGCTCACCTCGCACGGCATGCAGGACAAGAATCGCGCCGACATCGCGATGGTTGTCGACGCGCTCGAACTCGCGTTTACCAAGGACTACATCCACACTTTCGTGGTCGTCAGTGGCGACTCGGACTTCACGCCTCTCGTCCTGAAGATGCGGGAGCTCAACAAGCGCGTCATCGGCTGCGGAACTCGCAAGAGCACGTCCCGCCTCTTGGTGAACGCGTGCGACGAGTTCATGTTCTACGACTCTCTCGTAGCCAAGAAGCAGGCTCGTTCCGTCGGTCGTGGCGGGCGTCCCAAGCCGAAGGCCGACGGGCCGATGAACCGCGACGGCGCGTTCCAGCTCGTCGAGAACGCCATCGCAGGCCTGCAGCGGGAGAACCCGGACCCGCCCCTCGCATCCGTGGTGAAGAGCGCGATGCTGCGGAAGAGCCCAGACTTCTCGGAGAGCGACCTCGGCTTCCCCTCGTTCGCGAGGTTCCTCGAAGCCGCTGAGGCAGCGAGCCACATCAAGATCATCCGCGATCGCAAGTCGGGCGGCTACCGCATCGACCTGCTCTCCGACGATCGGGCGGCCGACCCCGTGGAGACGAAGTTCGCCTGGGAAGACCCGTACATTCCCGAAGGGGCCGACGACATCGTCGACCACCTGGCCGGCCGCGGCCTGCATCCACTGGGTTCTCCCACGCGAATGGCACTTCTCGAGGCACTCGAGAAGGTGGTGGAAGAGCGGCGCAAGCGTCGACGTAAGGTCACGGTCCAGTTCGTCAAGGATGACATCAAGAAGGAGCTGCGACGGACCCATCCCGACCTCCCGGTCGAGAACGTCCGCGCGATCCTTGATGCCCTGCTACGCGGCGGCCTGCTGATCCACCGCGACGGCTCGGCAATCCGGAATCCCACGGCATCCTTCCGTCTCGACAAGGGCGCCGAGGAGCTGAACGAGGCCTTGCTCGCCGTCTACCTGCGTGAGCTCCTCATTGACGGCCCCGACCTCGACGATGTGGGTGTGCTGGCAGAGCTGCTGCTCGGCCACGCCGATCGCAAGCGCGATGTAGAAGAGGCGCTAGCCTGGATCGCAGCAGATCTCGCCGCGTCGCCGCCCGAAGACTCGGGCCGATCGAGCGATGGCGATCGGGGCTCGAGAGATCTGGACCTCGACTTCGATCTCGATTCGTTCCTGGTGGCCGACGACTCACCTGCCCCCGCAAAGCCAGCGGCGGAATCGACTGACCACGCTCCCAGCGAGTCTGCGGCCGACGGTGAAGCTCCCGTCGTGGAGGCGAGCGATGATGCGGTCGAAGAGGAGCCCAAGCGGAAGCGCAAGCGTCGCCGGAAGAAGGAGCCAGAGCCCGAGGCCGTAGAGGCAGCCACTACGGACGACGACGCTCCCCCCGCCAAGGCAGAGGCTTTCGACGAGCTCGACGCGCTGCTCGAGAGCGAGTGATCAGCTGATCCTGGCCGCTGCCTGCTCGCAGGCCGCGGCCTTCGCCTCGCACCCCTGGCATGCCGGGCTGCTCCGCCTGCGACCGCCTACTGCTGCTTGAAGTCTGCGGCGTCGAGATCGAACAGCCGCATCTTCGTGTACAGAGTTCGACGCGTGATCCCGGCGGCGTCGGCAGTCTTACCCAGATGGCCCAGGTTCTGTTCCAACACGCGGGTCAGGTACTCGCGCTCGACATGCTCGACGACGCGCGCAACGTTGTCGCGCATCGGGCGGGTGGCATCGACGTGCGCAGCCGCGCGAGGCGCAGCGTGTGGCGAGCGCGGGCTGTGGCCCGTCATGTCGGTCGGCAGGTGCTCCCGCTCGAGCCGTTGCCCGCTGCGGGTGATCACCCAGCGCTCGCACATCGATCGAAGCTGTCGCACGTTGCCCGGCCATGCATAGCCAAGGATTGCGGCGATGGCGTCGGCCGACACCAAGGGCGCCTCCAGCCCATACTCTTCTGCCAACTCGTCCAAGAAGTGACGCATGAGGAGCGGGATGTCTTCTCGGCGCTCCCGTAGGGGCGGAAGCCTGATCGGGAACACATCAAGGCGATAGAACAAGTCCTCGCGGAACCGTCCATCCTTGACGGCAGCTCCCAAGTTCACGTTGGTCGCGGCGACGATGCGCACGTCAACATGGACGTTCTCGCGCCCCCCTACACGACGGAACGACATGTCTTCGAGCACCCGAAGAAGGTTGACCTGCACGTTCAGCGTGGTCTCACCAAGTTCGTCCAGGAACAGCGTGCCACCGTGTGCCATCTCGAACATGCCGGCGCGTCGGCCCGTGGCGCCGGTGAACGAGCCCTTCTCGTGCCCGAACAGCTCGCTCTCCAACAGGGACTCGGTGAACGCCCCGCAGTTCACCGCGATGAATGGCTGATCTGCCCGACGAGACCGATCGTGGATCGCGCGGCTGACCAGCTCCTTGCCGGTGCCAGTCTCACCCAGGATCAGGACCGTGGCGTCCGTTCGGGCGACCGCTCGGATCTGGTCGAACACCGCCAACATGTTCGGAGACTGGGTGAGCAGCTGCCCAAACCCGTACTGGTCGCGGACCGCATCCCGCACCCGCTGGAGGTCTCGCGCTGCCCGTTTCCGAGCCTCCTGCAGGGCCCGCGAGGTGGCGGCGTTCAACCGCTCGCGCGGTGCGCGGAGCGGCACGTAGTCTACGCAGCCCCTACGGAGTGCATCCACCGCCTGATCGACGCTCGGCTCCGGGGCGAGAGCGATCACCGGCACACCATCGGCCGCTTGGAGCAGCACATCGATGGACCGCACGCCAGGAAGATCGTCGAGGCCGAGGCTCACCAGCACAACGTCAGGCCGAATTTCCCGGATCGTCTCCAGCGCCTCGCGGCCGCTGGACGCTGTACGAACCTCACGCTGCTCGGCGCGAAGGACCGACTTCACCCTGTGCCGGGTGAACTCGCCATCGTCCACGAGCAGGATGCGCTCCGTCGGCTCGTGCGAGACGACGCGATCACCCTTCTGTTCGTTACGCATCGTGGTCCCGTCGGCAGCCCAACGTCATCACACGATCCCCCAGTGCAAGCCACGTCCAGCGCGCAAGGGCTCAGGGAGACTGCGACGGCGCATGAGGGATCCACCGCCCGTCAACGTGCTCCAGGCCCACGATGGCGGTGTTCCCAACTCTGAACTGCCTCCAATCCGCGAGCGGACGACCCCGGATCGTACACTGGATGCTCGCGATCACCACCTGATGAGTGACCACCGCGACACGATCGCCGGGCGCGTGCCTCGCCACCAACGCCTCGAGCGCGGCCATGGCGCGATCGCGGCAGTCGCACAGCCGCTCTCCGCCGGGAACGACTGCAGCTGCCGGATCGCGCCCCCAAGCGCGGAAGAAATCCGGATATCGTTCGATACCCTCCTCGGGACGCAGCCCCTCGAGCTCACCCTGTGCGAGCTCCATCCAGCTGGGATCACTCGAAGGTGCGTCCGCCAGCTCGGCGGCGGTCTGCTGTGCGCGCGCGAGCGGCGACGTATACACCTCATCGAACGCACCATACCAGACTTGGCCCAGTGCCCTCGCCTCCGACAGGCCCTGATCGTCCAGCGGAATGTCCGTGTGACCGAGGAACCGTCCCTGGGCGTTCCAAGACGTGCGACCGTGTCGGACCAACGCCACGATCAACGCATCCGGGCGACGCTCGAGCGACTGGTGTGAGTGCTTCATGTGGATTTCTTGACCCTGCGAGGATGGGCGACACGCCCTAATATGCGGGCCATCACGTTTGACCGCATGGAGGCGCGGATGGCAGGCTCACAGGACCCGGACGGTCTGGACGCTCCCGACCCGCACGCTCTCGGAGCACGACCGCCAGCCGAGGCTCCTCGGGAGCTGGCGAAGCGCCTGGCTGCCGAGGCGATGGCCCGGCGAGATGCAGCGAAACCCGCAGAAGACCCTAGAGATCTCGCTCGCAGACTCGCCGCTGAGGCCATGGCGAAGCGCGAGACGCAGGCGCAGAAAAGTGGACTGGCATCGGCCGCTCCGCCGCCTGGGCGTGTGGTTGCGGAGGTGCCGGCTGCGCCGAAGAAGCGCCGGAAGAAGAAGAAGAAGGCGCCGTCCTCCGAGACCGCGTCCCCTGGCCTGGCGGGTGCGGTGCCCCCGCCCGAAGCGGCTGCGGCGGCTCCCCGCCCCAGCCTCGCCGCCCGTGCGTCTCAGGCGCCCGTGATGAGCGCACAAGAGGCTCTCGCGGCCGCGCTCGCCGCGGAGTCCTCGAGTCCGCCCGCCGCCGCGACGCCCACGGCCAAGGGTCCCTCGAAGACCAAGAAGCGACGCCGTGCGGCTCCAGAGGCCCCGGCCGCTACGCCCGCCGCAGCGCCGGCTCCGCCCGCCGACCAGTTCGACGCGGGCGGCGTCGTGATCAGCGTGTTCAGTGGCGCCGAGATCCGACGGACGATCGAGGTGACAAACCGCGAGGTGTTCAGGGCGCTGTGGTTTGCGCATCGGGCACGCGCCGTGCACGAGGGCGACCTGGGCTTGGTGTCCACCTCCAGCGTCTTGATCGACGCCGCCGATCGGTTGGGTGACGGCTGCCTGTCCGCAGTGCGAGTCCGGCTGTCCGACCGCGATCACGCCATGTGGGTCGACACGTCCCGAGGCGTGCTCCTCGGAGTCGCTTCGCCACCCGAGATCTACCTCGCAGGCCTGTAGCACCACTCGGGAACGCTCCGGTCCGACTGATCGGGACCGGAGGTTCCAGAAGCCTGCTCTTGCGCTACCCCCTGCGCTACGCTCACGACGGGTCGGCGAGCTCGAGCAGACGGTCGACGGACACCTGCCATGCGGTCCCACAGAAGTTGCAAGTGATCTCTGCGCCGCCGTCTTCGTCGATCATCTCCATCAGCGTGGCTCTACCGAGGGCGACCAGGGCCCCCTCGGTCCGCTCGCGTGAGCAGCGACAGCGCCACTCCAAGGGGCGCCTCCAGATCTCCTGGACCGGGTCGTCGAGCAGCCTGCCTGCCTGGAGCTCGCTGACCACCGTGCGCGGCGCAATGTCGGCGAGCTCTGTGAAGCGATCCTCGAACGCTTCACGGGTCACCGATGGCATGCCGGGCTCATCTGCCAGCCGCTCGACAATGATCCCTCCAGCGAACGCGATCGTTCCGTCCGACTCCACCTCCGCGCACATCCGCAAGATCGCTGGAATCTGCGCAGACTCGCGCATGTACCGTGCCATCGCCTGCTCGAGCGTCTCACCCGCGATCAACGATGCGCCTCGGTACAGCTCCTTGTTCACGATCGACTTCACGGCGATGAGGAGTCCAGAGACAGGCTCACCGATCCGGATCTGAGCTTCGGCCGGTGCCAGGCGTGCCCGACACACACCCTCGGACGACACCTGCCCGTAGTAGTCGCAGGCAGGATCGTCGGAGCGGATCTGAAGGCTGATCTGCTCTTCGCCCTTGATGTGTCCTGACAGGAGGCAGTTGGCGACGAGCGCCTCCGCAGCCAACCACGCACTGCCGTGACTGAGCCCGTGGACCTCTGCAGTTCTCTGCGCCACCTCAGTGGCATCGACCGCAACACACCGAACAGCGCCCGCGGCGCCGAGTGCACGAACAAGCACGCTCACTCCTGTTGGGCTGGCGGGAATAACGCCACCACCCAGCCTCAGCGCTAGGCCGCGATCAGTGTTCGTCAGCCAGGACGATCTCGAGCACCGCCTCGCGAGTGCGCGTGACCAGCGGATAGCAGCTGCCCTGATGGCACCCCTGGTGCTCCAGCGTGACGCGGAGGTGCGCCAGCCCAACAGGAGCCTCGGGCGGGACGGTCACGGGTACCCTCACCACGAAGTCCTCGTCATACACGACCCTCGGCGGCGCGCCTTCGGTCCGAGGTGGACGGACGCGCCCTGCAGGCAGCTCAACATCCCCCCACTCCAGCGGGATCACCGACGAGGCGAGCACGTCCACGCGGTCGCGGTAGACCAGATACGCATCCGGTACCGCGACACGAACCTCCAGTACCGCCTCGCTACCGGGCGCAGCGATCAGCGGTACGAGGCTCCATGTCACTGGGTAATCGCCCATCGACGAGGGACCGCGGAACGCGACATCGCGAACGACGCCGTCCAGAGGCGGGCCTGCGAGAGCGGTGATGGCGATGATGCACACGGACGGACTCACGGCGGGTCGGTCTCCGTTCAGCTGAATACGCCGGCGTCGGAGCGACGGGGCGTCAAGTCGTGTAACCCTGAGTCGGTTCACTGGGACACCGCGCACCGAGACCCCCAGCCACCCCTCGGAGAGACGTGCCCGCCTCGTCGCCGCCCCCCCGGCTAGCGATCGTGATCCCTGCGCTCGACGAGGAGGCCAGCCTTCCCAGTGTGCTGGCCAAGCTCGTCGGCAGGGCTCGCGTCGTGGTGGTCGACAACGGCTCCACCGACCGTACCGCCGCCGTGGCGCGAGCGTCAGGCGCCGAGGTGGTGCAGGAGCCACGCCGAGGGTACGGAACGGCGGTTCTGGCCGGCTTTCGCCACATCGCCGATTCACCACCAGACTACGTCATCGTCCTCGACGCGGACAACGCCGACGCCGCCGCGACGCTTCCACACCTGGTCGCACCCCTCGTTGCAGGCGAGGCAGACGTGGTGCTGTCGAACCGCACACGAACCGCCGAGCACGAAGCCCTCACGGTCGTCCAACGCCTCGGAAACGGCCTCGCTGTCCACCTGATCGCGCTGAGCACGGGCTTCGGCTACCTCGACATGGGGCCGTTCAGGGCGCTGTCGTGGCGCTCGGTCGAGAGACTGGGAATGACCGATCCCACCTGGGGCTGGAATGTCGAGATGCAGATGAAGGCGGCGCTGATGGGGTTCCGCGTGCACGAAGTTGCCCTGCCGTACAGGGCCCGGCAACATGGTGACAGCAAGATCAGCGGCAGTGTGACAGGGGCCATACGCGCCGGATACCGCATCCTGCTCGCCGTCAACCGCTACCGCAGGATGCCCTGATGCCGCACGTCCCCTCCCCTTCCCCCGATGTCAGGACGGTCCACGTGATGGGCATCGCTGGTACGGCCATGGGAGCTCTCGCCGGCATGCTCAAGGACGCTGGCTACGTCGTCACCGGATCCGATCACGGCGTCTACCCGCCCATGTCAGACTACCTCGCCGCGTTGGGCATCGAGGTGATGGAGGGATTCAAGGCCAGTAATCTCGACCACCGTCCGGATCTTGTGGTCGTCGGCAACGTGGTGCGAGCTGTCTACGAAGAGGCCGCCGCGCTGCTCGAGTCCGATCTCGACTACTGCTCCTTTCCCGAGGCCTTTGCCGCACTGTTCCTCAGGGATGCGCACAGCATCGTCGTCGCAGGCACCCACGGAAAGACAACCACCACGTCGATCACTGCCTGGCTGTTGGAGTCAGCCGGGTTGACGCCCGGCTTCCTGATCGGGGGCGTGGCGAAGAACTTCGACCGGACGGCACGCGCTGGAGGCGGAACGGTGTTCGCGGTCGAGGGCGATGAGTACGACACCGCCTTCTTCGACAAGGGGCCGAAGTTCCTCCACTACCGCACCCGGACTGCGATCTTGACTTCAGTCGAGTTCGACCACGCAGACATCTACCGCGATCTCGAACACGTCAAGGAGAGCTTCAGGCGGCTCGTCGCCGTGCTTCCGACCGACGGGGTGTTGATCGTGCGTGCAGACGATCCCGGGGCGACGGACGTGTCCGCGGGTGCAGCGTGCACGGTCTGGACCTACGGTCCGGGACAGATGTGGGACGGTCGAGTCGAAGGCTTCGACACGGTTCGCGGAACCATGCGATTCACCGTCTTGCGCGCCGGCGTGGCCGTGGGCACCTTCGAGTCGAGCCTCGTCGGCGAGCACAACCTGTACAACCAGGTCGCCGCCGCGGCTGCCGCAACGCGCGTCGGGGCGACGCCGGAGCAGCTCGCCAGCGGGTTCTCCACCTTTGCCGGAATCCGCCGTCGCCAAGAAGTGATCGGTGAGCCGGGTGGAGTGACCGTGGTGGACGACTTCGCCCACCACCCAACGGCGGTAGCGTCGACCATCCGGGCGCTTCGGGACCGGTTCGGCGAACGACGCCTGTGGGTCATCTGGGAGCCCCGGTCTGCCACCTCGAGGCGTGCGATCTTCCAGGACGCCTATGGTGTGTCGTTCGACGGCGCGGACCAGGTGATCGTCGCCAGGCCATACGATCAGTCCCGCATCCCCGAGGCCGAACGATTCGACGCGATCGCCCTGGTCGAGACCTTGTGCGATCGCGGGCTCAACGCGCTCCTGCTCCCCGACGCCGCGCAGATCGCGGCGACCGTGTCCGCCCGAGCCCATCCCAGCGATGTGATCGCCATCTTCTCGAACGGTGGCTTCGACGGCCTACACGGCAAGCTTCTCGAACTGCTCGAGCAGCGGTTCGCGTAGCGCCGACCACTCAGAGCAACGCGGCGACGACCGCCTCGTGGGCACGTCGTGACCAGAGCAGGCCGTTGTGCCCGATCCGGGACAGCAGGACCTCGTGGGCGCCCGAGATTGCGGCACGCCTGGGCGGCAACACCTGGTGGTCGTAGCGTGAGCGAATCACTACGGTCGGGACGGGTTCATCGCCCTCGGCGAGCCGTCGCACCCACGGTCCCTCGGGATCGAGGAGCGGACGCAGACGAGGTGGGGTGAATCGGTACATGCTGGTGCCCGCGTGTGGGCCGCCGAGAGACACGAATCGCCGTACGTATCGATCCCCTCCGAACAGCTTGAGGTACGCTCGGCAGCCAACGGCCCCGAGGGAGTGGCCGACGAGGTCCACCCGACCCCCACGCGCGAGCGGCTCGACCACACGCGCGATGTGCCGGACGAGGTCTTCCGGCTCCACACGAGTCGACGGATACCCCACGGCAGCGGTGTGGGGGAATCCTGCCTTTCGGAGTCGGCGCACCAGCGGTCGAAACATTTCGGCGTGACCGAGATAGCCGTGCACCATGACCACTGGGGGCCGCAAGGCGGTGCCCGGCTCGGGGAGGGGGATCAGACGCGCCAAGGGCCACATGGCTGAGCGCAGGGTCGATACCCCTTCTCGGACGACCAGAACCGGCAGGTCGGTGGCAATCACCAGGACTCGGCCTCCACGGCGCTAAGGCACCCACGCGAGCCCTCCCAATCGCCTGCGCACCTGTAGCGGCCCGGCCCATCACAGGCGACACCAGCAAGGTGTGGCACGGGATCACGCTCGTCGCTTAGGAGACGCGCTCGTGGCGGCCACCGATGTGACGGTCCCAGGTCGCCGACCAAAGCTCCCAACAGGAGGCGTCGTGAAGCGCTCCCTCACTGGCATCCAGCCATCCGGTACGGTCCATATCGGCAACTACCTGGGCATGATCCGGCCGGCGGTCGAGATGCAGAACACCCATGAGGCGTTCTACTTTGTCGCCGATCTCCACGCGCTCACCTCGTTTCGGGACGCCGAGACCATCTCCCGCGCGAGTCGGGAGATCGCTGCGATCTTCCTGGCATTCGGCTTGGACCCCGAGTCCGGCGTGCTCTGGCGTCAATCCGCGGTGCCCGAGACCTGCGAGCTCGCGTGGATCCTCTCCTGCTTCACATCGGCAGGGCAGCTCGACCGAGGGCACGCCGTGAAGTCCGCCCGGGAAGGAGGCCGGGAGGTGAGCGCCGGGACGGTGTTCTACCCGGTGCTACAGACGGCGGACATCCTGTTGTACGACGCGGACGTGGTGCCCGTGGGGTGGGACCAGAAGCAGCACATCGAGGTGGCGCGGGACACCGCGATCCGCATGAACCATCGTTTCGGCGACGGCACGCTGGTCGTGCCCGAAGTGTCCATCCGCGAAGGGGTCGGGGTGGTCCCTGGTCTGGATGGGCGGAAGATGTCGAAGAGCTACAACAACACCATCCCGCTCCTGGAGTCCCCAAAGCGGGTGAAGAAGGCGATCGGGCGCATCGTCACCGACAGCAAGGGGGTCAACGAGCCCAAGGACCCGGATTCCTGCAACGTTTTCGCCCTGTACAAATTGTTCGCCTCTCCCGAGCAGGAAGCCAGCATGCGGGAGCGGTATCTCGCAGGCGGCTTGGGATATGGACACGCCAAACAGGAGCTCATCGCTCTCATCGAGGACGAGGTCGGTGACGCACGGGAGAGCTACCACGAGTGGATGGCGCACCCCGCACGACTCGATGCTGTTCTTGACGCCGGCGGCGCCCGCGCACGACTTGTTGCGCGCGCCACGCTAGGACGGCTCCGCGCACAGCTCGGACTCAGCTGACCTCAATCTCTGCGGTTGTCCCCCCCCGCCTGATGCTTACGATCAACAGACATGTACGCGACCCCATGGACGCTACACATGTGACACAATCCCGGCGCCTTGCTGCTGGGTGATTGCGCGTGCACGCTCTGCGCCGCGCCTCACGCACGAACCGCACCGACCACAGGACTCCATGCACTTCTCGCTCGCCAATTCCCGAAAGCGAGCCTCCGAGCGCCTCACGGCAGAGGAGGAGAAGGACATCGCACGCCAGATCCGTCGCGCGGAAGCGGAGGCACGCAAGGCGATCAAAGGTGTCCTGATCGCGGACAAGATCCTCAAACGGAAGCCCGATCGCGCGGAACGAACCCGCGCGGGCGCAGTCGACCGCCTGGAGTCGGCGGTAGAGACGGTGTGGAAGGCCGCACGAGAGGATCCAGATCTCAAGATCTCAGCGCGCACCGCGAAGGGCGCTTGGGCCAAGGCGGAGTCTCTCCGGTGGCACCTCGCCATGTCGGGTCGCCGAATCGCCCATGGGGAGGCCCGCAAGCTGGCGGGCCCGTTCATGGACGAGGAGGATCTGGTCCAAGAGGGCTACATCGGCCTCCTCCGCGCGGCGAAGCGCTTCGACCCAGACCGCGGAATCCGGTTCAGCACCTACGCCCGGTGGTGGGTTCGCGCGCAGATGACTCGTGCGATCGACCACACGGGTCGGCCTGTGCGGCTGCCTGGCTGCGCGGTGGAGCAGACCCGCAACCTGCGAAAGGCGATGAAGCGGTTCGAGGCGGCCGGAGTCCCCTACGGGATCTCCGAGCTCGCCGCTGAGGTCGGTATCGACAAGGAGCGAGCTGAGCTGTTGTTGTCACAGGGCAACACGGTCAGCCTCGAGCAGCCTGTCGACGACGGGCCTCGCCCGCGACCGCTCGAACGGTTCTTGTCTGACGATGATGCCGCGACGCCGGACGACGAAGCCATCCAGGGCCAAGAGCTGTTCCGGATGCACGAGGCGTTCGACGTTGTGCTGACCGAGCGTCAGCGGTTCGTGCTGCGGCGACGGTATGGCCTCGAGGACGGCGAGTTTCGCACGCTGTCCGAGGTGGGCAAGGAGATGGGCTTGTCGCGCGAGCGTGTGCGCCAAATCGAGCGCGAGGCGCTGATCCGATTGCGCGAACAGTCCCACATCCGCGACCCGATCACGCGCAAGCCGTGAACCGGCGGCTGTAGCACTCGGCGCTGCAAGTCGCGTCTATGCGGTGCGGGGCGACACCAAGCCAGCGCGCGCGATGCCGCCGGCCAGCCGGTCGAGGGCAACGCGATAGCTGGTCCGCGGCAGTGCGCTCAAGGCGCGCCGCGCCGACCAGGCCTCCCGCACCATCGCCTCTCGGGCAGTGCCCATGCCCGGAGACCGCACGATCCGCTGAGCCAGCACGGCTGCCGCAGCGTCGTCAGCGTTCGTGATGAACGCGGTCCAGAGATCCGCGATCGTGGGGTCCCGCTCAGCGGCAGCGACGACCGGCAACATCGGGCGACCGATGCTGGCACGCACCACCAGATGCTCCACTGGATCGTGATGGAGGAGCCCTGATACGTCCTCCGCAATGTGCCAGAGCCGCCCCATGTGGCGTCCGTACCGCCCCAGCGCACGCAGCTCAGCAGGTGTTGCGTGGGCGAGATGCCCGCCGGCACGACAGCAGAAGGTGAACAGCGCGCCTGTGTGTCCGTCCGCGTGCTCGAGCCAGTCCTCCGAACTGGCCGGTGCGGAGCGAAGCTCGTCCGCCAGGGCTTGGCTGTCCGCGAAGTGCCGTAGCGTGTCGACCAGCTCCTCGAGAATCTCGGGTTTGGTGTACCGGGCGAGCTCGAGAGCCCTGAGGGTGAGGTGGTTACCTCCGAGCAACGACATCGAACCGCGCACGAGTCGACGTGCGACACGCCGGCGCCGGCCGCCCCCCCGACCGAGCGCGAGATCGTGCACGGAGAGCGCCATGTGGAGAAGCTCCGCCACGTACTGCGCGTGGCCGTCCACCACGCCCGCGCCTACCGATCGCGCCGCTAGGACAACCAGAATGGGCCGGACGCGCGGGATGTCGGTGCGGGTCCCGTCGGGGCCGAGCGGCTCACCGAGCAGGTCGTCCAACCCCTGCTCATCGATCAGGTCCTCGCCCACAAGCTCCCGCAGCGCGCCGAACTCCACACCAGCAGGCACCAGATCTAGCAGGCGCTCGAACCGGCGCCCCAGTCGAGCACGTGTGCGTCCTTCCACCAACTTCCCCCGCTCAGGGCTAACGCACCGGCAGCGGGCCGACCGCCAGCACGCGGCGCACCTCGCTCGCGGCGGCTCCGTCGACTCGGGCGAGCAATGCTTCGACGAACACCCGCACGTCTGGACCAGCGAGCGCCGCCGCGGCTTCCACTACCGGCGCCGAAGGGTCCGCGGACAACGCGGCAGCACCGGCTTCAACGGCCTCTGGGAACCGTCCCGCCCGCCACAACGCTGCCAGCGGTTCGACCGAACCCGTCGCTGACGCGTACGTCACCAGCGCAGTCGAGCCTCCGGCCTGACCATACGACCTGGAGACTGCTTCGAGCCGGCCCAGCAGCGCTGCGACCTCCAAGTGCAGCGCCCCCTTCGCAGGGTCGCTTCGGCGAAACAGCGGCACCACCCACGCCGCTTCGAGGTGGCGGTGGGCGACATGTACGAGCACGGGCCCAGCCAGGGTCGGGGCAAGCTCGAGCAGACGGGCGTAGAGGCCCGAGGGCGCGATCACCTGCTCCAGCGTGTCCGCGGCGGCAAGGGCCCCCGTCACGGCCACCGGGTGAGCGACCGCGCGCGGGCCTGCAGCGAGCTCCGCGCATGCGACCGGATCGATCTCCGCAATCGCTCGGTAGAGTGGCCGTAGATCTTCGCCCCTGTGTGCGGCAGACAGCGCTGCATCGCGCAGCCGGGGCAGGTCGGCACGCACATCGAGCCCGGCGAGGTCGCCGTCCAGCCACGGCCTCATGCAGCGCCCCTTGCGCCAGTGCCGAGGTCTACACCGGCGCGTGCGAGAACGGCCGCCGCCGGCAAGCCCGCGACGGAGGGCTCACCGTGTGCCACGCCGACCAGCCAGTCTGGCCCGGAGTCGACCATCAGCGCACCTGGCCGCCCCACCGGACGACCCGTCGGGCCCAGGAGTGGGTGTGGGGCTTCGAGCCAGTTGCGAACGACGTGGGTGCCCGAGCAGGCGAACAGGCCACCCAACCCGACGCCGGACACAGCCAGCCCATCCGCATCTCGGGCAATGAGCAGCAACACGAGCCCGGCGCCGTGCAGCGATCCGAGCTCGGCTCCGTCCGGTCGACCGACCCGCTCCCAGCCGGACGCGATCGCGCGCCGCCTGTCGACGAGCGGAGCGCCGGCTTGTGACAGCGCCCTGTGGAGCACGCCGGCTGCGCGCCAGGCACCTGCGAGCGGGTCGGTGCCAGCCACCCTACCCGCCCATGCCAGGCTGACTCCCCCGTGTTCAGTCCGACCGCGGAGATGGCCGGCGAGCGGCCACGGTCCCTTCCGTCCCACCAGCAACGGCCGCACGCCACCTCCAGCCGTGAGGGTACCAGCGCGAGCGTCGCACGCCCCGCGCTATCCTGGACCCAGGTCGAGGAACATGCACACCGTCCTGCTCATCGCCGCGCTGTTGTCAGCATCGCTCCCCGCACAGGCTGACCCACCAGCCGCATTCGAGTGCTGTGATGACGCAGGCATCGCCCGTGTCCTGAACGACTATCTCAGGCTGCATGGCGCTCTGCACGAGGGCGAAAGCCAGGCTCGGGTGAGTGGCCGGTACTACGCGTTGCGGTCGTCGCTCTCGCGGATTCGAGACCGGGCTGGCGCCGACGGCGCGCTGATCCGCAGCATGTTCGACATCGTAGACAGTGCCAAAGGCGCCAACCTCGACGGACTTCATTCCGGGTTCACAGCCCTCTCATCATCGATGATCGCGCTCGCACTACGGCACGAAGGCGGCGCCCAGGTCGTCGCTGAGGCCAGGTGCGGCACGACCGAGGCCTGGCTGCAGGCAAACCTGGCCGAGCCACAGGCCCCGTCGGGGCGGGAGTGTGGGGAGTGGCGTTGAGTGCAACGGTTCGTAGCCATGGCGCGCCGACCTGCGCTCCAATACTGACTGCGCCTCTGCGCACTCGAAGGAGACGGCCATGAACCGACTCACCCAGGAAGACGGCAACCCGTTCTACGTGCTGGGCCTCCCCCTTGGTGGGTTGATCCTCGGCTTCGGCGTGGTGAGCCTATACTACAGCTTCGGCTGGGCCGTTGGCGCGCTGAATCAGAACATCAACCTCGCCGGCTTCACGGGGATCGACGAGCTCGGTGTGTTGCCTGCTGCCGACTACAGCATCGGGCTGATCGTTCTGGGCGTGCTGCTGATGGTGTTCCTCAATGCCACGGCCTGGCGTCGCACCGGCGGCTACTGAAGCCCGCAGCGACGTACCGGCATCTGGCGCGCCTGCGCCGGTGGCCTCCACGGCGTGTTCCGCCATCGACGGCGTCACGGCGGCCCCACCCACACTCGCCGCGAACCGGATAACGCACGGAATGCCTGTGCCCCCGAACCGCCGCACTCCAGTCGACGATTCTCCGCCTCCTCCCACCGAGGACTGGCCGGAGAAGAGCGAGGAACACCTGGAGTCGCTCGCCGACCTGAACGATGTTCCTGACGACGACGAGGGCGAAGACGACTGGGAAGAACCGACGCCGGAGCCGCTGTCGCTCGACATCATCTCCGACGATGACGGCGATGATGAAGAGCCACAGGATGCGGCGGACGAACCCGAGCCCCCCTGGATCAGCGAGCCCGCGGTGTTGCCCTGGCAACTGGACGCGGTCGTTGACGGGCGGCGGGTGGTGGTGGTTCTCGACCCAACCCGTGCCACGTCGACATGGGAGGGCGGCGACACCCGGTCGAACATGGCGCTGGATCTGGATGGCACGCGGGTCGTCGTCGATCTGACCGGGAGCGAATCGGAGGTCGTGCGCATTCGCCTCGGCCGAGACGCCTTGGCGGACCGCATCTGGGTGCGCGCCGAATGACCTCGTTGCTGCGGTTCGCGCGCCGGTACCTGGTCGCCTACCTGCCGTGGTACGCGGCTGGAACCCTGCTGCTCGCAGCGACCAACCTCCTCTCGGTCACCATTCCGCTCTACCTGGCGGACGGCATCGACGCGATCGCTGCCGGTAGCGGGCGCGAGCGCTTGCTGTGGGACGCTGCGCTCGTCGCGGTCATGGGCCTCGGCGTGATCGTGGTTCGCACCGGAAGCCGGTTGCTGTTCTTCACCCCCGGTCGCCTCGTGGAGGCGCAGGTAAAACACGACCTGTTCGACCGCCTGATGCGTCGACAGCCGAGCTTTCACGATCAGTACCCGACCGGCGACCTCGTCAGCCGAGCCACCTCTGACGTGAACACCGTGCGGCTGCTCGCGGGATTCACCTCTCTCGGCGTGATCAACACCGTCGTAGCTGCGGTCACTGTCGGCACCCAGATGGTGCGGATCTCGCCTACTCTCGCCGGCGCCGTCGCCATCCCATTGATCATCGGATTCGGCATCACGCTGTTGTTCGTCAACCGCTTGTTCGTCGTGATGCGCCGCCTCCAGGCCGAGACCGCCGCGCTCTCCGACCATGTGTTGTCCAGCTTCCAGGGCATGGCGACGATGCAGGCGTTCCGCGCCGAGCCCGCGTTCATCGACCGCTTCGATCATCACAATGACGCGTGGGTCTCCACCACGCTCGAGCGCGCCCGACTGCGCATCACCATCGGCCCCGTGCTCACCTTGGCCACCTCGTTCAACGTCTTCCTGCTGCTCTGGGTCGGCGGACCCATGGCGTCCAGAGGCGAGATCACCGTGGGCGAGCTCGTCGCATTCACCACGCTCGTCGCGTACCTCAGCGGGCCGCTGCGGGGGCTCAGCTTCATCGTCTCGCTCTTCCGCCAGGCGGAGGCCTCGCTGGAGAGGATCGACGCCGTCATGGTTCCGGCCCTGGATCGCCCTGATCTGCCCGATCCCACTCCCGCACCACCAGACCCACCCTCCATCACCCTCGACGCCCTGACATTCCGCTACCCGGGTTCAGACGATCTCGCGCTGGACTCCGTGTCGCTGGAGATCCCTCCGGGGACCACGCTCGGGGTCATCGGATCCACTGGCTCCGGCAAGACCACCCTCGCCCGCTGCATCGCCCGCTTGGTGAATCCACCACCCGGAACCGTCAAGATTGACGGGATCGACGTGCTGGATCTCGATCTGGACGCATGGCGCCGCCGCCTGGCCTACGTCCCACAGCGCGCCTTCTTGTTCACCGAGTCGGTCCGAGACAACATCCTCCTGGGCGAAGAAGATCCTGACCTCCTCGACCGGGTGCTGGACCTGGCGGCGCTTCGCACCGATCTCGAGTCGCTGCCCGACGGTGTGGCGACCGAGGTCGGCGAGGGTGGGCTGACCTTGTCGGGGGGGCAGCGACAACGGGTGGCACTTGCGCGTGGACTGGCCCGGGATCCCTCGATCCTCGTGCTCGATGATGTGCTCTCCGCGGTCGATCACTCCACGGAGCACGAGCTCGTGTCGGCGATCCGACGACAGACCCGCCGCCCCACCACCATCATCGTCGCCAACCGTGTGTCCGCGCTGCAGCACGCTGAGACCATCGCCGTGCTGGAGGGTGGCCGACTCGTCGACATCGGCACCCACGAGCAACTGATCGCGCGACCTGGCCTCTACCACGACACCTGGGCACGCCAGTCGGAGACGGAGTGATGGCCAAGCCTGCGGACACCGACTGGGGGCGACTCGGGCGACTGGTGCCCTACCTGCGACAGGACATGTTCCTGTGGGGCGTGGCGATGGCCTCCGCGCCGGTGTCCGCGGCCCTCGTGGTGTTGCAGCCCTGGCTGCTGAAGTACGCGATCGACGAGACGATCATCCCTGGGGACATGGAGGGGCTGCGCGTCGCCGCCGGGGCCTACCTGGCATCGGTCGTGGTCGGGTTTCTCGCACAGTCCACCTACACCCTCACCCTGTCGTACGCTGCGATGAAGACCATCGGGCGCCTTCGGCGCGCCGTCTACGCGCACACGCTGTCTCGCGCGCAGGTGCTGTTCGACCGGGTGCCCACCGGGCGCCTGCTCACCCGGACGACCTCCGACGTGGATGCGCTCGGTGAGACGCTGTCGGCCGGTGCCATCACGATCGTGCTCGATGTGCTGAGCGTCGGTGGCATCCTGGTCGCGATGGCGGTGCTCGACCTCCGCCTCACCATGCTCCTGGCTCTCATCGCCCCACCGCTGGCCATCGCGCTCGAGCTCATCCGGCGCACGCTCCGGCGCCTCTACCTGCGTGTACGCACGACCCTCGCGTCGCTCAACGCCTACCTCGCTGAGCGGCTGTCAGGGGTTCGGGTCGTCCAGCTGTACGGCGACGAGGCTCGCAGCGTTACGGAGTTCGACAGCCGCTTATACGCGTACCGTGACGCCACGATCCGAACCAACGTGTGGGATGCGCTGCTGTACGCCGTGGTGGACGGTCTGTCGTCGATCACGATGGCGATGATGCTGTGGTACGCGGCGAGCGGCTGGTTCGACGGCGTTATCACCGCCGGACTGCTGGCGGCGTTCATCGACTACATCGGCAAACTGTTCACGCCGATTCGCGAATTTTCGGCGAAACTCGCCGTCATTCAGCGGGCGTCGTCGGCGCTCGAGAAGATCTTCGGCCTGCTGGACAACCCGAGCGCCATCACGCCGGGCACGCTTGATCCTGGAGACAGGTTCGACTCTCTCGAGCTGCGCGACGTGTCCTTCGCGTACGGAGACGGGCCCGATGTGCTCCGCGGGGTCTCGATCAGCGTGCAGCCTGGCGAGGTGGTCGCGCTGGTCGGGCGCACAGGGTCGGGGAAGACCACGATCGGCAAGCTCCTGATCCGGGCGTACGATGGCTACACCGGCAGCATCCTCCTCAACGGCGTCGAGCTCCGAGACGCACGGCTCGATCGCGTGCGCCAGCTGGTCGGAATGGTGCATCAAGACGTTCAGGTGTACCCCGCTGATGTGCGCTTCAACCTGAGCCTCGGCCACGCCCTACCCGACGCCACGCTCACCGCTGCCGCCAAGGCGGCCCATGCAGAGCAGGCGATCGACCGCCTTGGAGGCCTGGACGCAACGATCGGGCACAACGGCCGCAACCTGTCGGTCGGCGAAGCACAGCTACTGTCATTCGCCCGAACGTTGGCGCATGATCCGCCGTTCGTGATCTTGGACGAAGCAACTGCGAGCGTGGACAGCCTCACCGAGGCCAAGATCCAGCACGCTACGGACCACCTGCTCCAGCACAAGACGGTCCTGGTGATCGCCCACAGGCTCTCCACCATCACCCACTCCGATCGAATCGTGGTGATGGGCGGCGGCGAGGTGCTTGAGCAGGGGTCCCACAGCGAGTTGCTCCAGCAGGCCGGCGCCTACGCCGAGCTGTTCAACGCCCAGTTCGACGACGAGGCGGCCTGAGCGAGGGCGTGGCCCAGCGCGCGGAGCGTCAGGTAGTCTCAGCGATGCGCTCGAGGAACAACGCCTCGATACCCGCAGCGCCCACATCGGCGACACGCTCGTCTGCGACGATGCGACCTCTGGCGAGCATCACCACGCGGTCGGCAACCACCTGCACGGTCTCCACGACGTGGGTGGAGAGCAGAACGGTCTGGCCTCGATCACATGCCGCCCGCAGCGCACTCTTGACCCGCGCGGCCGAGGGAGGGTCCAGTCCGTTGAGCGCCTCGTCGAGCACCAGCACGTCCGGCTCTCCGAGCATCGCCGCCGCGAGCGCGGTCTTGCGCCGCATTCCCTGGCTGTACTCACGGATCAGCCGAGAGGCATCATCGCCGAGCCCAGTGAGCTCCAGTGCGAGGCCCACGTCCCCTCCGCCACGCACCTCGGCGACGAACTCGAGGAACTCCTGCGCGCTCAGGTATGGGTATAGGCTCGGCTCCTCGGGAACGGCCCCCAGCCGCTGGCGAGCCTGCCGTGGTTGCTTGACCACGTCGACCCCGGCGATGGAGATGCGGCCAGAGGTTGGCCGGAGCAGCCCCATCAGCATGCGCATGCACGTGGACTTTCCGGCTCCGTTGTGTCCGATCAAACCCACGAACGAACCTGGCTCGATGTCCAGATCGACGTGGTCCACGGCCACCACACGCCCGTATTCCTTCCGCACACCCTCGAACCGCACGGCCATACTCATCCAGCCCCCCCCGACGCCCAGGCGAGTGCCGCTGCAAGAACGGCCGCGGTTGGACTGTAGACCAGCAGGGCCCGGCCACGCGTGGCCAGGCTGATAGCGACCAGACCTGCGCCAGCCGCTGCGGCGATCAGCCCGACGCCGATCACGCCCGCGGCCGGCCCGAGCCCCTGGCGCAACGCGACGCCCAGCACTGCGGGCCATAGACATGGTTGAACCCACGTAAAGACCACAATCGCCCTCGCGAGGGTTCGTCGCGCACGATCTTGCGGGAGCATCCGCTGGAGGAATGGCGGCTCATCCGACTCCATCGCCGCGCCGACCCCGGCCACCAACAGAGTAGTGGCGATCACGACCAGCGCGGCCCGGCCTGGCCCCTCGGGCGACGCGGTCCACGCGGCGGCAAGTCCAGCGAATCCGCCGAGCCACGCACCGGTGAGCGGTGTGCGACGCGCACGCCACGCATGCCGGAGGTCCTTGTGCACATACAGGCCGACGCTGGCTGGCAGGAACCGCACGACCCAGTCCAGATACACGCGAAGGGCCTCTTCCGGTGAGTTGAGGCCGGCATAGCGGGCGTCGATGTCGGCGAGAACCGCGGTGCCGTCAAACCACCGGCGTCGCGCCAGGCCAGGTACGAACAGCCAAGCCCCCGCAGACACAGCCAGCGGCGCCGCGATCTGGATCGCCGCGACCGGTGAACCGGACGCAGCTGGCGCAACGGCAAACGCCGCTTGGGACAGCATCAGCCCCACACCGCCGAGCACCACGCCGGGGGCGTACAAGAAGGCGGCCTGTGCGCGCGGGTTGTTGCCGCGGAGCAGATCGAGGAGCGGAGCGACCCGCTCATCCTCCGCCGCTGCGATGGCGCCGAGCAGCACTGCGGCACCGACGGACAGCGTCATCAAGAATGTCCCCGCCAGGACGGCTCCCCCGATGGCCCATTCGCCGGGACGCCCCGCGACGGCCATGGGTGCCAACACGATCATCCCGGCCGGCACCAACCACCAGCGGCGCACGGCTGTGGACAGGACGACAAAGCTCACCACCTCACCAGCATCCACCGGCCACTGCGCCAGTACCTCGCGCTCCGGTCCTCGCACGATGGCCGAGTACAGGTCGAGGGCGAGCCAACCCACCGCCACAAGTCCAACGCGGAACAACACCTGGGCGAACCCGTCGTCCCAGCCCTCTTCCGGACCGGCCAGGAAGCCCAAGAACACGGGGCGAAGCAATGGGAGTGCGGCTGCTGCGACGGCAAGGGGCAACAACACCGCTCGCAGGAGCGGCACGGGGCCATGGGCCCGCCCCATGTTGACGAGCCGTCGCCCCCACGCGCGCAGGTACGGGCTACCGGACCTCCGCCGGTTCAGGGGACGCGCTCGCCGCGGCAGCTGTGCGTGAAGCCGCGGGTGACCCGCACATCGATCATTCGACCGATCAAGTCTTCGCTACCGGGGAAGTTGACCATCAGGTTGGAGGAGGTGCGCCCACACACGACGCCCTCGTCATGACGGGACGGCCCCTCGACCAGCACTTCGACCACGCGGCCCTCGTGATCGCGGCTGAACTGCGACGACAACTCGCGTTGACGGTTCTGCAGCGTGGTGAGCCGACGGGACGCGTCCTCTGCTGACACCGGGTTCCGGATCTTCAGCGCAGGCGTGCCCGGGCGTGGGCTGTACTTGAACGAGAACGAGCCCGCGAAGCCGACCTCGTCGAGCAGCGTCATCGTCTCTTCGAAGTCGGACTCATCTTCGTCACTGAACCCGACGATGAAGTCGGTGGTCAGCGAGATCTCGGGCCGAGCCGAGCGCAGCGCGTCGATCACGCGGAGGTACCGTTCCCGCGTGTAGTACCGCTTCATCCGCCGAAGGATCTTGTTGCTGCCCGACTGGACGGGCAGGTGCAGGTGCGAGGTCAGGTTCGGCAGGTCACGGTACGCCTGGATGACGTCATCTCCCATGTCGCGAGGGTGGCTCGTGGTGTACCGGATGCGGTCCACCCCAGGCACCTCGGCCACAGCGTACAAGAGCTGGGCGAAAGTCAGCTCCCCTGGCACCTTCAGCCCGTAGGAGTTCACGTTCTGCCCGATGAGCGTGATCTCTCGCACGCCGCGCGCGACGAGCCCCCGGACCTCCTCGATGATCTCTGCATTCGGTCTCGAGATCTCGATTCCACGCGTGTAGGGGACGATGCAGAAGGTGCACTTGTTGTCGCAGCCCTTCTGGATCGTGACGAACGACCCGACACCACGCGCTGAGGGATCCAGATCACGGATGAACGGGTAGTTCTCCAGGTCGAGGAACTCGGTGTCGAGCACCCGCCGACCGGCCACCGCTTCATCCACCAGACGGTTGACGCTGGGAACGCCATCAGGGCCGAAAACCAGATCGACGTCTCGGTACTTCGTGTACAGCTCAGCGCCTCGCTCCTGGGCGACACAACCGGCAATGCCGATCACCACGTCTTGCCCTTCGCGCTTGAGCCGGCGGTATTCGCCGAGCGCGGAGTGCATCTTGTCGACCGCCTTCTCACGGATCGAGCACGTGTTTACGACAATGAGCTGCGCCTCCTCCGGACGAGCGGTCTCGACCCAGCCCTCCCGCCGGAGCTGCGCATTCATCTTGCCCGTGTCGTACTCGTTCATCTGGCAGCCGAAGGTCTTGAAGAAGACCCTCCGCTCTGCCGTGCGCTCGACCATGGTGCGAACCCCTCACTCAGGCGCCGTTAACACGCCGCGAGGTGAGTCAGTCGTCGTCCTCGTACCAGTCAGGGATGACGTCGACTACGACATCGGCCACGCCAGCGCGGTCTGGCTTGCGCAGACTGGACACCTCGTCCACGTAGCGTGAGGACAGATCGCGGAGATATCGGTCCAACTGCTTCTTGCTGGTGGTGTCGGGCGCCACGGTCACGAAGCTCACGCCGACCTTCACGAGCGTGCGCCATACGATGGCCGAGCCATCGAACACCCGCACGCCAGCCGGTCCGCCATCCCCGTCGATGGCGTCGTTCACGGTCTCGCACACTTGGTGCCACAGGTCAGGATCGAGCTCGTCGGGGTCCGGGTCCGCGTAGATCGGCCGGTCGAACTCATCGTCCACGAAGATGAACACCGCCACGATCATGCAGGCCCCGCGTGCCGGACCGCCATACCACCCGGCGAGCCCGCATGGAACCCGCATGTGCCGAACGCCGGTTCAATCAACTCTTTCACCAACGGGCATCCTGAGCGGCGGCCGTGAGACCGTCGCGGGAGCTCACTCGCACGCGTTCTCGCCACCGGCGAAACAGGTGTACTCGCGCTGCTCCACCGCCCTGACGACGGCCGTAGCGCGCTTGCGGTCGCTTCCGACAGCGGTGACCGTGCAGTCACCGAGCGAGGCGCCCTTGACTGCCGCAGCCGACGCACCATCCCCCTGCCCCGTGCCACACCGCACACTGATTCTCTTGGTGCTCGGCAGCTTGCTGACGAACAGCGCACCCTGGGCAGGCAGTGCGGGCTGAGCGGCGCCCGCTACCGGAGGGGCTGGCGCTGCAGGCACTGCCGCTACGGGAGCGTCCACTAAATCTGGACTCGATGCGTACCAGAGACCGCCGGCGCCGACGACCAACGCACCCGAGAAGAACACGACGAACCCGAGCGCACCGACCAGGAGGCCCACCAGGATCAGCCCCGTGCCTGACCCGGAATCGACCGAGGGCTCTTCGGCCGCATCGGCCATGGCCGCCTTCCCAGGCAAGACCACGGTCGGCACCTGTTGCTCCCGAGCGGGCTCCGGCGGGGACGGCGCGGCTGGCCGTGCGTGCCGCTCGGTGGCGGGATCCAGCTCGGGGAGCGGTGCGGTCGCCGTGGACCCCTGTGCGCGCACGGATGGCGCGGACCCCAGACTGGCGACCGGTGCCGCGACGGGTCGCTCCTGGGTCATCTTCTGGACGGGCGGCCCCACGGGCTCGCCCCGCTGCGGAGCCGGAGGGGCATCGGCCCCATCGCCGAGCTCGGCGAGCGCGGCCTGCTTCATGGCGTCGAACCGATCGTCGCCTTGGGCCCGAGGCGGATCGCCACCACGATCCTGTGGAGGCTCCGGGGTGGGCGGAGGCGCTGGCACCCGCGCCCCACCGCGCATGACGAAGTTCGCGGTGTCCTCCGTAACGACCCGATCGACCAGGCCATCGGCCTTGCTCTTGGTCGCGCCCCGCTTCTCCGACTGTCGATGGAGGGGCGGGATCACCTGCTCGCACCACTCCTCGATGGTCTCCTGCTGGGTCAGCTTGCGGGCGAAGCTCCGCATACGGCTCACGCAGTCCGCGGCGGACGGCCGGTCCGCCTCGTTGAAGGCGAGCATGTCGAACAGCAGGTCGTGGAGGATGTCCTCCACCTCCTGCGACGGCATCGGGTGGCGTTCGAGCAGGTCGTCGAACCGATCCTCGACGAAGCGCTCCTGCTCTGGCGGCCGCAGCTTCGCCTTGCCCAGCTTCTCGAGCGCGAGCATCTCGTACAGCGTCGCGCCCAATGAGTAGACGTCAGAGGCCGGCGACTCGGGCTCGAAGAACAGCCTCTCCGGCGGCATGTACTCGATGCTGCCGAAGGACAGTTCTTGGGTCTTCGCCTCTCGCTGCTCGAAGTCCGCCCTCGCCACTCCAAAGTCGAGCACCTTCGACGTGCCACCCTCATCGACCATGATGTTGGACGGCTTGATGTCGCGGTGGATGACCCGGAGGGGCTTCTCCCCCGCATACGGCGGCCGGTTGTAGGCAGCATCCAGGGCGGACGCGACCGCGGAGCACACCTCGAGGCATACCCGCAGCGGGATGCGCGCACCGTGCTCGAGGCAGGCGGTGACGATCACCTTGAGATCGACCGCCTCCAGGTACTCCATGAGCACAGCGCAGCGACCGTCGATCATGGTCAGGTCCATCACATCGACGATGTTCTTGTGCCTGAGCCAGCCGAGCAGGCGCGCTTCGTCGCGCATGCGCGAAGCGATCTCCTCGTTCTCTGTCCACTTGGGGTGGAGCAGCTTCACGGCGACCAAGCGTGAGAAGCCATCACCGTGGATGACTTTCGCGAGGTACACACTACCGAATCCACCCGAAGCAATCTCTCGGATGAAGTGGAATTTTCGGGTCGCTTCTGACGTCAAGCGGGTTCCCCGCGGGCTGGGACGGTCTCGCGCAGGTATATCTACGGCAGTCTACTGTAGGACGGCCTCGATCGCCGCGACGTCGATCAGCTCACGTTCGCCGCCCCCGCACTGACGGTAGCGGTGCATCTCGAACTGGTGGTTGCCCGAGTAGGGAGCCTCCCACTCGTGAAGCCAAGGTCGATACCCATCGATCACGTCACCGGCCGCGAGCGCCGTGCCGCCATCGACCCGCTGATGGTCGAAGAAGAGATCCATCGTGTAGGTGCAGTCGGCTGGGCCGTCGGCCTCCGCCGTTGCCCACAGCCCGACGGGCACGGTGCCCATCTCGTGATCTGGCTTCGCGTGGCCGATCTCCTCAACCTGCGCCGTCGCGACGGCGCGGTCCTTCGCAGCGTCGCCCAGAAACAGCTCCCGATCGGGTGGGCGGTAGCTGAACTCGACACCGGGCGTCGGCGGGAACGTCAAAAACTCGGTGCCGCGAGGAGGGATCGTCTCCTTGTCAGCACCATCGACCTTTCCGATGAACACCTCGAGCGCGCACTTCGCCAACCGGGGCTTGACGTACAGCCGGACCAGCTCCGCCTCACCCTTGGCCACCCTTGCGGCGCGATCGGGGGTCGGAACCTCCGTGAACTTCACGTCGGCTTCTCGCTTCTCACCCTTCATCCTTATCTTCGACCAAAAGCCCCCGACGTACCATGCCTCGTAGTCACCGCCGACAGTGGACGTGTCGAGCACCCGCATGCGCGTCTTGTGGTCGGGTCGGTTTCCCGCGAGGGAGATCCAGGAGCCAGCAAGCCTGTCGACGTGGATGTTCCGACACTTCTCGGGGATATCGGGCTCGGGTTCCGGCGCCGAGCCCGGCAACCCTCCAGAGCAGCCAACAAGGAACAACGCACCAAACACAACCACCCGAGTCATGCCTACCTCCCTGGGACTCGGGGACTGTACACCAGGCGCCAGCGTCGACGATGCCGACGGCTGCGGGCCGCCATGGTACCTTCGCGTACGGAGGTGCCGGTGGTCGGGAGGACCGTGCTCGCGCTCGCGCTCCTACTCAGCGGGTGCTGGAAGCTGGAGCTGGGCGGCATCGCCGACAATGTGCTCGAGTTCGAACCCGCGGCTGGTGCGCCGCCAGGCTGGCTCGTGGAGTCCGTGGATGCCTCACTAGACTGCCCAGATGGGTCGACCGCGGCGTTCTACGTGGTGTACCCGCCCGACGCCGGGGATGAGCCGCTCCCGGTCGCCGTGCTCTACCACGCCGGCGCGTTCGACTTCGTGCTCGCACCCGACGCCGAGGATCCCCTCGCGGGAACCCACTTCTCAGAGCCCAGCCGCTTGGACGGCACTTGGGCCCTGCGACAAGTGTTCGTGACCTTGGGCATGTACCCGGACCCGGACCCGCTGGCGGTGAACACCGGGCTGCTTCCCGCACTGCTCGCGGAGAACGGCGTAGCGATGGTGATCCCCACCAACTGCTGGGGCGACATGTGGCACAACCGGCCAGGCTTTGCCGAGAACCAATTCAGCTCGGACTTCTTCCTCCGAGAGGGCCGCGCAGCAGCCGAGTGGAGCTACCGCGCGGCCGTCGACCCCCTGTTCGCAGACGCGCTCAGCATCGAGCTGCCGTTCACGCCGGATGTGAACCAAGTCTACGTGATCGGACTTGGAGAAGGCGGGCGAGCGGTTGGCGAGCTGCTCGCACTCGATTCCGACGACGACGGCACGCCCGACTTCAAGCCTGCTGGCGCCCTCGTCGATGCCTGGGGAGACGACCTGCGGGTGTACTTCGCGGACCCGACGCTGTACGGCAACCGTGTTGCCGGGTTGTCTCGTATCTTCCCTGGCGGAGCATCAGAGACGGTCTCAGGGTCGCTGTTCGACGCGCCCCTCCCGGATCGCTTCGGGTACGTGTACAGCACGGCGGATGCCGAGGTTCCGAACGTGACCCATGATGCCGTTCTGGACCGGCTGGCTGGCCGGCCAGAGGCATGGGTGCATCGTGATGATGGGCAGATCCACGTGCAGCTGAACGGCTACGATCGGCTGCTCACGGAAGACGCCGTCGAGTACTTGATCGAGGGCGACCGCCCCTGAGCACCTCGGGTGAGAGGAACCCCCCGGCCAACCGGCCGTGTTCGTTGACGTGACGCCGGTGGCGCTGGTATGAGGAGAGCCTGCCCTCCCTCTACGTCCCTCCTTTCCCTGGACAGCGCCGTGCACCCTGGCGATCTCTTCACCGACCACGAACAGCGCGCGTGGATCGTGGATCGTGCACTCGGGAGTGGCTCGTGGAGCCACGCCCTGCTCGTCCGGTCCAAGGCCGGTGACGAGGCCGTACTCCGGATTCCGCTCTCGAAGGTCGAGCTCGGCGACGCCGTCGAGGCGCGGGATCGCTCGGAGGCGTGTGCTGACCGATGCCGTCAGCTCACCGAGGTACTCCGGGGAGCGCCATCCTGGGCGCCCGCGCTGATCGGCACCGCGACCGCCGCTGATGGCCGCCCGATGCTCCTGCAGCGCCGCTACCCGTCCTCCGCGGCGCGTCGGATCGAAGCCGGTGCTCCACTCACCGAGATCCTCCGCGTGACTCAGCGCACCGCCGACGTGCTGCGCGACGCGGGCCGCATCCATGGTGCATTGCACGGTCGGAACATCCTCCTCGACGAGGCCGGGCGCCCGGTGCTCTCTGACGTGTGGACCCCGGCCGCCGCGAGATGTGGCGTCGCTGCGGATGGAACGCGCCCTCCTGACGCCGCTGCCGCGCCGGACTCGGGATGGGATGCCTGGGCCCTGTGCGCTCTGTTGTACCAGGCGGCCCTGACTGCGAGTCCTGCCGCGGACGGCCGTCGAACCGGCCCCGTCCGGGTGCCAGAAGCCGGGCTGGACAAGGTGGCCATCGCCACGCTGAAGGATCGCGCGCTCGCACGCCTTGCAGCCGAGCGGACGAACCCCCGGTTCCGGGGGCGGCTCGCCGACCGGCTGGGCGCGGTC
>JBLFXJ010000014.1:0-44570 GCA_047609825.1 Myxococcota bacterium
CAGCTTTACCCGGAGCGCCGGCAAGGCGTTTGCGCTGGGCGCGCTGTTCCAGGTGCTGATGCTCGGCATGGTCACGGGACTGTTCGTGCTCTGAATCGCCGCGCGTCCTTTCGCGAGCTCCTCGGGGTGGGTCGCTATCAGACTCTCGCTGGATTCAGCATTCGATGGACTCGACCCCCGCCAGGTAGGCCGACAGGGCTTGTTCAGCCTGGAGGTGCCGCCCGAGCCGGGACAACAGCACGGCCCTGTCGTGGTGCTCCTGTGCCCGTTCCGGGTGCAGCAGCAGGAGCCGCTCGGAGGCACGAAGGGCGCCCTCCAAATCGCCGCGTCGAAGCCATGCGCGCTTGAGGTTCGCGCAGATTCGGGTGACGATCGCGCGGTTCGAGACTGGGGCTGTGTAGCGGAGCATCGCGTCGGCATCCGCGGGCGCGTCGAGCATCGGGACCAGGCGCTGGCGCAGCTGATCGGTGCGGTAGATGCGCCCGCGCTGGAATGGGTCGACGAAGAACGGCTCGCCGTCCACCTGTGGCATGACGAGGAAGTGTCCCGGAAACCCGACGCCGTGCACGCGGACCCCGCACCGGCGTGCGACCTCCATGTACACCACGGACAACAGGATCGGTTGGCCGCTCCGCCGGTGCATCACCTGGTCGAGGCATGAGTTGCGCGGTGCGTAGTAGTCCTCCGCGTCACCGCAGAATCCGTGGTTGTCGAACAGGTGGAGGTTGAGCCGCGCCACGGCGTCGAACGGCGACGAACCCTCGGGGATGTGCAGCTCCGCCGCGATGCGGTCGAGGGAATCCACAGGACGATTCGGCCATGGCGTCGGTCGCTCCTCAGCAGCGATCCATTGGCAGGCACGGTCCAGTGGGATGGAATCCCGGGCGACCAGTTTGGCGAATCGTTCTCGATGCAGCGCGCGCGCGGCCACGAGCTTCATGCCTCGTCGCTCGCACGCAAGTCCAGCTCGGCCCGTAGCTTGCGCTCGCGCTCGCGAGCGGCCGCGAGCTCCTCCTCGAGGGACCGGATGCGTCGTCGCAGGGCAGACGCCTCCCCGTCCGTGGCCGCCTCGACCGGGGCGTCCGCCGCGGCATCGAGCGCCGCCGAGACCAGGTACCGAAAACCGTATTCCTCATGGATCTCGAGCTCGGTCCACCCGTCGCTCGCGGCGGGCGGCGACAGGCGGGTCAACGCGTAGTTCCGCCTCTCCCCCGTCTCCAGCACGTGCACGAATCGACCGGCCCTGAGCCCGTCGATGGTGACCCCTCCCTCTTCGCGTACTTCTTGCGGAGCCGGCTCGGCCCGCTCGGCGGCCTTCAACCCGAGCACGCCCACCCCATGCGCACACGAGAACCGAAACGTGCACTCCCCTGCCCCATCCGATCGGAGGAAGGCGCGAAACGGCGCGTCGGTCATGTGCATGGGTCAGCCGACATGCGTCTCGACGAGGCGGGCCAGGCCGGGAACGGCCTCCTCGACGTGGCGCTTGGCTTGCCCCCGGAGGCGCTGGTACACCTTGAGCATCAGCCGGTTCTCGGCCTGTTTGGCCTTGGAGTCGGTGACGCCTAGGAGCGCCTCGGCGATGGCTCCGGACTGCGAGCGGAAGTGACGGCTCACGTCGCCCGATGCGCGACCCGCGGCGTAGAACGGGTCGACCGCGGGGGCGAAGTCCGGCATGAGCTTACCGAGCATGTGCGCGATGATCCCTGGCTTGATCGCCTTCACCGAGCCGTAGCCGGCGCGGAGGGCCAACCCCGACATTCCCCCCTTTCGGGAGACCTCGGACTCGATCAGGGCCACGCCATCCCGAACGACGGCTGCCTTCTTCGCGGGGTCCTGCAGGATCTCGACAAGCGTCACGCACCCTCCGGGCCATGGACCATCATCGTACCAAGCACGGCCAGGAGATCGGGCCCATGGGCCTGCCTACAGGCGCGCCATTCCCGGACACCACGGGGTGCTCGTCTTGCCGCCCAGCTCGTTGAACCAGTGACCGAGGTGGTTTCGCGCGTAGCAGGAGTACCCGCCTTGCCCCAGCGCCTTGGCGACACACTCATACGACCGCTCGTAGTCGCGGTTGTTCTGGACCTCGATGATGTTCGTGTTCGGCGTCTCGTCAGCCAGCTTGTCCTTGATGTACAAGCGAAGGAACGGGCCGATCGCGTCGCACAGCACCATCGCCGCGCGGTCGGACGGGCTGGCTCCGAGCGCCTCGAGCACGGCAGCACGAACGCCGGCGTTCTCATCTTCCTTGAGGAGGCGCTTCTCCAGGCACTTGATCGACCCTGCTCGCTTGCTGCCGTGGAATGCTTTGACCGCGGCGATGCGGACGCGCGCATCGGCGTCCTCCATCATCGCAGTGCAGGCCATGTCGTCGGTCTTCGCTGACTTGCGCTGAACCACGGCGTCCAGCGCAGCAGCCCGCACCTCTCCGTCCGCATCTTCCAGGGCAGCCTTGGTGAGCACCTCGATGGACTTCTTGTCGCTCCGGCCCTTCAGCGCCCGCGCCGCCGCCGCGCGCACACCGGCGCTCACATCGGACTGCACGAGCCCGACCAGCGTGCCCACGCACGATCCGCATGGGCGCAAGGTCTCCGCAGCGCCAGCGCGGGTCTCCGGCGAGGGATCGCTGGTGGCGATCGTCTCCAGCGCTGAGAACGCCGAGCGCGCGTTGATGCCTCCGAGCAGCCTCACGAGCTCGGGCCGGTGCTCCGGGTCGATGTTCGTGTCGGCCACCGCGGGTACCAGGCACTCAGCGAGATCGTCGCGCTCCGTGCCCTGTACGCCCGCCGCCACGGCCGCATCGTAGGCGTGGGCCTCGGCGTCGTACAGCGCCGCACAGAGGCAGTCATTCGCGACGCTGATGTGGGCCAGCTCCGCGAGCTTCTCGGCGGTGTAGGTTCGCAATGAGTCGTCTTCGCGCATCTTCAGGCCAACACAGGCCGACGAGAATGCACGACGCGCGAGGAAGGCGTCGATCTCGGAGGACTCCTCGACGAAGCGCGGGGTGAGCTCACAGCCGGCGATGGCGCCAGCGAGGAGCGTGCCTCCCACGAGTGCGACGATACGACGAACCACGGCGTCCTCCCTGACCTCGAATCCGTTAGCTGGTAGCCCCCGTGGTGTGGCGCAGCCGGCGTAGCCACGGGATGTTGACAGGTACTGTACGCGAGCCCGGAGCCCCGATGATTCGCTCGACCGCCCGACGCATCTTGCGGCGAGTGCGCAGCACCAACCGCCGAATCCTCGATTGGATCGACCCCGTGCACCCGCAGCCATCTCCACCGGTGGCCGCGTCGGCGCCGGCACCCGCGCCTGCTCGTCCGGCGCTGTCGGTCTCCGCTGTGCCTACGCCAAACCCTCACGCCATGAAGTTCGAGGTGGGCGTGCACGTGGGATCGCGCACGCTGTCCAGCAAGGCCGAGGCAGGCGACGATCCGCTGGGTGCGCTGTTCGATCTGGACGGCGTGACTGCCGTGTTCGCAGTCACAGACTTCGTCACCGTGCTCAAGCTGCCTGGCGCCTCCTGGGATTCGCTCGTGCCCGAGGTCGATCGTGTGCTCCGGCAGGCGCTAGGGTGATCGCCGCGCTGCTGTTCCTGCTCGCCTGTGGTCCGGACGCCCCCGAGGTGCCCGAGCCCCCCCGTTACACCGTGGTGCGCGGCGACACGCTGTTCGTCATCGCCAAGTCACATGGGGTGACCGTCGATGATCTCCGCTCGTGGAACGGCATCGACGGCGACCTGATCGAGGTGGGGCAAGTACTGGTGGTCGGCCGGCCCGGAGCAGCCGCCGTACCCGCCACCGCCGCCCGGCCCCGCGCCCGCCGGAGCAAGCCCTCGCCCGCTCCAGTCACCGGCGGCGTGGCGGATCTCAGCCTTCCGGCCGAGCAACCATGCCTCGACGGTCCGACCGACGTGGCGGAGGAGCACGGCATGGCGGGCAGCGCCGGGCTCGATGCCGCCCAGGTGCGCGCAGCGATGGGAGGGTTCGTGCACCACACCCTGCAGTGCATGCCGGATGGCTTCTCGCCCGCCACCCCCCTCACCCTCGAGCTGAACGTCGCTTGCACCGGTCGGGTGTCTGAAATCAGCATCGCGAACGCAGGCGACTGGCCGGGAGAGGTCTCAGAGTGCGTCGCCGAAGTGCTCTCCTACACCCCGTTCCCGGCACACGACCTGCCCGACGGAGAGACGGTCCGCTACCCCCTCCGGTACACCGCGCCGTGAACGCGGCCGGCGTGGTACAACGGCGGTCGATCCGCCCGGGGGCACGGTGAGCGACTCCGACCTCGTCCTGGACATCCAGGGCCTGCGCACTCACTTCCACACGGACGCTGGTGTCGTGAAGGCCGTGGATGGCGTCAGCTTCCACATCCCGGCCGCCACGACCCTCGGCGTCGTGGGGGAATCCGGCTCGGGCAAGTCGGTGACCAGCCTGACGGTGATGGGGCTGCTTCCGGAGCACTCTGCGCGCATCGCGGGCGGCTCCATCTCGTTCCTGGGGCGCGACCTGCTGAAGCTGACGAGCGCGCAGATGTCGGACCTCCGCGGCCGAGAGATCGCGATGATCTTCCAGGAGCCGATGACCTCGCTCAACCCGGTGTTCCGGGTGGGCGATCAGGTGGCCGAGGCGATCATCCGGCATCAGAAGGTCAAGCGGAAGGAGGCGATGGCCCGCACCATCGAGCTGTTCCACGAGGTGGGTATCCCCGACCCCGTGAAGCGGGTGGACAGCTACCCGCACGAGATGTCCGGTGGGCAGAAGCAGCGCGTGATGATCGCCATGGCGCTGTCGTGCAATCCCAAGCTCCTGATCGCAGACGAGCCCACCACCGCGCTGGACGTGACCATCCAGGCCCGCATCCTCGACCTACTGCGAAAGCTGCGGGACGAGCGCCAGATGTCGATCATGTTCATCACCCACGACCTCGGGGTGATCGCCGAGATCGCGGATCAGGTGGCGGTGATGTACCGAGGCAAGCTCGTGGAGTCGGGCTCGGTGAAGCAGATCTTCGCCAACCCGCAGCACGCCTACACCAAGGGGCTGCTGAACTGCCGCCCGCGGCTCGACACCAAGTTCCTCGTGCTGCCCACGGTCGAGGACTACCTCCACCCCAGCGAGGAGGAGGCCGGCGATCGCGAGATGACCGGCCGCGACCTGTCCGAGTCCCTGCTCGACCGCATGCGGCGCGGCGTCAGGCTCCGCCCCCAGCGGGTGGTGGAGCAGTGGCCGGCGGATCGGTCCGGCGGTGCCGAGTTGGTCGAGGACCGGGTCGCTCGCGACAAGATCGTCGGCACACCGGAGGGCGAGCCGCTCCTCAGCGTGAAGGACCTCAAGGTGCACTTCCCACTGAAGAAGAACTTCTTCGGCAAGGTGCTCGACGTTGTGTATGCGGTGGACGGCATCAGCTTCGATGTGTACCCGGGCCAGACCCTTGGCTTGGTCGGGGAGTCCGGTTGCGGCAAGACCACTACCGGCCGGGCGATTCTCCGGTTGGTGGAGCCCACCTCCGGCGAGGTGTGGTTCAAGGGGCGTGAGCTCACCGGGCTCGACTACAAGCGGATGACCGAGATCCGCAAGGACCTCCAGATCATCTTCCAGGACCCCTACTCCTCGCTGAACCCGCGGCTCACGGTCGAGCAGGCGATCACCGAGCCGATGTTGGTCCACGGGATCGGCGCGAACGACGAAGAGCGCCGCGCCCGCGCGGCGAGCTTGCTGATCGAAGTCGGGCTGAAGGCCGAGCACCTCAACCGGTTCCCGCACGAGTTCTCGGGTGGCCAGCGCCAACGCATCTGCATCGCGCGTACGCTCGCCCTCGAGCCCCAGCTGATCATCTGCGACGAGTCGGTCTCGGCGCTCGACGTGTCGGTCCAGGCACAGGTGCTGAACCTCCTGAAGGAGCTGCAGGTGAAGCGAGGGCTCACCTACATCTTCATCAGCCACGACCTCTCGGTCGTGAAGTTCATGTCCGACGTGATGTGCGTGATGCAGCCGGTCGTCGTGAACGAGGGCGGCGTCGAGAGCAAGCGCGGTCGGATCGTCGAGGCTGGCCCCGCCGACGCCATCTACGCCAACCCCAGCCAGGCCTACACCCGCGAGCTGATCTCCGCGATCCCACGGGACGACCTGGATCATATCGATCGTCGGCAGCGCGACCGCATCGCCGCGGCAGACCGCCGGCACGCCAGAAACGGCGCCTGACGACCGGTCGCGCTCGGGACGCGACCGCTCACGCGCTGGACCCCGATTCGGGAGCGCCCGCCGGTGCACCTTCCATGCATGGAGGGACCGATGGACTGGCGACCGTGGCGCACCCACTTCGAGCTGAACGCGCGGCGTCAGATGCCGCCGATGGACACCGCCGAGGTGCCCGAACCGCTCCGGGAGCTGCTGGCCGCCTCCCTGGCGACGTTCGCGCTGGGCGAGACCGGAGAAGGGCGGATCGTGCAGCAGGTGCAGCGGCTGCAGGCGCCGGGCATCGACGATGACTACCGCACCGCCCTCTCGCTGTTCGTGGCAGAAGAGGGCCGACATGCCGCCATTCTCGGCCGCGCTGTCCGTGCCCTCGGGGGGCGGATGCCCAGGTCCACCTGGAGCTCGGGGGCGTTCACCCAGGTGCGCGGCATCGCCGGTGTGCACACCAAGCTCGTCGTCCTGCTCGCCGCCGAGGTGGTCGCGGTCACGGCCTACGCTGCCCTCGCCTCCCGCCTGCCCGATGGGGATCTGCGGCGAGCCCTGGACACGATCGTCGCGGACGAGGACGCCCACCTCCAGTTCCACGCCCAGTTCTTCAGCACGGTGTGCACCGGTCCAGCGGAGAGGCTGGCATTCCAGGTCGCGTGGCGATCCGCGGCCGCGGCGGCGGGACTCACCGTGTGCGTGGACCACCGTGCGCTGTGGCGCCGCCTCGGCGTGCCGATGCGCGAGCTGGCCGGCGAGCTGACCCGTCTGACGCTGCATGCCGAGCAGCTGGTGCTGTCTGCAGCGCCGATGCCTGCTACTTCACCGTCACGATGACGATGGGCACGCTCACCGGCGCGCCCGTGGTCGTGCGCAGCTCGCAGGCCCCTTCACCGTCCTCGTGGTCGCCCGCGACGATGATCGACAGCGTGGGGCCGGGCTCCACAGCGCAGCGGATGCCCAGCTCACCGCTCTTCCCCTGCCCCACCACCACGTCGGGTGACGGTGGCGCGCCCTTGAATGCTGCAGACGCGTTCTTCAGACGCGGCATCACGAGCGTGCCATTACTGACGAACATCGGCTCGATCTGGTGATCGACGATGTCGATCCGGACCGAGGCCGTGCGGCCGCGTCCCCGCTCTGTGCAGGTCACCTTCGACGGCATCCGCGCCGGCCAGTTGTCGGCCTGGACCCTGATCTCCACGAAGTCGCCCGCGCCCTTGCAGGTGAAGTGCGGATCGTCGCTCTCCCACTCGGAGCCACTGGACGACGGCGCCTTGGCGAGGCCGATGTAGTCTTTGGTGTTGGGATGCGACGGCGTGATGGGCATCTCCAGCCACCCCGGCTTCGTCCCGGCGAGTGCGACCACAGCCAGCCATAGAATCACGGAGTCCTCCAGTGTCGACAAGGTCCAGGAACCCTACCGCGGCGGGTCTCGTCCCGCAGACGTTGAGGGAGCTGTACGCAGAGACCCTGGCGGGGGTGCTGGCCCCTCGGCGGCTGCTGCCCCTGGCGGTGGTCGCGACGCCCCTCGTGGTGGCCCAGTTCGCGTTCAGCTCCGTGAAGGGCCCCGCCACGGCGCTGGCTCTCGCCGAACTCATCGTGTTCGTGCTCGTAGCGCCGTTTGCATGGCGGGCGCTGTTTCCGGAGGAGAGCCCCTGGAGCTGGTGGCCGCTCAGGCTGGTCGCCTATGCCGTGCTCGGTGGGATCCCAGCTGCGGTCGGCATCCTGATGCCCGAGGTGTTCGGGCTGGGCCGGAACTTCCTCAACGTGGGCGTGAACGTGGCCGTGATGGCGGGTCTGTTCTGGGTCGGGGGTTGGGGCCTCGGACGGGACGTGGGCCTGGAGAACAGCCTGCGACGGGAGCAGGCGAGGCGCGCGGCCATGGAGCGCGAAGCGGAGCAGGCCCAGCTGCTCGCGCTGAGGGCCCACCTCGACCCGCACTTCCTGTTCAACACCTTGAACGCCATCGCCGAGTGGTGCCAGGAAGACCCGTCCACCGCCGAGGCGGCGATCCTGCGGCTGTCTGGACTCCTCCGAGAGCTGCTCGGCGGCATCACGGCGCCCCGGTGGCCCCTCGCTCGTGAGCTCCAGCTCGCCCGCGACGTGTGGGCCCTCCACCGCCTGCGGGATCCCGACTGGTTCACCGTCGAGTGGGATGTGCCCGAGCCTGTGCCCGACGTCGACCTGCCCCCGATGGTGCTGCTCCCGCTGATCGAGAACGCCGTGAAGCATGGGCCGGCCAAGGGGCATCGCGGCGTGTTGCGGCTCGAGGTGCAGGTCTCCAACACGGCCCTGGATGCGCGGGTGTCGAACCCCGGGCCGGCCGGGCCGGATCGCGAGGGAGGGACTGGACTGTCCACCGTTCGCAGGCGGATCGTGCTCGCATACGGGCCGACGGCCTCGCTCACCCTCACTGGAACGGAGCGCGCCGTGGCGCACCTCCACCTGCCCCTGGAGTCCCGATGACATTGCGTGTGCTCGTCGCCGACGACGAGGCCATGGCCCGGAAGCGGCTCATTCGCCTGGCCGGTGCGATGCCCGGCGTGGAGATCGTGGGTGAGTGCGTGGACGGGAACCAGGTGCTCGAGCGGGTACAGACCGGCGATATCGACCTGATCCTGCTCGACATCGACATGCCGGGGCTCACCGGCGTCGAGACGCTCGCACTCCTCGGAGACAACGGTCCAGCAGTGCTGTTCACGACGGCACACGCAGATCACGCCATCGCCGCGTTCGATGGAGGCGCGGTCGACTATGTGCTCAAGCCGGTGGAGGCGGGCCGTCTCGCGCGAGGGATCGAGCGCGCGCGCCGCCGAATCCGGCCGGCCAGCACCCCGAACCGCGTGGCGGTGCCCACTCCGACCGGCCTGCGGCTGCTCGACCCGACGGACCTGATCGCGGCCGTGATCGACGGCGAGAGCGTGGTGCTCCACATCGGCAGTGAGCGATGGTTCACGGCGTGGCGGCTCGCGGAGATCGAGCGGCGCCTGCCAGCGGATGGTCCGTTCTTCCGGGTACACCGCCGGGCGCTGCTCAACCTCGACCGGGTGGAGCGCCTCGTTGATCTGCCGACTGGCGGGTACGTCGCCCACGTACAGGGAGGGCTTCAGATCGAGGTCTCGCGCCAGGCCGCCCGGATTCTCCGTCGCCAGTGGAAGTTGTGAGCCCGCCGGACAAATTTTGTCCGCATATACGGTTATCGCCCCGGCCATGCGGATCCTCCACACCAGCGACTGGCATCTCGGAAAGACGCTGTCCGGCTACAGCCGAGCGGCGGAGCACGAGGCGCTGTGCGACGAGCTCGTCGAGATCGCTGAGGACGTAGATCTCGTCCTGGTCTCGGGCGACGTGTTCGACACGTACAACCCGCCTATCGCGGCGGAGGAGATGTTCTTCGACACCCTCTCACGCCTCGGTGATGGTGGCCGCCGCGCGGTGATCGTGCTCGCTGGCAACCACGACAGCCCCGACCGGCTCACCGCGCCCGAGGCGCTCTCCGCACGGCATGGCGTGTTCCTGTTCGGCCGTCCCGGGGATGTGCCGGTCACGGGCCCCGTCCGCGGCGCCAACCGCATCCAGGTCACGGGCTGCGGCGCCTCCTGGCTCGAGCTGGGCCTTCCATGCGGCGAGCGAGCGGTCGTGGCGGCGCTCGCCTACCCCAGCGAGGCACGCCTGCGGGATCTGCTGGCGCCCACCACGCGGGAGCATGATCTGCAGCGGGCGTACGATGACCGGATCCGGCGCATCTTCGCCGACCTCGCCAGCCACTTCCGCGCCGATGCAGTCAACTTGGCCACGAGCCACCTGCACATGCTCGATGCGGTGCCGTCCGAGAGCGAGCGGGTGTTGGTCGGAGGCGCGTGGCAGGTCACGCCGCAGTCGCTGCCCGCGGGCGCACACTACGTCGGGCTCGGTCATATCCACCAGCCACAGGCGGTCGAGGGCGCGCCGAGTCCCACGCGGTATGCCGGGGCTCCCCTCGCCTTCCGCATGTCCGAGCGAGACTACGCCCACTCGTCGGTCATCGTCGAGGCGAGCGCCGGTGCGCCAGCGCGGGTGCACACGATCCCCGTCTCGGCGGGTCGACCACTGGTGGTGTGGACGGTCAACGGTGGGCTCCCGGAGGTGCTGGCCGGCGTGGAGAGCGGGTTGCATGCCGGCGCGTTGATCGAGCTGCGGCTGCACCTCGATCTCCCCCCCACCCACTCCGAGCTCGCTACGCTGCAGAATCTGCCCCGTGACTTCACCCGAATCCGCACCGTGCTGCCCGCCCAGACGCCGCTGCAGCAGGTCGGGGGTGAGGCGCTGTCGCCGTCCGAGCTGTTCCGGCGGTTCGTGCGGGATCAGGCCGAGGTGGAGCCGGAGCCCGAGCTGGTGGAGCTGTTCCTCGAGCTTACCGACCTCGCGCTGGCCCACGCGTGATCTCCAGCGGCAGGGCACCGCCTAGGCGCAACCCAGTCGGGTAGAACGGCAGGCACCACTCCATCGTTTCCACCGGAGGCCCGTGCGACCGGTTCGACTGACGCTGTCCGGACTCCACTCGTTCCGTGACGAGGTGGAGGTGGACTTCGAGCGCCTCGGCAAGTTCGGGCTGTTCGGGATCTTCGGGTCGATCGGTGCGGGCAAGTCCACGCTGCTCGACGGGATCACGCTGGCGTTGTTCGGGGTCGTCGACCGCACCACCGGTCGCGGGCGCAAGGGCATCATCAACCACCACAGCGATCGGGTCGAGGTGAAGTTCCGGTTCGAGCTGCGGAGCGACGGTGAGGTCGAGACCTGGGAGGCGCACCGGAGCTACCGCAGATCCCAGGACGGCACCATCCACCGGCAGAACTCCCGGATCGGCCGTGTGGTGCCACACGGGTCTGGCGAGCGGCTGGAGGTGCTGGCCGACAAGGAGCGGGAGGTCACGGCCTCGGTGCAGGAGCTGCTCGGGTTGTCGGCCGACGACTTCATGCGCGCTGTGGTGCTCCCACAGGGCCGGTTCATGCGGTTCCTCCACCTCAAGGGGACCGAGCGCCGGCGCATGCTCCAGCGGATCTTCCGCCTCGGCGCATATGGCGAGGGGCTTCGGAGCCAGGTGAAGAAGCGCCGGGATGAGCGTCTGCTCGAGCGAAGCCGGGTGGAGGGGGAACTCACCGGGCTCGGCGATGCATCAGAGGCTGCGGTGCGGCGGGCAGACACCGAGCTCCGCAGGACGGAGGCCGCGCTGACGGCACAGCGCGCCTTGCACAGCGGCCTCGCCGAGCGCCTCGCCACTGCCCGCGCAGCGAACGAGGCCCGGGTCGCGCTGGAGCAGGCGTGTGCCGCGGTGGGCGCGCACGACCTGGATGCTGATGCCGTCGCTACGTTGGAGGCGCAGGTCGAGGCGGCCGCCCGAGCAGCACCGATCGTGGCGCCCGCCGCCCGGTGGCGAGAGGCGCGCCAGGCCGCAGCTGAAGCTGCCGAACGGCACGTGGCCGCCCGCCGCTCCGCAGACGCAGCCAGCCACGCGCTGGCGGTCGCGGTGCATGCGCATGACGAAGCAGAGCGCGGGGCCCGCACAAAGGCGCCTGGGTTGGTGGCGCAGCTCGAACGTCTCGAGTCGGTGTTGCTGCTGATCGAGCGGGATGCGAGCGCGCGCGAAGAGCTCGCCGCAGCCCGGGAGGCGGCGCAGGCGGCGCTCTCGCTCGCAGGATCACACCGGGCAGAGGCCGACGCTGCAGCGAGCGCGCTCGCAACCGCGCGGCGTGACCGGCGGCGCCTTGCGTCCCGATACGAGCGCGCGACCGTGCCCGCGACCGAACGCGAGACCACGCAACGTGCGACCCGCGCTGCGGCAGAGGTAGCACTTCGTCGCGAGGCGGTGGAGCGTGCCCGTGCCCGATGCGCGCGCCTGAATGAAGACATGGCGGCTGCGGTCCCGGCTCACGACGCGGCTGTAGAGGCGCTCGGCGCGGCGCGTGCCGCACTGACCGCCGCCGGAGCTGGCGGGCTGCCTGGAGTGGACGGGGGCGCGGAGCGGGCCACAGCGCTCGCGCATGAGCAGGCCGCGGTGCGTCTCTGGGAGCAGCTGCGCGATCGACACCAGGAGGCAACACACGAGCGAGAGGTCAGGGCTGCCGCCGCGAACGCCGCCGCAGCCGCGGTCGAGGCCGCAGAGACCGCCGTCGCGAAGAGCGAAGATGTGGTCGTCGGTGCCCGTGAGGCGCTGGACCGCGCTGCGGCCGCTGCCGGTGCGGCCGGAGCCCATGACCGCGCCGCTGAGCTCGCGGCCGGCCTCTCGCCAGGTGATCCGTGTCCGGTGTGCGGGTCCGCGGAGCACCCCCGCCCCGCCCGGGCGTCCGACGTACGGCAAGCGGAGCGGGTCGCCCACAAACACGGCTACGAGCGAGCGCTCGAGCGCCTCCAGACCGAGAAGGAATCGCTCGCGGCCGCCCGCGCCCACCTGGATGCTGCGTCACAGGCCGCAGAGCGGGCCGAGGCCCACGCCGACGCCACCGATCGGGCCCTGTCCCGTCAGCAGGACCTGCTCCCTGCGGCGGTCGCCGACGCCGAGGTGACCGATGCGGCGGTCGCCGCCTGGCGCCTCGCCGCCGAGCGGTGGGTGGCGGAGTCCGAGGCCCGGCGAACTGCTGCCCAGGCCCAGGCGCACTCGATCGAGGTCGCCCGCCGCGCCTTGGACGACGCGCGCGATGCGGACACCCGGGCCGAGCTGGAGGTGACCCGCCTCACGACCGCAGGGACGGAGGCCGACGATGAACATGCGCACTGTGCCGACCGGCTCGGCGCTGCTTGGGCGCGGTTCGAGGACGTTCGCGGGGAGCTCACGCTGCTCGGACTCGCGGCGGCCGAGCGGGCTATCGCGGCGCGGGATCGTGAGGCGGAGACCGTGTACCGTGAGCTCCGTGAGTGCGAGTCCCGGGTCGCGGAGCTGCGCGAGTCCCGTGAGGCACTGGCCCGGGTGGCACGGGCAGCGGAGCGGGAGGCCGCCAAGGCGTCCGATCGGGAGTCCAAAGCGGTGTTCGCCGCCCAAGCGGCATCGACCGAGCTGCAAGATATGGATCCGCCCGACGACCCGGCTGGGGTGCACGCCGCGGTCACCCAGGCACTCCACACGCTCCGCACCGCGCTCGACGCGACCGTGGCAGCTGCCGACAGCGCGCGGCTCGCCCACGAGGGTGCGATGCGGGCGCTGTCGGCGGACCAGGAACGTGCGCGAGTGGCGGCCGCCACGGAGGCTGCCGCAGCGGCCACGTTGGTCGACATACTTGGAAGAAGCAACGATCTGGAGGCGCGCGTCGAGGCGATCCTGGCCCGGTGCATGGAGCCCGCTGCGGTGGAATCCGGTCGCGAACGCGTGGCGGTGTGGAACCAAACACACGCTCGCCTGGCCGAGCGTGTCGTGGACGCCGAGGCGGTCGTGTCCAGGTACGGACCGTCGACAGAAGACGCATCCACCCTCGCGGACCGTGAATTGGAGGCGGCCGCCACGCTCGCCATCCTGACCGCGGACGCCGCCCAGGCCGCCCGGGTCGCCGGCGATCGACAGGCGCGTCACCCGCGATGGACCGAGCTCACTGTCCTTGCAGACGGCCTCGACATCGAGCTCGACCGGCTCGAGACCCTCGGGCGCCTGCTCCGCGGCGATCGGTTCGTCGAGTACCTGGCCAATGACTACCTCCAGGAGCTGGTGCTCGGTGCCAGCGAGCACCTGAAGCGCCTCACGAGTGACCGCTACACGCTCGCGCTCGACGACGACGGCGGGTTCCTCATCCGCGATGACGATGGCGGCGGAGCCATGCGCCCGGTCAGCTCGCTGTCTGGAGGCGAGACGTTCATGACCAGTCTCGCGTTGGCCCTCGCGCTGTCGGCCCAGGTGCAGGCGCGGAGCGCGCGGCCGCTGGAGTTCTTCTTCCTCGACGAGGGGTTCGGCACCCTGGATCGGGAGGCGTTGGACCGCGTGATGACGGCCATCGAGTCCATCCGGACCGACACCCGCGTGATCGGCGTGATCAGCCACGTGCCCGGGGTTCGCGAGCGCGTGCCCTGCTACCTCGAGGTGCTCCCACCCGGCCGGGACGGCGCCGGCAGCCGGGTTCGGGTGGTGGATGGGTGAGCGGGCTCAGCCCATCCGCTGCTTGAGCCAGTTCTTCTCGAGGTCTGACAGCGCGTCGGCTTCGTGCGCAGACTTGTCGGACCGCAGGGCGACCAGCTTCGGGCCACGGAGCTTGAGCTCGCCCGTCAGATCGTCCTTCACCACGCCCTCGAACTTCACCGTGACCACGATGTGCGGCCGGAGGTCCAGGCCGGGGCGCACGCCTGATGCGCTCTTCCGCTCGATGCGGCGCCCCGTGATCAGCCCCTCGCGCATGATCTCGGCCTGGATCTGGGCATCTCGCTCGACGTCGACGCCGGCCACGTCGCCCACGTCCACAAAGCCGCCCTCCGCCGTGCGCGATCCGATCACATAGGACCCGAACATGCCCACGTTCTCCTTGCCGGTGACCGCGAACACGGCGCCCAGCAGCACGAGGTCGAGGGTGACCTCGGGCTTGCGCTTGGTCCACGAAGGATCCCGCGTGGCGAGCTTGTACGTGCCGCGCGGGTCCTTGGCGACCAGACCCTCGTAGCCCTGGCTCCGGAAGTGCCCGAACAGCCGCTTCACGTCGTCGGGACCGGCTGCCAGCTGCCCTTCGGCGAGGGTGATCGGCACCGGCAGCGGCAGGTTCGCGACCGCGCCTACCAGCCACTGCAGTCGCGCACGCCGGTCGCTCAGCGGCATGCCGGCCAGGTCGTTGCCGTCGACATACAGAAGATCGAAGGCGGCAAAACGGATGTTCACCGGCCGTCGGCGGTCCCCCTGGAGAGCGCCGTGCACCTCGTACACGGTCGCGGGCCGCGGCATGCCGCCGTCGATCACCGTGCCGTACAGCTCACCGTCGACGATGCACTCCCGCACCGGCAGCGCCCGGAAGGAGTTGCCGAGGCCCTGCACCAGCTCCAGCCAGTCGCGCCGCGTGCGCGTATAGGCACCGCAGAGCACGTTTCCGGTGGCATCGGTGGACTTGTGCAGCATGAATCGGATGCCGTCGTACTTGCGCTCCACCCACACCGGGAACTGCGCGATGGACTCCGTGCCCCCAGAGGCGAGCGCGGGCCGCACCGGAACCAGTGGCTGCAGGCGGATCTGCCGCAGCCCGTCAGCGCCGTCGGCGTCGAGCAATCGCATCACATGGAACGCGTCGGTCAGCGCCATGGCGTGGGCGACCACCTCTGGAGGCGCGCTGAAGTGGGCCCCCAGAGCACGCGCGATGACGGCACCTTGGTAGTCGAAGCCGAACCCCGCCTTGCGCTCGACCAGCTTGGCGAGGAAGAACGCCTCGAGCTTGCCACACCGTGACAGCAGCGACCGCAGCAGCGCGAACTTGCGGTTCCGACCGACACCGCGGTCGGGGAGGAACCGGAGGGCCTCGAGCACCTCGGCGGCGGTGAGCGGAGGGTCCTGGTGCAGGGTCGCCCGGGATTCGACGAACAGGGCGGCCACGTCCCCCACCACCGTTAGACGATCCAGCAGCTCGCGGTGGCTCTTGAGCGCCATCGACTCGAGCAGGCGCACCAGGCTGTCACGCCGGAACGTTCCGAGTCGGCCGCGGAATGGATCCCCGAGCAAGCAGGTGAGCTTCTGCTCCAGGGTGAGCCCCAGATCCCGGCCGAGGAACGAGGTGACCAGCGCCTCGCGCTCAGCCGCTCGGGGGGGGCGGCGGCGTGGCAAACCCGAACAGTGACGCCACCTTCTCCGGAGCCATCCCCGACAAGGGCACGAACAGCCCCGTGCACAGGCTGTAGAACGGGATCGACGCCAACAGGTCCAGGCTCGCGGCCGGGTCGTGCTCCACCAGCTTGCGCATGGCGAACTCGACATGCAGCGGGAGGCCGAGGGCCTCCTCCAGGAACGCGGCGCTGGGCGGCTCGTGACCGATGGACTGGGTGAGCCGGCGAATCTCGCCCGATTCACCCAGCCAATCCCTCACCTCGTCGATGCGGACGGTGTGCACGGCGACCTCAGGGAAGGGCAGGCACTGGCATGTCGGCCGGATGGGCATCGTGCACGGTGAGGGCGCCGGTGGCGGCGTGCTGGGCGATGCGGATCATGCCGCCGTAGGTCGGCGTGGTGACGCACTTGGACGAAGCGCGCCTCTCCGCCCAGGTGAGGCACCTCCGGGAGACTCAGGACCGTCGCTCATACCAGGTGCTGGCGGGCACTGAGGTGGACATCCTCGCCGACGGCTCCCTCGACCTGGATCTGGGCCTGCTCCGCGGGCACGACTGGGTCATCGCCAGCGTGCACAGCCGCCTCGACATGCCCGGCGACGCCATGACCGATCGGCTCATCGCCGCGATGGCCACGGGCGTGGTCGACTGCCTCGGTCACCCCACCAACCGGCGCCTCGGCAGCCGCAGCGGGTCCGAGCTGGACTGGGAGAGGCTGCTGCACGCCGCGCGCCGGGACGACGTCGCCATCGAAGTGAACGGCAACCCGTACCGGATGGACCTGCCCGATGTCGCCTGCCGAAGTGCGCGGGAAGCCGGCGTTCCGGTGGTGATCAACACCGACGCCCACGCGCCCCAGCACCTCGCGCACCGCGTCTATGGCGTGGTGACGGCGAGGCGCGGGTGGATCGAGCCCCGACACGTGCTCAACACCCGCCCAGCCCAGGAGATCGCCGATCGACGAACCGCCCGGTTCCGCGCCCTTGGGGTGGCCGTCTCCGGTTGGACCCGATGGGAGGTGCCGGAGGGCGCCCCGCTGTACCCCGAGACGCCAGTCACCGGTCCCGGCCACTGGCCCGACGAGGTCGATGCGCCTTCGGACGAGGCTGACGCGTCGGATCGGCCGGCGCTCACCGACACCCTGGCTGAGCGCCCGGTGGCGTCCGACGTGCGTGAACGGGTCGAGGCGTGGATGCGTGAGGGGGGCGATCCGGAGCTCGAGGCCGCGCTGGGCTCGGTGGGACCGAACGCCATGCAGGCGGCGTTCAACCTACTCCACGGCGTCTGACTCGGCGGACTCGACGATCGCATCGCACACCGCCGCCGCGACCCGTGCGTGCCCGCGTGCCGTGAGGGTGCGACTCCGCTCTGTGAGCACCCGACGCGCGCGACCGTCCCGCGGCCAGTCGGACCACAGCCGCACGTGCTGGATAGCCGGGGATTCCCGAGCCACCTGGTCGAAGGCGCGGGTGAGCCCGCTGACCGCGGAGTCCACGACCACTTGGGAGTCCCCCTCCCCTCCGCCGAGGTCCGGTGCGATGGGGTCGACCAGGAGTATTGTCGGCCCAGGTCGTACCTTCAGCGAGCCCACGAGCTGCTCCAGCTCGGCGCGGAGCTCGGCCGAGACCACACCCACCGCCAGCTCACGGGCGCCGAGGCCGAGCACCACGACCCCGGTGGGCCCGGCGAGCTCGCGCAGCTCATCCACCCGACCGCGCACGGCGCGCAGGGTCTCGCCCGTGCGGCCCCGGTCCATCACGGTCCATCGGTCGGGAGCCCGCTCGTCGAGGCAGTCGGCCAGGCTCTGCACCCACCCACCCGTGCCTCCACCGCCAGGTTCAGCGGCGGCGACCACCAGCTCGTCGCCGACGGCCACGACCGGGGTTCCTGCCAGCGCTGCGCTCACGAGGAGCGTCCACCCGAACATCTTGCCTCCGTGGCCTCGTCAAACCCATGGGGAGGCCGCTGCGTTCCACGCCACATGCTACCCGTTTCGAAGAGGGAGGGATTCATGGGCCTCGACTACCGTGTCCGGTGCTGTCCGGACGGCCTGATCACAGACCGCCGCAGGGTCGTGGAGGTCCTGGACTGCACGATTCGCGACGGTGGCTGTACCAATGCGTGGCAGTTCGATGACGACCTGGTGCGCCGGACCTTCGGCGCCCTGTGCGAGTCCGGCGTCGATGTCATGGAGATCGGGTACCAGACCTCGCCAGGCGTGTTCGAGGCCGGCTCCGTCGGGCCGTGGCGATACTGCCGAGAAGAGGATCTCCGACGTGTCGTGACGCCCGAGAGCCTCGGCGGGATGAGGCTGTCGTGCATGCTCGACATGGGCAGGATCGAGGCAGAAGATCTCCGCCCGGCTGCCGACTCCGTCATCGACGTGCTCCGGGTGGCGACCTACGCCGCCGACATCCGCCAGGCCATCGACCTGTGCGAGGCGGCGCAGGACCTCGGCTACGAGGTCCACTGCAACGTGATGGCGGTCACCCGCTGCACCCCGGCCCAGGTCGACGAGTTCCTGGAGTGCCTGCGCAACAGCCGAGTGCCGGTGGTGGCGGTGGTCGACAGCTTCGGCGCCATGTACCCACACCAGCTCACGTACCTGATCCGCAAGTACAAGAACTGGCTCCGGCCAGACCAACGGGTCGGCGTGCACTTGCACAACAACCAGCAGACGGCGTTCGCGAATGCCATCGCCGCGATCGACGAGGGCGCCGATCTCATCGATGCCAGCGTGTTCGGCATGGGCCGCGGGGCCGGCAATGTGCCCCTCGAGCTGCTCCTGATGTACCTGGACGATGAGCGGCATGATGTGCGCCCGATCCTCGGCCTGGTCGACGACTACATGCCCCTGCGCGCCCAGCTGAAGTGGGGATATCAGGTTCCCTATGCCATCACGGGCTGGCTCAACCGGCACCCGAACGCCGCCATCGAGCGCATGCAGCATGCCTCGCCCGAGAGCCTCGGGTTCTACGACACGCTCACCCGCGACCGCCCTCGCCGCCCCCACCATCGCCCGCACTGGGAGCCGAAGTGATCCGAGTTCCCACCGAGCGACTGCCCGCCGGGGTGACATTCATCGCCCCGACCGTGCCGGTGTACGTGCAGGACGCTGCGGCGCCCGGGCCCACGGTGCTGATCCAGGCCGGCATCCACGGCGATGAAGTGTGCGGCGTGCACGCGCTCGAGGAGCTGCTGGAGGAGGGCCTCGCGCCGACAGCCGGGCGGCTCATCCTGGTGCCACGGATGAACCCAGCCGCGTACCGGGTGCGCGATCGCACCGCTGTGGGGGGCCTCGACCTGAACCGCTCGTTCCCTGGTGATCCGGAGGCGCCAGAGCTCGAGCACCGGCTCGCGCACGCGTTCTTCCGGCTGGTGCATGTGGAGCGACCTGCGCTCGTGGCCACGCTGCACGAGTCGAAGAAGCGGTACCACCCCGACGTGCACCCCTCGTTCGGGCAGACGCTGGTGTACGGGGTCACGCCGTGTCCGCCGGTGCTCAGTTCGGTAGTCGAGGCGCTGAACGGCGCCGTCCGCGACCCGGAAGAGCGCTGGGCCACCCACTACTTCCCCGTACCCACCAGCAGCACCGAGCAGATCGTCGATGCCATCGGCTGTGTAGGCGTCTGCGTCGAGACCTGGATGGGCTTCGGCGAGCCCCGCCGGGTGGAGATGCAGCGCGAGGTGGTGCTGCGTCTGCTCGACGCGTTCGGGGTCGTTCCACTGGCCTGACCGAGCTAGTCGGTGGTCCTCCGGAGGCCCGATGACGCCCGCGCGCACACGCTTTGCCCCTTCGCCCACCGGCTCGCTCCACGTGGGCGGCGCCCGCACAGCTCTGTACTGCCTGCTCTGGGCGCGTCGCACTGGCGGGAGGTTCATCCTCCGCATCGAAGACACCGATCGGGCGCGCTCCACCGACGAGTCCACCCGCGGCATCCTGAGCGACCTGCGCTGGCTCGGCCTGGACTGGGACGAGGGGCCCGAGGTCGGCGGCGATGTGGGGCCCTATTTCCAGTCCCAGCGGCTCGAACTGTACAACCGCTACCTCGACCAGCTGCTCGCGTCAGGGCACGCCTACGAGGCGTGGGAGACCTCGGAAGAGCTCCGCGCCCTCCGCGGGGCCGCCGAGGCCCAGAAGGAGACCTTCCGCTACCGCCGGCGTGAGTACTCCGCGGATGATCTCGCAGGGTTCCGCGAGGAGGGTCGCACGCCGGTCCTCCGCCTGGCAGCGCCGACGTCGGCCGTCACCATCCCAGATGTGGTGCTCGGCGACGTGACGGTGGAGCCAGAGCAGCTCGACGACATCGTGATCCGGAAGGCCGACGGCTTCCCGACCTACCACTTCGCCGTGGTGATCGACGACCACCTGATGGGCGTGACCCAGGTGCTCCGCGGGCAGGAGCACTTGATGAACACCCACAAGCACCAGGGCCTGGCCGATGCCTTCGGGTGGGAGCTGCCGGCGGTCGGGCACATGCCGCTGATCTTCAACCTGGTCGGCGGCAAGATGTCGAAGCGCGACAAGGCCAAGGCCGCCCGCGCCGGCGCCCGTGCGTCGGCGAAAGAGGGCGGTTCTGGCAAGGACTGGTCGTGGCTCGCCGAGGCTGCCGGCGCGCCCCTGGCCGATGTCGACCGGTTCATGGCGAAGAAGTACGACGGCGTCGCCCTGGCCGAGGCCATCGCGCGGGCCACGGACACCGAGCTGCCGCTGATCGAGCTGATGGACTTCCGCACCGGCGGATACCTCCCCGAGGCCCTGCTGAACTACCTGGCCCTGCTCGGCTGGCGGGCGGCCGAGGAAGGCGGGGGGGAGGGCGACAAGGAGCTGTGGTCAGTGGACGAGCTGATCGCGGAGTTCGATCTCGATCGGATCAAGAAGACGCCCGCTCGGTTCGATCCGGCGAAGCTGAAGTGGATGAACGGCGAGTACATGAAGTCGATGCCCATGGAGGCGCTGCTCGGCAGGCTCGGGCAGCACCTCGAGGTGAGCGACAGTGTGCTGGCACAGGCCAGCACCGAGCGGCAGGCGGCGTTGGTCGAGCTGTATCGGCAGCGTGCCGACACCTTCGTCGACCTGGCCGACCAGGCGCGGTTCTTCTTCGTGGCCCCCACCGAGTGGGGCCCTGCCAAGGCCGTGAAGAAGCACCTCCGCAGTGATGGCCTCGAGCGGCTGGCCCTCGCACGCGACGCGCTCTCAACGGACGCGTTCACCAGCGAGTCGATCCAGGCCACCCTGGACGGGCTCGCAGAGGCCCACGAGGTACGGGTGGGGCAGTTCGCGCAGCCCCTTCGCATCGCCGTGTCCGGCGGACCCGTGAGTCCCGGCATCGACGTGACCCTCGCGCTCCTGGGTCGGGATGAGGTGCTTGCCCGCATCGACGCCTGCCTGGCGCACTTCGGAGCCGCATCGTGAGCGGGCCCAGCCGGCGTCGGTTCATCGGCGGAGGGGTGGCCCTCGCGGTGGGCTGCGGCGGCACGAAGGGCGGCGACACCGGTGACAGCGCGGGCCCGGCGGTGCCGATGTCCCGCGCTCCAGAGCCCACCGCCCCATGGGGGGGGCGAGGTGCCGACGACGGCGCTGCGTTCCCGATCGGCGTGCAGGCCGGCGAGCCCCGACCCGACGGAGCCGTGCTGTGGACCCGGTACCAGGGCGGCGATGCGCTCTCTGTCGTGCTCGCCTCCTGGGACGGCGCGGCATGGTCCGAGCTGTCCAGCGCCGATGTGGCGGTGGGCCCCGATGGCTTCGTCCACCACAGCGTCGACGCGCTGTCAGCAGACACCCCCATCGCCTACCAGTTCGAGGACGCCGCGGGCGCCCGGTCGCCCGTCGGGCACGCCCGGACGGCCACTCCTCCCGAGCACACCGGCGCCGTCCGCATCGCGGCCACCTCGTGCACTGACCAGGATCATGGGGAGTTTCCGTGCCTCGACCAGGTGCAGGGTGTCGGGCCGATCGACCTGTTCCTCTGGCTCGGCGACATGGTGTACCAGGACGGCCGATTCACGGTGGAGGAGTACCGGGAGGGCTGGGCTGAGAACCTGACGAAGACCAGCTTCAGAGCTCTTCTCTCTGGCGTTGCGTCCGTCCACACCTGGGACGATCACGAGGTCGGAAACAACTGGGACCCGCAAACGATTGACCCGGCGCAGCGCGATGCTGCATACCAGGCGTTCTTCGAGACGATTCCATACATTCCCTCGGCACCGCAGCGGTTGTGGCGCTCCCTGCGCTACGGCCCGGTGGAGCTGTTCGTGCTCGACTGCCGCGGTGAGCGCGACGCGGCTGCCGGCCACTACATCTCGCCGGACCAGCTCCAGTGGCTGATGGACGGCCTGTCCGCGTCGGATGCGGTGTGGAAGGTGGTCGCGAACTCCGTTCCCATCTCCGACATGCCCATCGCATGGGACGCCCTCGAGGCCGGGCTCGACCGCTGGGAGGGCTTCCCGAACTCCACCCAGCGCGAAGTCCTGCTCGATCACATCACCGACGGCGGCATCATGGGCGTGTTGTTCGTGGCCGGCGACCTGCACCAGACCACGTTGTGCCGGGTGGAGGCCGAGGGGCCGCGGTCGCGGATCCTCGAGACCATGGCAGGGCCCGGGGGGAGCTTCCCCAACGTCGCGGCCCGGTTGTTCGGCGAAGACGGGGTCCAGTGGCTGTACAACGACGCCGAGTGGTCGGCGACGTGGATGGAGTTCCGCGCTGATGGCACGGCGTCGCTGATCTGCGTCGACGAGCTTGGTCAGCGACTGTTCGAGGCCACCATCGATGTGGCCGGGGGGGCTGAGATCCACAGCTTCATCCACCCATGGCAGTCCGAATGAGGCGTCTCCTCCCCCTGTTGCTCGTCATCGCCTGCGGTGAGCCCGTCGACCCCCTCGCAGCCACCCGGGCCGCATGGCAGGTCCAGGCCTCCACCGACGGCGACCTGCCAGCCCACGCGGTGCTGGTGGTGGCTGAGGCGGAGGTTGGACGACTCGTCATCGATCAGCTCGCACTGCCGGAGACCATCGCCCTCAAGGGCCCGATGGGGCTGCCGCTCGTCATCCGCCCATACATCGAGTCGGTGAGTGTGCGCTCGGAGCCAGTGGACGGGAGCGGCATGCTCGCGTCCGGGTCCGCGTCGGGCACCATCGATGTGCAGATCCCCCCGTTCGTGAATGTGCGGGGGCTCCCAGCCACCGTGGCGATGTCTGCTCAGCTCGACTTGATCATCCGCGACGATCCCACCCCTGCGCTTGTCATCGTGCTCGCTGAGCCGTCCAGCCTCACCGTCGAGGCGCTGTTCGAGTCGCTTCCACCCCAGGTGGCAGCGCTCGCAGACGGCCTGCTCGAGGGCTGGCTGCACGAGCGGGCCTCCGAGGCGTTGGCGCCCGGCGTGCGGATCGGTCCCGTGCCACGGATCGGGCCGATCGCGGTGCTCGGTGCCCGGGTTGTGCCCGGAGACGACCTCATCGTCGAGCTGGTACTGCCTACGCCGGGTCTCAGCGGTGTTGCCTCCCCGCCGTCGGTGGAGTCCGGGTGGGCCCTCGCAGTGGACCGAGGTGCTGCGCTCGACGTGGGCCGGGTGTTCGCGCTCGAGCAGCCGCCGAATGCGAAGTACCTCTTCGAGCCGCTCGGCCTGGAGGTCGATGGCGACGATGTGACCGTGGATCTGCGGTGGCACAGACGCAGCCGCTCCGGGAAGTGGCGGGATCTGCGGGTCAACGCAACGCTGGTTGACGACGGAGCTGCCTTGGCACCGGAGCTGGCCAGCGTCGAGAACATCGGCAACCAAGGCTGGGGCGGCACCGGTCCCATGGAGATCGTGCGGCGCCGCGCCCAGGAGCAGCTGGACGCGCGGGGAGTCGCCCTGCCCAATGCCATGACCCTCGGTGGCCTCGGCTGGGCCGCCCGGTGGACGGAGTGGGGCGTGGAGGGCGACGATCTGGTGCTTCGCGGCGAGTTCGACACCATCGAGGAGGAGTGATGCGCGCCCTGCTGGTGATCGATGTGCAGAACGACTTCTGCACCGGCGGCGCGTTGGCGGTGCCGGATGGCGAAGCCGTCGTGCCTGTATGCAACCGCCTGATGGGCGAGTTCGAGCACATTGTGCTCACTCAGGACTGGCACCCGCCGGGGCATGCCTCGTTCGCCTCGACCCATGACCGTCCGCCATACTCGACGCTCACACTGCCGTATGGCGAGCAGGTGCTGTGGCCGGACCACTGCGTGCAGGGCACCCGAGGCGCCGCCTTCCACGACGAGCTCGACACCCGGCGGGCCCGACTGGTGGTGCGCAAGGGTCACTCGGCCCACCTGGACTCCTACTCGGCGTTCTTCGAGAACGACCGGGAGACGCCTACGGGGCTCGGCGGCGCCCTGCGGGACCTTGGTGTGCAGGAGGTGGTCTGCGCCGGCCTCGCCACCGACTTCTGCGTCCGGTACAGCGCGCTCGATGCCCGGCGGCTCGGGTTCCAGGTCTCGGTGGTGGACGCGGCTGTGCGGGGGATCGACCGCGCGGGCTCGGTTGCCGCTGCCTGGACCGAGCTCACCGAAGCGGGCGTGCTCCGGGTGTGAGCCGCGTCAGCCCTCTGTGGGAGGAACGCGCTCGCGCCGGTCGATCTCGGCCACCATCCACCGGAACGCCTCCTCCGCATCCCCATCGACGAAGTTGTAGCCGGTATTGACGAGCTTCTGCGGGATGGCCCGGAGGGACGCGATCAACAGCTCGTCGGCGAGGTCGCCCAGGGCGCCCCTGAGCGCCCACTTCGGCGCGTGGGTGGCTACCGGTCGGTGCAGTACCGTTCCCAGCGCGCGCAGCCAGGCCTTGTTCCGCAGCGGTTCGGGCACGGTGCCGTTGAATGGCCCCTCGCACTCGGGATTGTCGGCCAGGTGGATCAACGCCCCGACACAGTCGCGGATCGTCAGCCAGCTGGTCCATTGCTGCCCGTTGCCGAGCCATCCCCCCATGATCCGGAACGGCGGTACCATCAGGGGGAACACCCCGCCGGTCGGGGACAACACGATGCTCAGCCGGAGCACGGACGCACGGACACCGAGGTCAGCCGCCGCAAGGTGGGCCGCCTCCCACTCCGCCGCGAGGTCGGCGAGGAATCCCGTGCCTCGCGGGGCCTCCTCGTCGAGGGGCTTCTCTCCACTATCGCCGAACAAGCCAAGTAATCCGACGCCCACATACACCGCCGGCGGGGCGTCGAGCTCAGCCAGGGACTCGAGCAGGACCTCGGTGGCGTCGATTCGACTGGCGCGGAGGAGGGCTCGCCGGCGCAGGGTCCATGGCCGGGTGGCGAGGGGGGCTCCGGCCAGATTGAACAGGCCGTCGAGGCCCTCGAGGGAGGACACGCGCTGCACGCCCTTCACGGGATCCCACTTGACCGCGCCCGGCAGGTCGAGCTTCGACCGCGAGATGATGACCACCTCGTCGCCGCGCCTGCGGAGGGTATCCGCGAGGGCGGAGCCGATCAGCCCGGTACCTCCCACGATCGCGTACCGCAGCCCAACCTCCTGCTCATCCTCACCGGACAGATCTGGTAGCCACTAGGGCGACCGCCGTGCAACCGGAAACCGGCGCAGCGGATCGACGCTTGTTCCAAGAAGCGAGACCCGCGGTTGGATTCTACAGGCTGCGGCAGGATCCGCTCCGGCGCGCCACCGTCTCGGTCTCCCACCGCCATGGTCGGCGGGAGGTGGTAGAGGGCCGGCAGGGGGAGACGCCATGCACACACCACCCTCAGGGCTCCGCGACGGCCTGTCCGGCCGTGCCGACAAGCAGGCGCTCGTGGACTGGGTCTTCGACCGGGTCGCCGATCGGTACGACCTCGGGAATGACCTGATGAGTGCGGGATGGCACACCCGGTGGAAGCGACGGCTCGTGACGCTGACCGACGTGCAGCCAGGGCAAAGAGTGCTCGATATCGCCTGTGGCACCGGCGACATCAGCTGGATGCTCGCAGACACGGCGCACGAGGTGGTGGGCACGGACATCAACGCGGCGATGCTCGCCGTGGCCGAGCGGAAGCGGCCGCCCGGATGCGAGAATGTACGGTTTGTCGAGGCCGACGCGGCCGCCCTGCCGTTCCCCGACGAGAGCTTCGACGTGGTGACCTGTGTGTACGCCGGTCGTGGGTTTCCGGACATTCCGGCCGTGTTGCGAGAGGCCCATCGCGTGCTCAAGCCGGGGGGGAGGTACTGGCACCTGGACTTCGCGAGGCCCAAGAATCGCACATGGGACCGCGTCTATCGGGGCTACATGCTGGCCTCGGGGGCCGTGCTCGGCGCCGTGCTCCATGGCAGCCCCCGCACCTACATGTACATTCCCATGTCGATGCGCCACTACGCGGGCCAGGACTGGCTGCACCGCCGGATGGAGGATGCGGGCTTCGAGACGAGGACCTGGACGACGCGTGGCGAGATCATGGCCTTCAACCTGGGCGTGAAGGCCTCATGAGGGTGTACATCCGGCCCGTGCCGGGGCTGTCAGCCGACGTGCGACGGGAGGTCGTGGAGGACGGCGCGGAGCTGGTGGACGCGCTCGACGCATGGCACGTGGTGCGCCACCCTCGGGACATCGAGTCCGCTCCGGAAGGCCGCCCGCTGTGGCTGATCGGCTCGGAGGCCGGTGGGCCGTGCGGGACCTGTGCTGGGTTGGTGTTGATCCGGCAGGCCGCCGCCAGTGGGCGTCGGTGGGTGATCGCTGGCATCGGCCCGCGGGGGATGGCCGCGTCCATCGCTGTGGGCGCGGACGGGATTGTGGTGGGGCCCGAGCTGTGGCTCGCCGGCGATGGCCCCCTGTCCGAGGCCCGCCGCCGCACGATCCGCGGCGCGGGGGGCCGGGACACAGTGGTGCTCGGCGAGCTCGCTGGGTGGCGGGCCCGCGTGCTCCAGCGCGGTCCGATCGTGGCACTCCGTGCCCTGAAGTCGTCACTGGATGCGTCTGCGCTGCAGGCCGAGTTCGAGCGATGCATCGCGTCATGGACCGCCCGCGAAGACGCGCTGGTCCCCGCGCCCCAGTCCATCGCGGGGGCTACCACCTTCGAGCGCGCCACGACCCGCGACGCCCTCCGCGCCGTGCGGGAGGCGGTGCGCGGCTACCGCGCCGATCACCCGCATCACGCCCTCCGGACCGATCCTCTGGGCACGGGCAGCTGCCTGGTCCAGGGGCCCATGGCCAACGTGTCCGAGGGCGCACCGTTCGCGGCCGCGGTCGCACACGCGGGCGCCCTGCCCTGCTTCGCGCTCGGTGCGCTCAGCCCCGAGCGCGCACGGGAGGTGCTGGCCGGCGGGTCCCGCGTGCCCGGCCCGTGGGGCGTGGGTGTGATCGCGTTCGATGTGGTGCCCCACCGGGATGCCCAACTGGAGGCCATCTTCGACCTGCCCGAAGACGCACGACCGGCTGCGGTGGTGCTCGCGGGCGGCAGCCCGGGGTTGGCCCGACAGCTCGTGGCCCGCGGGGTCCGACCCTGGTTGCATACGCCATCGGCACGCCTCATCGCCGATGCCCTGGACGCTGGCGCTGCGGTGGTGCTGGAGGGGCGTGAGGCGGGTGGCCACGTGGGCGCCATGACCTCCATCGGGCTGTGGGAAGAGGGCCTGGCCATCGTCGAAGCGTGGCCTGGCAAGTCGCCGATGGTGGTGCTCGCCGGCGGGATCGGAGACCCGGTGACCGCAGCGATGGCCGGGGCGATGGCCTCCACGGCCGCCCGCGCCGGCGCGCGTGTCCTCCTGCAGGCCGGCACCGCATTCTTCTACACCCACGAGATCGCCGAGCTCGGGAACATCACCCCCGACTACCAGCGCATCGCGCTCGCCGCGGACGAGACGGTGTTGGTGGGTTCGAGCGCGAACCTCGCCTTGCGCTGCGTGCCGAACCCGTTCACGCACGCTGTGCGCGCACTCGAGCGCACCGAGCTGCGTGCGCTCGGCATCCGGGAGCGGCGCGAGCGCCTCGAGACCCACAACCTCGGCCGTACCCGGATCGCCGCCAAGGGCTTCGAGCGCTCGCCCGGGTGGCCTGTGGGCCCTCGGTACCGCGACGTGCCGCCGTCTCGACAGCGCTCGGAGGGTGCGTACACAATGGGCCAAGGGGCTGTGGTCGAGCGCGACCTGTGGACCGTGGCCGAGCTGGTGCAACGCCTCACCGTTCACGCCGCCTCCCGGGTTGAAGGGGGCAGCACCCTCGCAGACGTGGCCCGGGTGCCTGCGGTGTTCCGCGCGCGCCCGGCACCGCGTACGGATGCCGGGGGCATCGCGATCGTCGGTCTGGGAGCCATTCTTCCACGCGCCGTCGGAGTGGAGGCCTGGTGGCACGCGCTGCTCGCCGGCGTCGACGCCGTCGGGCCGATTCCCGCAGATCGATGGGACCCTCACCGCTACTGGGACCCGAGCGCTGGGAGGAGCGGGCCGGCGCGCACCTCGTCGATGCTCGCCGGCGTTGTGGCCGACCTGCCATTCGACCCGGTCCGGTTCCGGCTGCCACCCGCCGTGGTTCCCGCCCTCGACCGCTCGCAGCAGCTCGCCCTCGTGGCGGCCGCCGAGGCGGTGGCTGGCGGCCTGTCGATCGACCGCCGCACGGCCGCCGTGGTTCTCGGCAACGCGATGGGTGGCGAGCACGCGAAGAGCCTGGCGGTGCGCGTCCGGTTCCGCGAGATCGTCGCCGCGCTCGCCGAGCGAGGCGTCCTGCCAACGTCAGAGCTGCCCGCGATCGAGGCCGCGCTGGAGGCCGACCTCGACCAGCGCTTGCCCCCGGTGGTCGCCGACAGCATGGCCGGCCTGCTGTCGAACGTGGTGTCCGGGCGGGTGGCGAGCTGGCTCGACTGGATGGGCGGGAACCACACCGTCGATGCCGCCTGCGCTGCCTCCTTGGCCGCGGTGGGCGTGGCCGTCGAGATGCTGCGCGCCCGCCGGTGCGACACAGCGCTCACCGGCGGCGTCGACACGGATCTGTCGCCCGAGACCTTCGTCGGATTCAGCCGGACTCAGGCGCTGTCGTCCACCGGCTCCCATCCGTTCGCCGCCGGCGCCGACGGGTTCGTGATGGGGGAAGGCGCTGGCGTGTTCGTGCTCCAGCGCGTGGAGGATGCACTTCGGTCGAACACGCCGATCTGGGCGGTGATCCGAGGGGTTGGTCAGTCCTCCGACGGCCGGGGCCGAGGCATCACGGCGCCCAGCTCCGACGGCCAGCGCATGGCCATCCATCGGGCCACCGTGGATGCTGGCCTGAGTGCTGGCGATGTCCGGGTGCTCGAGGCCCACGGCACGGGCACGCCGCTGGGAGACGCCACCGAGATCGCCACAATGGCGGCGTGGCAAGGCTCGGTGCCGACCTGGATCGGGTCGGCGAAGTCGATGATCGGCCACCTTAAGGGTGCGGCGGGTGCTGCGGGCCTGCTCAAGGCGGTGCTCACCGTCGCGACGGGTGTGCTGCCGCCGACACTGCACGCGGGGCCGGTTCGCGAGGGTGCAGGCTCCCTCCGACTCCCGCGCACGGCCGTTCGGCTGGACGGGCCGTACCGGGTCGGTGTGTCCGCGTTCGGCTTCGGTGGCACCAACCACCATGTCATCGTCGAGGCACCGCCAGCAGAGGCGCGGCGACCTGCTCTCGCTACGGCGTTGACGGCATACGCCGAGCCATTTGTCCGCCGTCCGGGCGTCGCATGGTCCACCGACCCCACGCCGCTCGCGCTGTCGTATGGCGCCGCCACTCAGGCCGAGCTGGTGGACCGCATGCGCGCAGACCGCCCATCCACCCCGGAATCCGCTGCCCGCGCGGCGCACCGCGCCGTCGTCCTGTCCACCGACGCCCTCCGGGAAGAGGACGTGGCCCGGGCCGCCCGGTGGCTGGCGGAGGGCGCCAGCGGGGCGCTCCCGGATGTGTTCCTCGGCGCAGGCGCTGCGAGAGCGCCCGTCCTCCTGGTGCCCGGGCAGGGCAGTCAACACCCGGAATCAATGGTTGATCCAAGCGTATTCGCGGCCGGCGCTGCCGTGGTCGGGCCCGAAGTGGACCCAGCGGAGCTCGCCGCAGGCGATCCAGTGGCCGTGCACCTGCAGTCGGTGCGCACCACCCTCGGTTGGCACGCGGTGTTGGGCGCCGCGGGCCTGCAGCCGGTCGCCGCCCTCGGCCACTCCCTCGGGGAGATCGGCGCGCTGGTCGCCGCGGGCTGGCTCGGCGCCGACACCGCACTGGAGGTGGCGCGGGTGCGGGGCGAGGCGCTGGCCGACTGCCCGCCAGGAGCGATGGTCGCGGTCGACGCCGATCCGACCGAGAGCCCGCCGGTCGGCTGGACCCTCGCAGCGCACAATGCACCCGGACAGGTGGTGTGGAGCGGGCCCGTGGACGGCATGGATGCGATGCTCTCGGCCCACCCGCGCGCCCGCCGACTGCCGGTGGCCCGCGCCTACCACTCCGAAGCCGTCGCTCCGGGCGCAGAAGCGATCGCGGGCACTCGGGCGGAGGTCGCGTTCACGGCTGTGCAGGTGTGGTCAGCGGCCGACGCAGCCCCGATGGACCGACCGCTGGCGAGCCTGGCCCGCGCCGTCACCGCGCCGGTCCGGTTCGTCGACACGCTGACTGCGCTTGCAGCGACCGTCGAACGCCCAGTGTTCGTCGAGTTGGGGCCCGGCCGGGTGCTGACCGGCCTCGCCCGCGCCATCCTGCCCCACGCCACCGCCATCGCGCTGGACCCGCGCCCGGGGCACCGCATCGGCTCGATCCGCGCGGCGGCCGCGCTGCTGGCCGCCGGTCATGCCGGACTGCTCCTCGCCGCCGGTGGAGCCTGGGTGCGGCTGGCGCCGGCCCTCCCGCTGCTCGACCGGCAGAAGACCGTCGCTGGCCCCGAGTCGTGGCCGGCCCGTCGCACCGGCCAGGCGTCCGCCGTCCCCGAACGCTCGGCGTTCGCTGACGAGGCGCGCCGAGTCCAGGACCTCCGCATCGCCGCGCTGGCCGACCCCGCCCAGGCCGAGCGGTACGCCACAGCCCGTGCCGGACTGCTCGACCGCCTCGCGGCAGCCGACGCGGGAGAATCCGTGGCCCTCCGGTCGCAGGCCGAGGTCGCGCCGGCGACCCCTCCCGAGCCCCTCCCGCCAGGCCGAGCGCACGAGCCCGACATCGAGGCGCCCACGCCGGTGGTCCAACCCGCTCCGAGCGACCTTCGCGCCGTAGTCGTCGACGCCGTGTGCACGATCACCGGCTACCCGCCGGATGTGCTCACTGACGAGCTCGACCTCGAGGCCGACCTCGGTGTCGATTCCATCAAGAAGCTGGAGATCCTCGGGCTCCTTCAGAAGCGGCTCGGGTTCCAGGCGGAAGAAGCGGACTACGCCCGCCTGAACGATGCCGGCATCGCCGATCTTGTTCGCTGGCTCGAGTCCCGCACGGCTGCCCCGTCGCCTGCGCCCGACGCGCCCACGGTCGCATGGGTTCCCGCGTTCGATGTCTCCCTCAGCCGGCCGGGATCGCCAGTACCGCACCTGCCCGACGACCTGCCCGCCATCGCCCAGGCGGAATCGGGCTGGGTAGTGAGCTCCGACGCCTTGGGGAACACTCCGCTGGCGCAGGTCGAGGCCCTCCTCGATTGGGTGCGCTCGGGCCCGACGCCAGCGCCGATCCGCGCCCGAGCGGCGCCCGAGTCGGCGGTCGCCGGGTTCCTCGCCTCCCTCGTCCGGGAGTGGGAGGTCCCGCTGCGCCTCAGCTATGGACCAGCGGTGTTGTCATCGACTCACGGCCCGTCATCCGGAACGCTGTTCGTCGGGTCGGCGGGCGTGGCCGTGCGCGGCTGGGCGCCCTCCCCCCTCGCTGCTTCCGCCCCGCTGGCGGCTGGACCGGTGATCGTCGCGTCCGGCGGGGCGCGCGGCATCACCTGTGCCTGCCTGGCCGCCCTGGGAGACCTCCACCCACGAATCCTGTGCCTTGGCCGGAGCCCAGCGACCGCCGCAGAGGTGCAGGACGGGCTGAAGCGCCTCACAGACGCCGGTGCCACCGTTCGGTACGCGCGCTGCGATGTTGGAGACGCTGACGCGGTCGCAGCGGCGGTCGCAGACGCCCGAGACGACTGGGGCCCCATCACCGTCGTGGTGCACGGTGCCGGGGTGTTGCGAGACGGGCCCGCGGGCGTCGGCACCCCCGCGCATGCCCGCGAGGTGCTCGGCGTGAAGCTCCGGGGTGCCGAGGCCCTCCTCTCGGCGACGGGGCAGGACTTTCCGAGCTTGTGGGTCGCGTTCGGTTCGATCGTGGCCGCGGCCGGCAACCCGGGCCAGACGCTGTACGGTGCCGCCAACGCGGCGCTGGCCGCCATCGAGCACCCGACCGCCGCGCGCTCGCTGTGCATCGGCTGGACGGCATGGAGTGGCGTGGGCATGGCTGCGTCGGATGGCATCCAGGGCGTGCTGCGTGCCCGGGGCGTCGCGTCCCTCACACCGGAGCGTGGAGCCGCCGCGTTCCGCGCCCTGGTGGATGGCCCCCAGTCCGGCATGGTGCTCGTCACGACGCAGGCGCCCGAGGCCCTTGTCCCGCTGCCCTGGCCCATCACGGCCCTGTCCCACACCGCCGCTGGGGCCGAGGCGCACCTCTCCCTCTCGCCCGGCGACCCGCCGCTGGCGGACCATCGGGTCACCGGCCGACCGTTGGTGCCCGCGGCCGTGTGGATTGTCGCGATGGCCGAAGCGGCGGCGCTGGTGGCCGGCCGTCGGGGGCCGTGGACCGTACGCGACACGGTGATCCACGCGCCCACCTTCGTCGACACGCCGCGAACAGACATCCGCCTCGTGCTCGAGGCGCGCGCCGACGGTTGGAGTGTGCAGATCTTGGCGGGAGTCACCGTGCTCGTGTCGGCGACCGTCGGCCCCGGCGAGCTCCCGTCACCCGGCCCGGACGCCCTGGAACCGACGGGGTCGGCGGCCGATCTATACCGCTCCGACCTTCTGTTCCATGGCCGGCGGTGGCAGGTGCTGGACCGCGCGGGCCACGACGGCAACGGTCACGCGGCGGCCCGGCTGTTCGATGCCACTGGGACCGCAGAGGCCATCGACGGCGCACACCAGCTGCTCTGCGCGTGGGCCGGGGTCCGGCGAGGCTGGCTCGGCCTGCCCATCGGTGCCGATCGATGGACGGTGCTGCCAGGTTCCCGCGCCCGCCGCATCCAGCTCGAGGCCCGGGCCTTCGGAGACGACGTGGTGGCCACGGTTCGCGTGGCGGACGAAGACGGCGCGGTGGTCGCGTGCGCGGACGGCGTGCGCCTGCGCCGGGCGGCACCATGGCCGGCAGATGGCCCGACGCTCCCGTTGGTGGCCACCGATGGCTGATCCGCGGATCCTCTCCATCGGTCGGGCGGTACCGTCCACGAGCTACACCCAGGCTGAGCTCTACGCCCACCGACCGTGGCCCGCCACCGCCCTCACCGACCGGCTGTTCCTCGACTCTCCGGTGCATCGACGGGCCTTGTTCGTCCCACCGTCGTTCTACGCCACCCCTCGCACGCTGACCGAGACCAACGACGCATGGCGCGAAGGGGCGACTGGACTCGGCCGGGCAGCGCTGGTGGACGCCATCGGCGACCGCGAGCCGACAGACATCGGCTGGCTCGGGGTCACCACGGTGACCGGCTACACCACGCCGGGGCTCGACCTGCTGCTCGCCCGCGACCTCGCCTTTCGGGACGACGTCGCTCGGGTGCACTTCAACAACATCGGGTGTCACGCCGCCGTGCCGCTGCTGCGCACGGCAGCCGAGCACGTAGCCGCGGACGCGGATCGACTGGCTGCGGCGGTCGCTGTCGAGGTGTGCAGCGCGTGCTTCTCCGACTCCGATGACGCCGAGAACCTCGTCGCCATCTCCCTGTTCGGCGATGGTGCGGCCGCGGTTGTGGTCGGCGGCTCGGGAGATGGGCCTCGGATCGTCGACTTTGGCTCCGTGTACGACTTCGAGCACCAGGATGCGTTGGGGTTCGAACTCACCGCCACGGGGTTCCGAATCGTCCTCGACCCCTCCATCCCACGGATCATCGCGACCCATATCGACCGCGCCGTGGACGACCTGCTCACCCGCGCCGGCGTGCCCCGCGAGCGGGTGCATACGTGGTGCCTGCACCCCGGCGGGTCGCGGATCATCGACGCCGTTCAGGCTGCGCTCGGCCTCTCGGACGACGAGGTGCGGTCGAGCCGACGCGTGCTGCGGGCCTACGGCAACATGAGCTCTCCCACGGTGCTGTTCGTGCTCGCCGAGAGCCTGACCTCCAGCCCGCCGCCGCCCGGCACGTTCGGAGTGCTCGCCTCGTTCGGTCCCGGCCTTGGCATCGAGGTCGGTTTACTGGCGTTCTGAGCGAAGGTCAGTCCGCCGTGATAGGCCGATTGTCTTTCCCAGGAGCACAGTGGTGAGTACCACCGAGACCACGCCCGAGCCGGAGTCCACCGACGACTGGACACCCACGGGCGATGACTATGTCACCGATCGCGCCTTCAGCGACTTCCCCATCTCCGACGAGCTCATCAAGAGCATCCTCGAGCACGGCTACGAGATGGCAACGCCCGTGCAGGCAGCGACCATCGAGCCCGGAATCGCGGGCAAGGACCTGCTCGTTCGCGCGAAGACGGGCACCGGCAAGACCGCCGCGTTCGCCATCCCCGCCCTCGAGCGCATCGAAGCCGGCACGCGCACCCCGCAGGCCGTCATCCTCGCCCCCACCCGCGAGCTCGCCCAGCAGATCGCCGAGGAGTGCGATGCCTTGTCCAAGTACAAGGATGTCCGCCTCGCCGTGCTCGTCGGCGGCCTCGCGATCGGTCCGCAGGAGTCTGCGCTGAAGAGCGGCGTCGAGCTGATCGTCGGCACGCCCGGCCGCATCCTCGACCACCTCCGGCGAGGCAACCTCGACCTGTCCGGCGCCCACATCGCGGTGCTCGACGAGGCCGATGAGATGCTGTCGATGGGCTTCTTCGAGGACGTGACCAAAATCATCGACAAGACGGCCGACAACCGGCAGATTCTGCTGTTCAGCGCCACGATTAGCGATGATACCCAGCGCCTGGTCAGCAACTACCTGAAGGAGCCGGAGAACATCCAGCTCTCCACGGACGCAGACAACGTCGACCTGATCGACCACGTGATCTACGAGACCAGCCCGAACTTCCACAAGATTCGGAGCCTGCTCTACCTGATCGATCTCGAAGACCCGACCTCGGCAATCATCTTCTGCAACACGCGTGAGGACACCGCCACGGTGGCGTCCTTCCTCGACCGGCAGGGCCTGGATGTTCAGCTCCTCTCGGGTGAGCTGTCCCAGAAGCGGCGGTCCGAGGTGATGGCCAAGGTCAAGGCCGGCGACGTGCGGTTCCTCGTGTCCACCGACGTGGCCTCCCGCGGGATCGACATCTCCGACCTGTCCCACGTGATCAACTACTCGCTGCCCCACGAGCCGCCGGTCTACCTGCACCGCACCGGGCGCACCGGCCGGATCGGCAAGCAGGGCACGGCGATCAGCCTCGTCGGCGGCCCCGACCTGGCCGTGCACCGAGTGCTCGAGACCAAGCACGGGATCAAGTTCGACAAGCGCGTGTTCCCCGATGCCGAGACCTGCGTGCGCCAGCGGGTCGAGCGTCAGGCCAAGCAGATCCGCGACGCCATGTCGAGCCTCGTGTTCGAGTCCTACCTCCCCACGGTGCGCGCGCTGAAGGAGCGCCCCGACGGCGATATGCTGTTGGCGGCTGCGCTCCGGGCGTTCTTCACCTGGGACCGTCAGCGCCGCGCCGATGCCTCGGGTGGCGGCGACTCCAGCCTGCAGGAGATCCTGGACATCCGTGCTGCGAAGGCGGACAAGCGCCGCGAGAAGCGCATGGGTGGCCGCGACTCTCGGGGGGGGCGCGGCGACCGTCGCCGCGACGACCGCGGCGGCCGTGATGACCGCGGTGGCCGACGCAGCGACGACCGCGATGATCGCCGCCCCGCGCGAACCTTTACGCCCCGGCGCGAAGCCGCGCCGGTCGACATCGCCGAGCTGGATGCGCTGCTCGAGAGCGATGCCCCCGTCGTGGCCCCTGACGGCGACGCCAACGTCATCGTCGAAGACGCGCCGAAGAAGAAGCGCCGTCGTCGTCGGAAGAAGAAGCCGGCGGATGACGGTGAGGTCGTTGCTGCCTCTGCAGACGATGGTGGTGGGGCCGCGGCCCCCGCCAAGGAGGCCCCTCCGGCGGGACCGGACCTCGACGATCTGGACGCCTTCCTCGCCGTCGATTGACATGCACCCCGCTGACCGCTTGCTGGAGCCATTGGTCGCGCACCACCGCATCCTGCTGACGGGGCCTGTGGCCCCCGATGGGGACAGCGTGGGCGCGTGCTTGGCCCTGCAGCGGGTCCTCCGGGACCGCGGCTGCGATGTGCAGGTCGCGGGTGATCTGTCCTACCGGTACCGGGCGCTCCCCGGCGCCGGCGGTGTGCTGCCCGACGCCTCGGTCCTGCCGGACTGGGGTGCCGTGGTGGTGCTCGACGGCGATCGGCATCGACTGACGGCGCCGGTCGCTGCGGCGTTCGCGGCTGCTCGGTTCCGCGGCCTCATCGACCACCACGCATCGTCCACGCCCGACGGCTACGACGTGGCGTGGATCTCGCCCGAGAGCTGCAGCGCCACCGCGATGCTCGCCGAGGCGTTCGATCGCTGGGACGTCGGCCTCACGGCCCCGCTCGCGGAGTTGTTGTACGCCGGGATCGTGTTCGACACAGGCGGCTTTCGCTACTCGAACACCACCCCCGCAATCCACGCTCTTGCGGCGCGCCTCCTCGCCACCGGGTTCGATCACGCCGCCCTGGCCGCCTCGATGCTCGTCGAGCGGCGTGAGGCGGGTCTCCGGCTCGCCGGCGAGGTGTACCGCACCATGCAGCTGCACGGTGGTGGTCGGCTGGCCATCGGCACCGTCTCGCTCGACCAGCGGGCGGCCCTCGGCGTCGTCACCGGCGACCTCGAGGGCATCGTCGATGCGCTTGTCCACGTCGTGGGCGTCGAGGTGGCGGCTTTGCTGGTGGAACGTCCCGACGGCATCGTGAAGTACAGCCTGCGCAGCCGTGGTCGGGTCGACCTGCTGCCGCTCGCCCGCCGACTGTCAGAGACCGGCGGCGGGCACTCCAAGGCCGCGGGCGCCACACGCCAGGCCTCCCTCGCCGAGGCTCACGCGGCCGCCCTGGCAGAGCTCGAGCCAGCCGTGCTGGCCCTCGCCCCATAGGGTCGGCCGTCAGTCGCAGGTCGGCGGTGCCGGTGTCGACGGGATCAGGGACGGGTTGGCCTCGACCACGAACGCGTCTGACAGGAACTCCTCCGAGCCGTCAGCGAACTCCACCAGCAGGTGCACCTCGGTCGGCGCGGCCTGTGGCAGAACCTGGAGCGTGAGCAGGTGCTCGTCGGGGGTTCGCGCAGAATCGGTGAGCACTACCACGGCGTCCTCCGCGCCGTAGAAGGTGAGGTCGGCGATGTCGCGGAGGTCGCGCCCGCCGTCGCTCACGAGCGCCACGATCAGCGTCTGTCCCGGTCCTGCGCCAGCCGGGTGGAGCCACAACGGTCCGGAGGTCTCGGCAGCCGGGGCGTCCCCTGGACGGTCTCCGGGGCGGTCGGTACCCGGTGCGGCCGTGTCCTCGACCAGCTCTTCGTCGTAGACCACACAGCCTACGGTGCCCGCTAGCAGCATCCAGGCCATCCACGTATGTCGCATTGGTTCCTCCATGGCGTCCACGGTTGGACGCACGCCGGACGTGGGCCTTCGATCTGCGCGAGACGGGGGCTCGGCCGAGGATTACCTGACGGGGTCCGCCGGACCTGCTCCGGCCCCTCACTCCGGCACGGGATCCAGATGAGCCAGTTTCCAGAGAAAGCCTACAAGAACCTGAACTTCCTCAACTCACCCGCGGCTCGACACATCCGCATCCTGTGCGAGTACGAGGAGACGCGTCAGCGTCTCCTCGCCGAGAGGGTCCACGACACCATCGTGTTCTTCGGCTCTGCCCGCACCCGCGCCTCGGACGACGCCGCCCGGATGCTCGCCGACGCCGAGGCCGGCATCGCGGCGACCCCGGATGACGGGGCAGCGCAGGCTGCGATGGCCAAGGCGCGGATCGCGTCGCGCATGAGCAAGTACTACGACGCTGCCCGCGAGCTCTCCCAGCGCCTCACCCAGTGGAGCAACGACCGCGGACGCAGCTTCGTGATCTCGTCGGGCGGTGGCCCTGGCATCATGGAGGCCGCCAACCGTGGCGCTGCCGATGTGCCCGGCGGCCGGTCGGTGGGCCTGGGCATCTCGCTGCCGTTCGAGCAGGGCGTGAACGCCTGGGTCACGCCGGAGCTGGCGTTCGAGTTCCACTATTTCTTCACGCGCAAGTACTGGTTCTTGTACCAGTGCAAGGCCCTCGTGATCTTCCCTGGCGGCTTCGGCACGATGGACGAGCTGTTCGAGACGCTCACCCTCCTCCAGACCGGCAAGATCACCAAGTCGCTCCCCATCGTGCTGTTCGGCACCGACTACTGGAGCAAGGTGGTGAATCTGGAGGCGATGGCGGAGTTCGGCACGGTGTCGCCGAAGGACCTCGACCTCGTGCACCGCAGTGACAGCGTGGAGGATGCGTTCGCCTTCCTCGTGGACGCCCTGAGCTGAGGGACTGTCCAAAAACAAGTAGTGGCATTCGAGTGCCCCAGGAAGACCAGTTCTGCGTCGTCTTCCATCGGGATAGCTCGCTATGCCCTCCGTCATCCTCCTTGCCCTGGACTCCCTGGAACCCTCTCGATGTTGCACACTTTGTTTTTGGACCGTCCCTGAACGACAGGCCCGTCGTCAGTCGGCGGCGGCGGGCAGCTCACGCACCGGATGCTCGCGCAGGCGCGCGCGCATCAGCAGCATGTCGCCGTTGCGGTGGGGGTCGGAAAGCCCCACGCCGACCCGCTCGAAGCCCACGTCTTCGTAGACCTTGATCGCACGACGATTCTCGCTGCCCACGAGCAGGCTGACCGAGCGCAAGCCGCGCCCCTCGAGCCCCTCCATGACCGAGCGCACGAAGCGCTGCCCCAGCCCGCGGCCGCGCCAGCCTGGCCGGATTCCTACCGAGAGGATCATCGCCTCGTTTGGGCGATCCCAGCATCGCACGCAGACGCACGTGCCGATCACCAGGTCATCGGCCTTGAGCAGGAACACCCGGCCGTTCTGGAGGAACACGGCGGCGGTGTAGGGCGAGAAGGTCGACTCGGCGAAGGTCTGCAGGTCGATGTCGATCAGCGTGCGGACGTGCTCGGGGGTGGTGTCCTGAAGCTCTTCGACGCGAATGGCAAACGGTTGACCCGCGACGCCATCCATTCGAAAGATCTCCACCGGACCTCCTGAGGTTCTTGCCATGGCCCACGCTTATGGTCTCCGTGACTGTGCTGCCAACGCCACCAGCATCCACCCGTGGGCCCACACACCAGGTCGCTCGCTGGTCAGGTTAGCCGGTGGGCGGAGGTGACATGCTCCCGCATCCAGACTTCGCCGCCCACCGATCCGCCCTGTTGGCCGAGCTCGGTCCCGATGAAGCGGTGCTCGTGTTCGGGGGCGCCCCCACGCTGCGCAACGGCGACAGCGAGCACCGGTATCGTCCCGATTCCGATGTGTTCTGGCTGACAGGGTGGACCGACCCGACCGTGGCCGTGTTTCTCCGGCCCGGAGACGAACCGCTCACGATGTTCGTGCGTCCCAAGGAACGGGAGCGGGAGGTGTGGGAGGGATGGCGGCCAGGGCCACAGGGAGCGCAGGCCGAGTATGGGGCCGACGTCGCGTTCCCCTACTCCGAGTTGCCGACCGAGCTTCCGCGGCTCCTTCAGGGCGTGCGCGCCCTCCACTACGCCTTCGCCGCCGATGCCGACAACGACGTGCTGCTGATGGGATGCGTCGCGCGCGCGGCCAAGAAGGCCAAACGCACCGGCATGATCACTCCCGAGACCTTTCACCATCCGGTCAAGGTGGTTCACGACGTACGGCTGAAGAAGCTCGCCGACGAGGTCTCGGTGATGCGCGAAGCCGGCCGGATCAGTGCTGAAGCCCACATCGCCGCGATGCGCGCCACCCGTCCTGGGGCCACCGAGTACGCCATCGAGTCGGTGTTGATGGACACCTTCTTGCGGAACGGCAGCAGCGGCGCCGGCTACACGCCCATCGTCGCCGGTGGCGCCAACGCCACCGTGCTGCACTACGTCACGAATCGCGACACCCTCCGGGACGGAGATCTGTTGCTCGTCGATGCCGGCTGCGAGGTCGACTACTACACCGCAGACATCACTCGGACCTGGCCCGTCTCGGGCCGGTTCAGCGACGTGCAACGCCGGGTATACTCCCATGTGCTCGCCGCCCAGGAGGCCGCCATCGCTGCGGCGGTCCCGGGTGCTGCGTTCACCGATCTGCACGACGCCGCGGTGAGGCGCCTCACCGAAGGCAAGGTCGAGCTGGGTCTCCACCACGGTCCGGCGGAAGACCGCATCGAAGACGGGACCTTCAAGCGGTACTACATGCACGGCACCAGCCACTGGCTCGGCCTCGATGTGCACGACGTGGGCGCCTACGCGCGGGACGGCGCGCCGCGGGTCCTACAGCCCGGCATGGTGCTCACCGTGGAGCCTGGCCTGTACATCGCAGCGGACGATGACCAGGCTCCCGAGGCCCTGCGTGGGATCGGCATCCGGATCGAGGACGATGTGCTCGTCACCGCCCAGGCACCCGTGGTGCTCACCGATGGCGTTCCGAAGCACCCCGACGCGATCGAGGCGGTGTTCGCGGCATGCTGATGATATCGAGGTCCCGGCCGGCTCTCTGCGCGGTCCCGCCAGGGGCTCATTCTGCAACCTGTTAGGACTGCGGCCCTGGGGGTAGCGATGGACCTGCACGGACGACACGCACTGGTCTGTGGCGCAAGCAAGGGCATCGGGCGCGCCACCGCCCTCGCCCTCGCCGCCCGTGGGGCTCACGTCACCGGACTCGCTCGAACCGGACCGGCTCTCGACAGTCTGGTCGCGGCGATCGGAGCGGCGGGCGGCACCGGGCGCGCTCTTGTCGCCGACCTCGACGACCACGCGGGACTGCTCGCCTCGGTGCAAGGGCTGCTGAGCGAGCACGGCCCGGTCCACATCCTGGTGCACAACACCGGCGGTCCACCCGGCGGCCCCCTCATCGACGCACCCGTCGATGCTCTTCGCGCAGCATTTCACCGGCACGTGCTCTCCGCCCACGCCCTGCTCCAGGTGGTTCTGCCGGGGATGACCACCGCTGGGTACGGTCGGTTCATCAACGTGCTGTCCACCTCGGTGTACGAGCCCATCCCGAACCTCGGCGTGAGCAACACCACACGAGCCGCAATGGCCGCCTGGGCGAAGTCCATGTCGCGAGAGCTCCCCGCAGGCATCACGATCAACAACGTGCTGCCCGGGTTCACCGACACCGACCGGCTGGCCTCCCTCAAGGCCGGTGTGGCCAGTCGCACCGGCACCACCGAGGGCGCTGTCGAGACCGCCTGGCTGGCTCAGGTGCCCGAGGGCCGCCTCGCCCGCCCCGAGGAGACGGCCGCCGCCATCGCATTCCTCGCCTCCCCCGACGCAGCCTACGTGCGCGGCGTGTCGCTGCCGGTCGACGGTGGGCGCCTCCGCGGAATCTGAGGGTCACGTGCAGTACGACATCTTCTTCTCGATCAGCCAAACCCCGGTGGATGGCGCGCTGCCCACCGAGACCACGATGTTCCGCAACTTCTTCGACCAGGTCGAGGCGGCGGACGCGCAGGGCTACAAGACGGCGTGGATCGCCGAATCCCACCTGTCGAGCCAGGTGCAGAAGGGCAACGCCCGGCCGGTGATCCCGCACTGGGAGGGCGAGGTCGGGCTCAACGTCGACTTCGTCCAGCTCGCCGGGCAGATCTTCCGTCGCACCCGCAACATCGAAGCGGGCTCGGCGATCATGAACATCCTGTGCAACGGCGGCCCCATCGCGGCCGCCGAGCGCATCGCCGCGTTCTGCACGCTGCACGGCCTCGACCCCGACGAGCACCGTCGGATCCACGTGGGATTCGCGGCCGGCCGGTTCGACTTCATGAACGAGGCGTACGGCATTGGCCCCCGCAACGACCTCGAGCGGGCTGCGTGGCGTGCGCTCAAGGGTCAGGTGTTCCGTGAGGCAGCGACCATCTTCTGCCGATTGCTCCGCGGTGACGTGATCTGCAGCGACGACATACCCGAGACGGTGCTCCAGCGGCAGCACTTCCGCACCGACGAGGCCTGGGAGGCGGTGCGGGCCCTGGCCAGCGGCCAGGAGTCCATCCCGATCCCGCGGCGGTGGGAGTTCGAGAACCTCAAGATCGTGCCTGGAGATTGGCGCCGGGAGCTGGCGCAGCTCGTCGTGGGCTCACACGACCCCGAGATCCAGGAACACCTGAACACGCTGCTGCCCGTGCATGTGTTCAACCTCTCCATCACCCGCCCAGAGGTGATCGAGAGCACTCACGCGCGCCTGGCGAAGGCATTCCATCCGGACGGTGGCGCGTGGAAGCGGAGCTTCATGCCCCGCACGACCTTCGTGTTCCTCAACGCCCAGTCGCACCTCTCGCCGGAGGCACAGCGCCGCGCAGCCCACGAAGAGGCCCGCGCTGCCCTCGGGGCGTACTGGAAGGCCCTCCAGGGTACCATCGATCCGGCGAAGGTGGAGAAGGCAGCAGACAACGCCTTGATCGGCAACCCCGATGACGTGGCGCGGCAGGCGGTCGAGCGCTTCCATGCCAATGACCGCCTGATGCTGTGGTTCGACTTCTTCAACCACGACAGCGCGCGGGTGATCGCGAACCAGGAGGCGTGGATGACCCAGGTGGCGCCGCGCATCGCCGAGCTCCAGCCATGACCGTGCGCGGCCTCGGCAACCACATCGACGGGGCGGATCGGCCAGCCCGCTCGGGGCACACCCTCGACGACACGAACCCCGCGACCGGACGCACGGTCGCCACGATCCCCGACTCCGACGCCGCCGACGTGGGCGATGCCGTGGCCGCTGCCGTGGCGGCCCGCCGGGTCTGGTCCGGCTGGTCCACCAGCGACCGCGCTGATCTGTGTGATGCAGTAGCCGACGCGCTCGAGGCCCGACTCGACGCGTTCGCGCAGCTCGAGTCCGAAGACACCGGCAAGCCCATATCGCTGGCGCGGCGGATCGACATCCCTCGCGCCGTCGCCAACTTCCGGTTCTTCGCCGGTGCCGTGCGCCACTCGCACACCGGCGCTCACGAGATGGCGGACGCGATCAACTACACCCTGCGCAGGCCGCTGGGGGTGGTGGGGCTGATCACGCCGTGGAACCTCCCGCTCTATTTGCTCACGTGGAAGGTCGCACCGGCGCTGGCGACGGGAAACACCATCGTGGCCAAGCCCAGCGAGCTCACCCCGCAGACCGCAGCTGCGCTAGCGAACCTCGTCACCGAGGTCGGGGCTCCTGCAGGGGTGTTCAACGTGGTGCACGGGCTCGGCCCCAAGGCGGGGCAAGCCCTGGTGGCTCACGCGGATGTCGCGGGCATCAGCTTCACCGGTGGCACCCAGACCGGCCGCATCGTGGGCGCCACCGCCTCACAGCGGTTCGCCAAGCTGAGCCTCGAGCTCGGCGGGAAGAACGCCACCGTGGTGTTCGCCGACGCCGACCTGGATGCCGCGGTCGCCGGTGCGGCTCGCGCGGCGTTCACCAACCAGGGTCAGGTCTGTCTGTGTGGCAGCCGCATCTTGGTGGAACGGACTATCCACGACGCCTTCGTCGAGCGCCTGGTCGCACACGTCAGTGCCATGAAGGTCGGCGATCCATCCGACCCGGCCACCCAGCTCGGCGCGGTCGTGTCGTTGGGCCATCGGTCCAAGGTCGAGGGCTACATCGCGCTCGCCGCTCAGGAGGGAGGCACCGTCGTGGCAGGAGGCAAGCGCCCCTCGCTCCCGCCGCCGTTCGACGGCGGCGCGTTCGTCGAGCCCACGCTCGTCACTGGGCTTGCGCCTGGATGCCGCACCGCGCAAGAAGAGATCTTCGGGCCGGTGGCGACGGTGCATGCGTTCGACGACGAGGCGGAGGCGGTCGCCATCGCGAACAGCGTGCGGTACGGCCTCGCGGCCAGCGTGTGGACCACGAACCTGGGTCGGGCGCACCGCGTCAGCGCGGCTCTGGACACCGGCATGGTGTGGGTGAACTGCTGGCTGAAGCGCGACCTCCGGGTACCGTTTGGCGGTACGAAGGAGAGCGGGGTGGGTCGCGAAGGCGGAGCCTACAGTCTGTCCTTCTACACCGAGGACAAGAACGTCTGCATCCAGCTCTGAGCGACCGATGGGCTGACTGACTCTCCCCTGAGGGTGGCTCGAGGAGAAGTGTCAGCCCAGGTGACGATCAGGCGCCCGAGTCGCCGGAGTCGCCGAACGGAAGGCCGAAGCCGGAGTCGCCGCTGCCGGTGCCGCCGAAGCCCGAGTCGCCGAACAGGCCGCCCGAGTCGCCCGGTGCGGTGCCGCCGCTGTCGGCGCCGCCGGTCGTCGAGCCGCTGTCGCCGCCACCGCCAGTGCCAGTGCCCGTTCCGGCACCACCGCCGCCGCCCGTGCCGCCCGTGCCGCCGCCGCCCGTGCCGCCGCCCGTGCCGCCGCCGGTGC
>JBLFXJ010000015.1:0-43267 GCA_047609825.1 Myxococcota bacterium
CGGTGCCATGTGCGACCGGCAGCCGTCGTGCTCGCCGCAGGCGCCTCGCGCCGAATGGGCTCGCCAAAGGGCCTGCTGCGGCTGGATGGGCACCCCTTGCTCCGACGACATGTCGACGCGCTGCGGCCTGTGGCGTCGCACATCGTCGTGATCGTCGGAGCCGAAGTCGACCGGCAACGGGGCGTGCTCGGCGGCAGAGCGACGGTTGTCGTCAGTCGCCACTGGCGCGAAGAACACCCATCCGACTCACTGAGGCGGGCGTTCGAGGCGTCAGGGATCCATGGGTGGTGTTGGGTCACACCCGTAGACGTCCCACCTGCCCGACCGTCCACTCTGCGCGCGCTGCTAGGAGCTCGCGCGAACGTCCCTACCGGCCCGATGGGCAATGGCCATCCCGTCCTCCTGTCCCCAGCGCTCGTCCGACGCGTGCGGCACGGCGAGGCCGCCGATGGCCTCCACCATCTCTTGGCCGACGCCAAGACGGTCGTAGTCACCGACCGCTGGGTGTCGAATGACTTCGACACACCGGCAGAATGGGACGCCTTCGTGAAGGGCAGAGCGCGTGCCTAGGGGCGGACTCGAACCGCCGACAACCCGGGTATGAACCGAGTGCTCTAACCAGCTGAGCTACCTAGGCTGGCGCCCTCGTCGAGGGTCGGCTGCGCTTAACCGGTCCGACGGCACCAGCAACGCGATCAGGTGCTCGACAAGAAGCTGAGCGCAAGGCCCGTCAGGAATCCCGCGACGAACACGAGCACGGCAGACGCCAACCGCAAGGCAGCCAGCGCCCCGGGGTGCGTTTCGAACCATGCGGGGTCATCGCTGCCACCCCACAGCCCGAGCAGCATCTCTGGGTTTACGTACAGTTGCCAGGTGAGTACGGCCAGGACCGCGGCACCGGAGGTCAGCACGCCCACCACAATGGCGTCGATCACCCGTCCCCCCCACCTGGGCTTGGGGCACCCTACCGCGCCCGAACTGGGACCACCCACCCGGGTCTGCTTTGCCTTGACGCGAGCGATGGGACGGCGCCCGGTTCTGACCGTCTAGTCGACGAAGGGGCGGCCGTGAATGGCAGCCAGTCGACCCGTGTTAGTACACCCGGAAACCGTGAGGGCCAGCGATGACGAAGTTCACGAACTGGGCAGTGTTGACCGCGCTGCTCGCCTCGCCACTAGCGATTGCCGCAGATGCCGGCGTCGCCAAGCCGAGGTTCGAGCCACGCGTCGACGACTTCCAACTCAACACGAAGCAGTACGTCTTCCCGTCTGGCCTCACGATTCTGATGCAGTCGGACCGCAGCCATCCGATCGTATCGATCATGTCGCTGGTCGACCATGGTTCGGCCGACGACCCGGTGGGCAAGGAAGGCGCCGCACACTTTGTCGAGCATACCTGGTTCCGCTCGGTCCATGGCGATCTTCCGCCGATCATGGATGTGATCCAGGACCTCGGCACCATGTTCAACGCCACCACCCACATCGACTGGACCGACTACCGAACGGTCGCTTCGAGTGAGTACCTGCCGTTGCTCCTCCGCCTCGAGTCCCTCCGTCTCACCGAGCCCTACATCGGGGTCACAGAAGACCAGATCGACATCGAGCGCGAGGTCGTGCGAAACGAGTGGCGCCGGCGAAACGAGCAGTCGCAGGCCTTGATGTTCAACTACATCAAGAAAGCCGTGTACCCGGAAGATCACGGCTACAGCCGGTCGTCCACCCACGAGTCGCTCGACGCGATCCGCCTGGCCGACCTCCAGAAGTACTTCGACGACTACTACAAGCCCGAGAACACCACGATCATGGTCGTGGGCGACTTCGATCTCGAGCAGGCCCCGTGCCTGATCTACGACAACTTCGATCCGCAGCTCCTGCACCCGGCCCTCACCAACGACCACGCGTTCAAGTGGCCGCGCCCCGGCGTGAGCAACCCCGACGAAACCAACGATCAGGACTGGTGCACCGGCTACTGGGACCCGGACGCCATGGCCAAGGGCAAGCAAGAGCCCTTGCATCTGCTGCCCGCGCATGTGCGCATCACCAACGACCGTCCGCCCGTGCCGCCGGTCGGCAGCACCGAGCCCCTGTACGAGAAGCGCCCGTACGGTGACGAAGAGGCGCAGCAGAAGACCAAGCAGGAGGTCATCGTAGGCTTCTCGCTGCCCGGTGGCTTCCGTGACGATCACTGGAACCTGGTGATGCTGGGCAACGTCGCCAGCGGCACCCTGAACTACGGCCTGCGCGACGAGCCGGGCCTCGGCGACGCCTTCTGCTTCACCTGGGATGCAGTGGTGAACTCCACGCTCATCTGCGGCGTGAACATCACGAACAAGAAGTCGCAGAAGGACCCCGAGCGTGTCGCCGAGCTGATGCTGAACCAGTTCTCCGAGCTGTGGGCAGTGCCGGAAGACGACCTGTCGAACACGTTCATGGATCGGATGCTGAGCTACGCCCGCAACCAGTCCCTCGCCGACACCCTCCTCAGCCTCGACGTGGTCGCGCAGCACTTTGGCGGCCGCGCCGAGGACATCGTGGTCAACGCCCACTACACGGGGAACGCCAACGCGTACTCCGAGGGCATGCGGCGCGTCATGAAGGTCGACGAGCAGGTGATGCGCGAGCTCGCGTTCGAGTACCTGCAGCGCGACCGAGCGGCTGTGCTCATCATCGATCCCCTCGAGGACGACGAGATCGACCGCGACAACGAAGCGTCTTCGTACGAGGGCGCATCAGCGGCGGACACGGTGCTGAATGCATCCGACGATCTGGGCGCGGTGTCCGATGCACAGATCGCTGACTCCTACATCAAGCCGGACTTGACCACGATCAAGGAGACGACGCTCTCCAACGGTCTGCGGGTTGTGGCCCTCCCGCACGGAGAGGCCCCGATCGCACAAGCCACGCTCGTGTTCGGCGGCGGCACGCGGGAAGAGCCCTACGGAATCATGGACTTCGTCCGCAAGTTCACCACGAGCGACGAGGGCGACACGGACCCGTTGCAGATCGCCGCCGAGAAGTTCCCTGCTCTGTACGACGTGAGCTCCAACCAGTGGTCGTCCTGGGTTCGCGCCCCCTCCGGCAACCTCGACGGCGCCATGTGGCTCCTCCGCGAGGAGATCGCCACCATGCGCCCGTACATGGCCGGCAACGGCGACTGGGTGAAGGGCAAGTACAAGGGTCTGAAGAAGAACTGGTTCTCTAAGGACTGGCACATCTCCAACATGCGGAACCAACACCTCTTCGGTGACCACGCCGCTGGGCACATGACCAGCTGGGAAGATGTGGACATGTGGTCCGAGTGGGGCGCGAGCGAGGTGAAGACCTACCTCGACACCCACCTGCAGCCCGCGAACGCGACCCTGATGGTCGTCGGCAAGGTGCCGGCGCAAGAGGTGATGAAGCAGGCGCAGAAGTACTTCGGTGGCTGGAAGACCCCCGATGGAGTCGAGCAGAAGCGGCACGGCGAGCTCACCACGCCGCCCATGCCGACCGAGTCCAGCCGCATCCTGATCTTCGATGACCCCAACCGCACCCAGACGGACGTGAACATGTCCTGCCGACTGGACTATGGAGGGATTGAGGAGCGCCCTACCGTCGACGTGATGTCCAGCCTGTTGCGCAACCGCGTGTTCGGGACCCTGCGGGTCAAGGAGGGGCTGGCCTACAGCCCTGGCGCATACGCCGGGGCGTCCCCCGATGGGTCCGCCCGACTCGTCTTCTACTCCCTCGCTGTGAACCGAGGCGTGGGTCGCACGATCGAGTTCTTCCGCGAGTCGGTCGAGGAGGTCGCCGCCGGCGACATCCAGGGCGACGAGGTCACCCTCCATAAGCTGCGAATGGCGCGTGAGGAGGGAGTTCCCGCCCAGTCGAGTGGTCAGCTGACCTCCAAGCTCGAGGGCGCACTGGCCTGGGGTGAGGACTTCGACGTGCTGTTGGAGACGGGCAACCACATCGCCAACGTCGACGCCGCAGGCATGAAGAAGCTGCTGAGCCCATGCCTCGACCACGCCATCGTCACGCTGCTCGGGCCGAAGGAAGTCCTGACTCCCCAGCTCGACGAGCGTGGCTACGAGTACGAGATCGTCGAGTGGAAGGCGCGTGGCGAAGAGCTGCTCTGGCAGTATGACCCGAAGGCCGCCAAGAAGCGCGAGAAGGACATTGCCAAGAGCGATGCCAAGAAGGCCAAGGATGCCGGGAAAGAAGACGACAGCGACGGCGACGACGACTGAGTCATCCTCGTTCCTGACGCTTCCGACGGGCGGCACTCCCATCGGGAGTGCCGCCCGTCATGCGTTTGGGCGGGTCAGTTCCCCTCGTCCTCGCTCGTCCGGCGCGGTCGGCCCCAGATCCACTCCCGCAATCGCCTGGACCGGGCATCCGGGTCATCGGTGCGCGGTGCGACCCTGGCAGGTCTATCGATCGGTGAGAAGTGAACCCCGGGCTCGAGCAGCCGTGCACGGGGCATGAGCACCGACGGCGCCGCTGCATCGAATGCCAGGTCGGCGTTGCGAAGCCCCGTCCCAGGTTCGACCGGCACCCGCAACAACACCGGGCTGCGGGAGGACGGCCACCACCCCTGCACGAGGTCACCGGCAGGTGCGCCGAGGTGCCCAGCGTCAGCGAGGCCATGGACCGTCCCGATCCAGGCAGGCAGCGCCCCGCTCGCGCCGGCCAGGCGGATTCGACCATTCGTCATCGGCCTGTTGTCGTCGTACCCGACGTACACACCGACCACGAATCCGGGAGGGTCGAACGCACCATCGTCCCCGGCTACGGGCGCATACCCCAGGAATGCCGCGTTCTTGAAGTCATTGGTGGTGCCCGTCTTGCCGCCGATCGGCACGGCGCCGCCCTCCAGCTGGATGGCACCCGAGGCGCGCCGACCGGTTCCCCACCGAACGACGCCGTGGAGGATGTCTGCCGTCATGGCCGCAACCGTTGGCTTCGCCACACGAACGGCCTCGGGGCGAGCTCGGTAAAGAAGGTTGCCGTCGATGTCGCGGAGCTCTGCGATCAGCAGGCTCGGGGTGGGAGGCGATGGGACGGGGCCACCCGGGCCGTCGCCCGGAAACGACCACCGTTCGCCAGAGACGAGACCACCGTAGAGCGAGACCGACTCCTCGAGTGTGATCTCGCTGGCTCCCAGCGGCATTGACAGCACTTCGCGGACATCGGTCTGCACGCCGTACTGCTCGGCCAGGCGAGCGACGTACCTCAGCGAGAGCAACACGCGGAAGTCCTGGTGCCAGAACAGGAACTCCGGCGCGTACAGGTCCGGCGTGCTGTCTCGCAAAGTGTGCGCCAGCCGGCGCCGCTCGAGCCCGTCTGCGAGTTTCCGAAGGGACTCATGGTGCAGTCGGTCGTCCATGAGCATGTCGCCGATGGGGCTGAGGTTCGTACCGCCCACAACGGCGGGCGAGTCGGCCACATCGACGCGGCGCCGTGGCCCCCGTCGAGAGCGGGCGACCTCCATCGGCGGTGCCTCCATCTGGACCGTGACGTAGACCTCCGGCAGCACCTCGAACGGACTCACGTACCCGGCTGGAGCGGTGCCACAAGCGACAAGCACCCGTTCGCCGTCGCGAAGCAGGGTGAGGTCCGCCACCGAATCCCCGCTCGGAAGCCGCCGCTCTGACCACGCCTCCTCGAGGGCCGCGTGTTGCGCTTCGCACAGCGGGAGCATCGGCTCCAACGTGCGCCAGCTGTTGTCGAGCGCTCGCTCCTTCCACGCACGTGAAGATGGCCCCAACCGACGCACCCGTGCGCGCTCCGCGTCGAATCCCCACCCGTGGAGCAGCGACGCCAGCGCACGCCGATCCCCAGGGTGGGTCGAACCGTCGATGTTCGCTAGCGCCTCGCCACGCGCCTGCAGGAACAACGCCTCCTCGACCCTGGATGGCGTGGGGAGCACCCCCGCGAGCTGGATCCGCCGGCGGTAGTCCTCTTCGGTCTCGTCGTCTCGGCGCGCCAGCCCGAGTGAGGCCGCCAGCTCGCGGATCTGCTCGCCGTCCAGGCGATCCGTGAGGTGGTACAGCAGCCAGACCGAAGCCAGGTTCTCCGAGTTCACCCCCGCCCAGGCCATGGAGACCTCCGGCGCCGGATCATGGTCGGGCCGCGGGTAGTAGAAGGTCGTCGAGAACGGAAACACGTTCCGAGAGTTGTCCAGTGCCTCGTCCGGGGTCCAGCCGAGCTGCATGGCAGCGTGGAACACGACGGGCTTCCAGGTGGAGCCGAACTGGCGCAGCGCGGTTGCGCGGTTGAAGTTGCGGTTGTCGTTGCCGCCGACCATCGCCCGGATGGCTCCCCCTTCCATCACCACCGTGGACCCCTGCAGCTCCGGGCGCAGCTCCAGATCGCACACCGCGTCCCCCGGCTCCTCGGCCGACCGGACGCTGACCCAGACAACGCTACCCACGGGCAGCGCGTCCACGAACGCGTCGACTTGCGCCCCCGGCAACTTCGCGTACTTGTCGCCCCGCTTTCCGCGCTCCACAGCGACAGCCGCCCGGACCAACGCATCGCGGTCGAGGGTGCATGGCGTACCGCCCAGGTCGACCCGAAGATGCTTGCGCTCCACCTCCACCTGTTCCGACACGCAGGCCACGCGAAAGTCACCAGCGATCGCGGCACGATCCGGATCGAATCGCGGACCTCGGTGCCCCTTCAGGACGAAGTCGCCGACCTCGGGCTTCTCGAGCCATGCGCCCACCTCGGTGAGGTGGTGCCACAGTGAATATGTGGCGGCGTGCTGGGTCGGGGCGTCCAGGGTCGTGACCACCTGGATACCAGCCGTCGCTGGATCGTCGATGCCAGCATCTGCCAGCACCTGGTCGAACGGCGGCTCTGACAGTCGACGCGCGACCTCATCCAGCACGGCGCTCGCGTCATAGCGGAAGGCGCCCCTTCGGAACTCGAGTTCGAACCCCTCCTCGAGCAGCCGCCGAGCCTCGGCCTGAACGCCACGAATCTCGAGGAACTCCTGGTCCGACGGACTCGGACCTGCCAAGGCGGAAGGGTCCTCATCCGCGATGCGACCCAACACGTACGCTGTACGCCCGCGCGACGCTTCCACGGCGGCCGCCCGCCGCTCCGAGTCTCCGAGGAACGGATCGTAGCGAGATGGGGCCTTCACGAGCCCTGCGATGAATGCCGACTCCGCCAGCGTCAGATCCTGCGCCTCCTTGTCGAAGAAGTGGCGCGCGGCGATCCCGATCCCCCGACCGTTGCCAGTGACGTGGAACTGGTTCGCGTAGAACTCGAGGATCTCCTGCTTGGAGTACCGTGCCTCGAGCCGCATCGCGTTCAGGAGTTCGAAGCCTTTCGACCGGAAGGTGCGATCCGGACGGTAGTACAAGTTCTTGGCGGTCTGCTGGGTGATCGTGGACCCACCGGCGACCACCCGGCCCGCACTCAGGTTGTCACGCATCGCCCTCGCGATCCCGCGAACGTTGAAACCCGGATGGGTCCAGAAGTCCCCATCTTCCGCCGCGATCAGCCCGACGACATAGGCGGTGGGCAGCTCCTCGAAGCTCACGTAGTGCCTGTGCTCTGCCTCGAAGAATACACCCACGCGGGTGGCCCCATCACGATAGAATACCGGCGATTCCTGGGCGATGATGCCGCGAATGGCCTCACGGTCCAGGTGCTGCCCCGGTTCGTCCACGATGTGTCGCTCGTACAAGAAGCAGCCGCTGGATGCCGCCAGCGCGGAGGCGATGGCAGCCATCCCGACACCGCGCAGCAGCCACCGACTCACCCGGTCACCTGTCATCAGCGAGCTCCTTGTAGATCTGCTCCATCACCACCCCATTGCGAGAGACGGGCCAACGTCGACCCACTTCGACGCAACTGCGACGCTGGGACTCGACAGCGGACAGCGCACGCCGCAGGCTGTACACGACCTCCTGCACAGCACGCGGATCTCGCACGATCCAGTCCGGCTCCGGCACAACCTCCGCGCTCCCGTCGAACTGGCTCGTGACTACCGGCACACCGGTGGCAAGGGCCTCCAACGTCGTGTTCGCCGCCGCGTCGTACAGGGTGGGCACGCAGAGGGCATCGGTCGCGGCGAGCACTCGCTCCGGATGGGCCGTGGCTCCGCACCACACCACGCGGGGGTCGCAGAGGCGCCGACGCCATCGTGACGCCCGCCGTGCCCCTCCGCAAACGACGAACCGATCAGGCGCCCCACATACCGCTTCGAACGCAGAAAACGCCACCCCCAGCCCCTTCCGCTCGAAGTCGTGTCCGATGAAGCTGACCACCCGTCCATCCGGTTGCACCCCCCACGCGCGCCGGAACTCACTCCACCACCGACGGCTCGGCGCGAACCGGTCTGCATCAACCCCGTTCCGGACAACCCGGATGCGATCCCGCGGGATTGCGAGATGCCGGCGAAGATCGTGGGCTGCCATCACGGAGTTCGCGACTACGATCCGAGCCGTCCCGGCGGCCTCGGCCTCGAGGCGCAACGCAACCCGCTCACGTGGGCGTAGAGCTCGCACCCATCCTCCACGCTGCGCGAGCCACGCGCCGTGCGCACCCCCGCCCGCCCGATAGACATCACAGCCCGGAACCCGATCGAGCGCGTGAGTCACTTCGAACCTCCCGAATGGGAGCGATCGGACACACTGCGCCAGGCGAACGCTGCCCGCCACACCGCCCTCTACGGCGGGAAGCCGAACAACCTCGACCCCGGCGGGGATTGCACCATGCAGCCGCGATGCGAAGAACGTGACCGCGTGGCCTCGGGACGCGAGCCAAGTCGCCAGATGAGTCCCGTAGCCGGCGGTCCCGAGGCCGAGCCCGAGGTCACGGTTCACCAGAGCGATCCTCAAGGGCCGTCGCCGAACCGCAGGCGTGACCACTTGCACAGCACGTGGGTGGCCCCCAACCCCGCGACGGCAAGTCCGGGGAGGCCGTCCATGAACCCTCGTCTAAGTAGATATGAATCCACGAAATGTAGCGGAGGCCGAGCGGCCACGTCCAGCCATGTCGCCTCTCTCCCACGACTGCGAAGCCCGTCTGCGCTCACCTTGCTGTATCGGGCGATCGTCTGCAGATGCTCGTCCAGGCTTCGGTAGGGGTCGTGCAGGATGTCTCCGTCGAGAGTCCGGGTGGTCCCGTCTACGACCAGGTGATCATGTGGGTCGGGTCCATGCCAGCGTCCCTTCCCCCGACGGACCACCCTTACCTTGCGATCCGGGTACCAGCGGCCATGCCGGATGGGATGACCGAGCCAAGAGGACAGGCGGGAGAACTTGAACGCCGCACACTCCCCCGGGGCCTGCAGCGCTGACTGGAGCGCAGCGGCGGCGGTCGGACACAACCGCTCATCCGCATCGAGCGAGAGCACCCATGGCATGCTCGCTAGGCCGAGCGCGCGGTTCTTCTGCACCACGTGACCGGGCCAGTCCGTCTCAATGACCTGCGCACCGTGAGAGAGGGCCACCTCGACCGTACGATCCGTCGAGCCGGAGTCCAGCACGATCGACTCGGACGCGAATGGCACTGAGGCGAGGCAGTCGCCCAGACGATCCGCCTCGTTCCTGGTAATCACGACCAACGACAGCAAGCGTGCCTCCATCGATGCTTGACGCGCCAAAGCAGATGGGTAAAGTCGGCTGACGTGGTTCGGCGCCATACCCAAGTGGTTAAGGGAGAGGTTTGCAAAACCTCCATTCCCCGGTTCAAATCCGGGTGGCGCCTCCACCTCCCCGGCCTCGAGTGCCGTAACTTGTCACGCGGGCTGAGCGACGCACGCGGAACGGTTAGGCGCGGCCCATTGGGAGGCGCCGGTGCTCGAGCAAGGGATGATGCAGTTTGCGCTCCTGGGCGCTGGCTGGGTGCTGTGGCTCCTGGTCACGCTGTCGGTGGGCTGCATCGCAGTCAGCATCGAGCGAGCCGCCTACCTGATCCGCGACCGCACCGACACCGCAGCGCTGAGCGGAGCGCTCGACGCGTTCATCGCGCGCGGTGACTTGTCGGCGTTCACCGGCGCGCTTCGCGGGCTGTCGGGGCACGAGGCCCGTGTGCTGTTCGCCGGCGCCGAGTACGCCCCACGCGGTGCCGAAGCCGCGGAGCGGGCGATGGCCTCGGTCTCATCCGCCGAGCGGCTACGGATGGAGCGGGGGCTGGCATTCCTGGCCACAGTCGGCTCCAACGCCCCTTTCCTGGGCCTGTTTGGCACAGTCCTCGGCATCATTCAGGCGTTCCACGACCTCAGCGTCAACACCTCAGAGGCGTCAGAGGCCGTGATGGCTGGCATCTCCGAGGCCCTCGTCGCGACCGCGGTGGGACTCCTCGTAGCGATCCCAGCTGTAGTCCTGTACAACTTTTTCAGCCGAGCCGTGAAGGGACGCCTCAGCCGTTCTGCAAGCCTCGCCGAGCTGATGATGGCCAGCCTGGCGGGCACGCGCGCGGGCGCCAACCATGGGAAGTAGACTCGGAGCTCACGACGACGACATCATCGCCGACATCAACATCACACCGTTCGTCGACATCATCTTGGTGGTACTGATCATCTTCATGGTCACTGCCACAACCATCGTTCAGTCGTCCATCAAGGTGAACCTGCCTGACGCAGCCACCGGAGAGGCAACCGAGAGCACGAGCCTGGGCCTCACGCTGCTCACAGATGGTTCGCTCCTGCTCGACGGTGAGAGCATCGGTCCCGATCGGCTGCGCGAGCGACTGCGCGACGCCAAGCGCGGCGATGCCGGCGTTGTGTGCCTGATTGCCGCTGACCGCGCCGTCGCCCATGGCCGAGTGATCTGGCTCATCGACCTCATCCGCTCCGAGGGCATCGCGAAGTTCGCCTTGAACATCGACAAGGCCGAGATGGTCCCCAGCGATCCTGCAACGCGGGGCGAAGGGGTCGGCGTGCTCCCGGAGGGACGCTGATGCGGACGGCGGATGTGGCGCCTGGCCGCACCCGTCGCGAGACCGTAGTCCTCTTGCTGGCGCTGTTCGCCTCCGTCGGGCTGCACGGAGTGCTTGCTGGCGGCGTGACCCAGCTGCCGGAGCGCGCCAGGGAACAGGTGGTGTGGATCGAGATGGCTGTCCACACTCCGGAGCCTCCGCCGGTCGAGCCAGAGCCAGAGCCAGAGCCAGAGCCAGAGCCAGAGCCAGAGCCAGAGCCAGAGCCAAAGCCAAAGCCAAAGCCAGATGTCGTACAGTTCGAGCCGGAGCCGCTCGAGCCGCCTCCTCCTCCTCCAGCTGACGCGCCCAAGCCGGTGCCCCGTGTCGTTCAGGGGCTGAACAACGACTCATTCCTCGAAGGAGGCGACACGAATCTGGCTGTACGCGCCGGCACCACGACCGCTACCCGAGCAACCGACGAGACGATGGCGCTCTCCGATGCCGAGGAGTCCGCGGTCGTTCCCTACACCGCCGTGCAGAAGCCTCCGCGGGTGCGCTACGACCCGCCACTCGAGGTGCCTCTCAGCATCATCGAGCTCGAGCTCGAGGGGCGCGTTGAGCTGGTCCTGACCATCGGGGCCGAAGGTAGGGTTACCGACGTGGCCGTGGTCGCCTCGCTGCATCCGGACGCCGACGCCGCCTGCATCGACGCGATGCGCCGTTCGCGCTGGAAAGCGGGGACAAAGGATGGTATCGCAGTGATCGTCAAGGGCGTGCCGTACAGCTGTCGGTTCCAGAAGTCGGTGGAGTAGCGGGTGCGTGTTGTCGTGTTGGCGCTACTCTCCATCAGCACCGCGTGGGGCCAGCAGGCTGCTCCTGAGCCGGAGCCCGCCCCAGTCGCCGATGAACCGCTGATCGAGGGTCCGGCGGTCGTGGAGTACGTCGAGGCCGCCTACCCGCAGGAGGCGCTGGAGGCGGGCCTCGAGGCTGTGGTCACCCTCCGCATTGAGCTCGACGCGGAGGGCGATCTCGTCTCGGTCGACATCGTCACGCCAGCCGGCAATGGCTTCGACGAGGCCGCGGTCGACGCCGTGCTCGAGATGACCTTCGCGCCAGCGCGCGCGGCGTCCGGGCCGGTGTCGGTCATGTTCGACTTCGACTACGGGTTCGTCCTCCAGCCCGAGCCCGAGCCCGCCGTGGAGCTCCCCATCACGCTCGACGGCACCGTTCGAGAGATGGGAACGCGAACGCCGATCGCTGGCGTTTCCGTGGTCGTGGTCGGCACCGACCTCGTCGGGACCACAGACCATGACGGCCGGTTCGGCATCCGCGGGGTCCCGCCCGGCAGCTACACGCTGCGACTGCTCCACACCGGCCACATCAGCGCAGAGGTGGAGGCAGAGGTCACAGAAGGTGAGGTCACCACCGCTGCGATGTGGATGCGGAGCGAGGCCTACCGAGACAACGAGGTGGTCGCCGTCTACCAGACCGACAAGGTAGAGGTCACCCGACGAACGCTCTCGATCGAAGAGATCCGCCGCGTTCCAGGCACGTTCGGCGATCCTGTCAAGGTCATCCAGACGCTTCCGGGCGCGGCCCGAACGCCGTTCGGGACCGGCTTCCTCGTGATCCGCGGGTCGAATCCCGAGGACTCAGGCGTCTACATCGACGGCGTCCGTATCCCAATCATCTATCACCTGACCGGTACCACCTCGGTGATTCAGCCCGAGTTGGTGGAGAGCGTCGACTACCTTCCGGGTGGCTACGGCGTGCAGTTCGGACGCTCGATGGGCGGCACGGTCGACGTGAAGACCCGGGACGAGTTCTCGGAGCAGGGCCGCCTGATCTGGGGCACCGACATCCTCGACTCTCAGCTCTACTACGAAGGCCGACTCGGAAAGAACAAGAAGCACGGACTCGCGATCGGCGCGCGCCGGTCCTACGTCGATGCGTTTATCCCGCTGTTCACCGGTGACACAGGCTTCGCGATCAAGCCGAGATACTGGGATTACCAGGTGAAGTGGGCCCCGGACCTCGGCGCAGATCGCCTGTCTGTGTTCGTCTACGGCTTCGACGATCTGCTGGAGATCGGCACGCCCGACGATGTGGCGCAAGGCTCCGACCAGGACACTCAGGGCGATCTCCGCACGAAATACAATTCGCACCGGATCATCGTCAACTACCAGCACCCGATCAGCGACACGCTGACGCTCGCCATCACGCCCAGCCTGGGTGTCGACGGCACATTCTTCGGCCTCGGCGGCGACTTCGTGTTGGATGGCGACACCTGGATCGGACAGGTCAGGGCCGAGCTTCCGTGGGCACCCACACCGCACGTCGAAGTTATCCCGGGCCTCGACTTCATCGGTTCCGTCTATGGGTTCGACTTCAAGTCAGCGTTGAGCTTCTCCGCCATCGACGACCCCCTCGCTGAGCGTGAGCCCGTTGGCTTCGACGGTCGCGGCACGCTCTGGTCACCCGACTTGTTCCTCAAGGCGAATCTGAGGCCGATGTCCGACCCGGGCCGCTGGCTCGTGACGCCTGGCGTGCGGGTGAACCTGGTCACACTGACCTCGGCCGGCAGCATCACCGGCGACCAAGCATCACCGGCGGTCACATCCATCACGGCCGATCCCCGACTGGCGACACGGTATGCGGCGACCGGCGCGGTATCGCTGAAGGCGGTCACGGGGCTGTACCACCAGCCACCGCAGCCCCAGGAACTCATCGGCGTCGGCACCCAAACGGACGTCCGTCCCGAGACGTCGTGGGCGAGCTCCGTGGGGTGGGAGCATCGCATCACACCGTCGATCTTCTACGATGTGGATGTGTTCTACAAGTACATGAACGATCTCATCGTTTTCAACGAAGATTGGGGTGGATTCGGCGAGAACCCGTTCGTCAACGAGGGCCAGGGTCGAGCCTACGGCCTCGAGGTCATCGCGAGGCATGACCCTACCGGGCGCTTCTTCGGATGGATCTCGTACACGCTCTCGCGAAGCCGTCGTCTGGATCCGCCCGACTGCGACGAGCCGCTCCGTGTGGGCACCTACAGCCAGCGACTCCTTGGCACCGGCTCCTGCTGGTACGCGTTCGACTTCGATCAGACGCACATCCTGTCCGCGCAGGCTGGCTACGACCTCCCACGCGACTTCGGCGTCTCGGCCCAGGTGCAGTTCGTCACGGGCAATCCAACGTCGGAGTTCAATGCGGGTGTGTACGACGCGGACGGCGACTTCTACAACGGCTTCCGCATCGGCGACCCAAACGAAGACCGGCTCCCACCGTTCTTCCAGACGAGCCTGCGGTTCGACAAGCTCTGGACCTTCAAGACTTGGCAGCTCGAGTCCTACGTCGATCTGATCAACGCCATTCGCGGCGTCAACCCGGAGTTCACCCTCTACAACTACGACTTCACGGAGTCCGCGTACGTCCGCGGCCTCCCGTTCATCCCGAACCTCGGGATCGAGGCGAAGTTCTGGCTATGAAGCTCCAGCTTCTACTCCCTCCGCTCCTGGTGGGATGTGTCATCAACGGCGATCGGTACAGACGTCCGAACGAGCTGTCCCCCGTGTGGTTCGTCGACCGCGCACGAGTGCTGGCCGTCCAAGCAGAGCCCCCTGAGATCCGGCCCGGCCAGACCGCCAGCTTCGAGGCGCTGCTGGCGACCCCCGACTCCGAGGAGCCGTACTCAGTCGTGTGGATCGCCTGCCCTGCCGATGGCGGTGGCATTGGGTTCGGATGTGCCCTCGACTTCGCAGACATCGATCTTACCAACGCCACGCCGGATCAGCTGGCAGCTCTGGGGTTCATCGGCTTCGAGCCCTTGTTGCCGCCGGTCTACACCGCCCCGGACGACATCCTCGACGGCCTCGATGACCCGGCCCGCCGGGAAGGCGCCTACGTGCTGATTCAGGTGACCGCCATCCCCCCTGGCGCGCTGGACGAAGGGAGACGCGGAAACCCCGAAATCGACTTCAACGAGGTGGAGGCTGCCTACAAGCGCCTGATCGTGAGCGAGGCGACCACCCCGAACCACAACCCTGTCCCAGGTCCGTTCTCCGTGGCAGGACGGACGGTCGCGCCCGGCTCGATCGTCCATGTGGACCCCGATCAACCGTACAAATTGGCGTTGGAGATTCCCACTGCCAGCGTCGAGAGCTACGAGTTCGTCAATCGCGACGGCGAGGTCGAGATTCGCGTGGAAGAGCCGTACGTCGCCTGGTTCTCCACCGATGGAGAGATGGCCGAGGAGGTGACCTTGTACCCCTACACGGCAGCCGACTGGTACTCACCCTCCAAGCGGGGTGCGGCCGGGACGTGGTATGCGGTCGTGCGAGACCGCCGCGGGGGCCAGGGATGGCACACTCAGCAGTGGGTGGTCGACTGAGTTCCCCATCATGTCTCGATCTGCGCGGAAGGCAGGCTCGGCGCCTGAACAGCGCATCACGAAAAGTTGACAACGCGGCGTTTTGGCGGGTACCGACCGCCCTCCGCTGCTTCGGTTTTTCCGCAGGCTCGTGAGTCCCCCGTTCGAGCGGCACAACTCTAGGCCCCGTGCTAAGGTGCCGCTCGCTTTGGGCCGAATCGACCGTTTCGTCGGAGTACCCTGGATGTTCCCAACGATACGCAGCGCAGCCACAGTGCTGTTCGCCGCGACCCTCGCCGGCCCTCCGACCGCGCTCGCGGAAGATGGGTCAACCAGCCCTGGTGAAGCTGCCATCGAGCAGTTTCGCGAAGGGCGAAAGAGCCCCAAGGCGGTCGAGAACCGTTTCTTCCTCAAGCAGGAGCGGTTCGAGGTAGCGCCCGTGTTCGGGTATGTGCCGAACAACCCCTTCGCCCGCCGGTATGTAGGCGGAGTCATCGTCGGGTACCACTTCACGGAGGTCCTCGCGGCGTCCGTGTACGTTGGCTACTCCCCGGATGGCGGTGAAGGCGACCTCAAGGGTCTGACCGCGGTGCTGCTCGACCGGGCCTACAACGCACAAACGCAGGACGGCCCTTCCTTCCAGCAACCCTTGGACAAGGTCACGCTGTTCTTCAACGCGGGCGTCCAGTGGTCGCCGGTGTACGGGAAGATCAACCTCGCTGGCGAGACGGTTCTGAACTTCGACCTCTACGGCTTCCTGGGCGTGGGCATGGTCTCGAAGGAGAACTTCGTCGCGAGCTACGACCAGAGCGCCGACCCTGACGCCGGCGAAGACATCGTGCTCCTCGAAGACCTCGGCAACGAAGTCAGGGTCTCCCCCGTGGTCGGGATTGGTCAGAACTACTTCCTGAACCAGTCCATGTCCCTGAAGATCGACGCGCGCGCGTCGTTCTACGTCGACGACAAGCCGCAGTACGACCCGGACATCCCCCCGGATGGCTCACGTCTGTACAACAACTTCACGGCCTCTGTGGGGCTCGCCATCTACTTCCCGCGCATGAAGCCGCGGCTGTACGACTTCTAGGAGGGTCCTTTGCAGTACGTCCGTACGCTGGTGGCCCTCGTCGCCGCCGCCACATTGTCTTCCGCGGCCTACGCCCAGGACGATGACCTCGACGACATCTTCGGCACCGACGACACCCAGCCGACCACCGTTGCCGAGGAGCGGAATGCGCTCCTCGACGAAGGTGGCGAGGCTCCGGTCGAGAAGGGCAACTCGAAGAAGCGCGTGATCAAGACCCTCCAGCGGAAGAACTTCGTCAAGGTCGGGCGCTACGAGGTGGGCCCACACCTCGGGTTCATCACGAACGACCCGTTCCTGAACCGCTACTTGGTTGGCGTCGGCGGCACCTACCACGTCACCGAGGTGTTCGGCGTCGAGCTGTCGGGCACTTTCTCGCCTGACTTCGGCGATGGAGACTACAAGCCCATCACCGACCAGATCATCAACGAGAACCAGGTCACACCTGACATCTCGAAGATTCAGCTCTACACGAATCTGAACTTCCAGTTCTCGCCGATCTACGGCAAGGCCGCATTGCTGGGCCGGGGCATCATCACCTTCGACATCTACGGTGTGTTCGGAACGGGCGTCGTTCGCACGGTGGACGACCTCGAGGCGTTGGATGCGGCCGGCGACCCCATCGCTGAAGCGACTCGCTCCCAGTTCCACCCGACCCTGAACTACGGCGGTGGAATGCGGCTCATCTTCTCGCCCTCATTCGCCATCCGCGTTGAAGCCCGCGGCCTCAGCTACATCGAGGTCCTCGAGTCCACGACGCTTGAGATGAAGAACAACATGACGATGCTCCTGAACGCGTCGTTCTTCTTCCCCGGGATTGAGTGATGAAGCGCCCGCTGTCGCATCTCCTTCGTGGCATCGCTCTCGCCGGAATCACGCTGGTCATCTCAGCACCCGCGTTGGCCGTTGACTGCGCCGCCATCATGAACATGGTCGATGTTGGCGTTCCCGCCCCCACGATCATCAGCACCATGAAGGGCTCCAGCCACACCTACACGGCCGAGGATGTGTCGTGCCTCAAGGACCGTGGCGCGCCGGCAGACGTCGTCGGGACGGCGGAAGCACTGGCCGGAACGGCGGCACCGGCTCCGGTCCCATCCCCGACCGCTCCCACCGCTCCGCCACCCGATGCGTTCGACTCAGCGCCTTCGCTGGGCGACGATCTGAACGGCAACCTCATGGAAGAGGAGATGGACTCCGGTGGCGGTCCACAGATCCTTGAGGAGCTGATCGCCAACTACCGGGCGAAGAAGTACCTCACCGCGTCAAACGGACTGTACACGCTCCTGGCCGACAACACCTACCCGGACCAGTCGACCAAGATTGAGTACTACCTGGCGAAGTCCCTGTACGACATGGGGCTGTACCACGGCTCGCAGCACTACTTCATGCAGGTTGTGCGCTCCGGCCCGCAGGGCCCATATTTCAAGTACGCACTTCCCCGCCTCGTCGCCATTGCGGAGCTAACTGGCAACGACGCCGAGTTGCTGCGCATCGTCGACAAGATCCCGCCGGAGGCATTCCCGCGCGCGGCGAAGAACCACCTGTACTACCTCAAGGGTCGGAAGCTCTTTGAGGATGGCGAGCTGTCAGACGCGTCGACCTACCTCCAGCAGATCTCGCGCGAGTCCGAGCTCTACATGCGAGCCCGATACTTCGACGGCATCATCAACAACGAGCGGCGAAAGCTGAAGACGGCGGTGTTGGCGTTCCGCGATGTGATGCAGTCGGAGCCGCCCGTGACTGACGCACGGCGCGCGCTCGAGATCGAGGACACCAAGGATCTTGCGCTGATGAACATCGCGCGGATCTACTACGGACTCGAGCGCTTCGACAACGCCGACAACTACTACTCCTTGGTTCGGCGCGACAGCACCTTCTGGCCGGAGAGTCTGTTCGAGCGGGCTTGGTCCAAGTTCATGGTTCAGGATCTGAACCAAGCGCTCGGCCTGCTGCTCACGGTCAACAGCCCGTATTACGCGTCGCAGGAGTTCCTCCCCGAAGTGGAGATCCTGCGCGCCCTCACATTCTTCAACCTGTGTGAGTACGGCGAAGTCGAGAACCAGCTGAACGACTTCGGCGACAAGTACCAGCCCATGGTCAACGAGCTCGAGGCGTTCCTCGAGCCCTACAAGACCCCAGAGGGCCGAAAGCTGTCAGACCAGGCGTTTGACGCTTACTTCGAGAAGGGCAAGCCCGAATCGAGGCTCGAATCTGCGATGTTCGCGCGCATTCTTCGGAACCGCGACCTGTCCTCCCTTGTCCGTCATCTCGACATGATGGATGAGGAAACGGTGCAGATTGACGCCCAGAAGGCGGCGTGGCGCGACTCTCTTGGAGAGGGCCTGAAGAAGGTCCTCGCCAAGGACCGCGAGCGGTACAAGCGCCGTGCGGGTCTTCTCCTTCTGCGGGAGATGGCCTACTACTACGAGCATATGAAGGACCTGCTGTTTCAGGCCGAGACGATCAAGTTCGAGGTCGTAGACGCCCAGCGTCTCGACTACGAGTTCAAGTCGGGCAACCCCGATGTCGGGTCAGAGGACGAAGCTCCTATCGACTACGCAACGGACCCGTACACGATCTACTGGCCCTTCAACGGCGAGTTCTGGAAGGACGAGCTCGGGTACTACGAGTACACCGAGCGCGGAAGCTGCCAGTAGCCATAGGTGTCGTCCCCGGCGGGACAGAGGAGACATCGCTCCATGAACACCATGAATACCCTACGTCCGACCCTCGCGGTCGCGGTCGTGTTGGCCTCAATTGGCGCAACGACCGTCGTGGCACCAGACGCGCATGCGGCTGAAGAACGACGGGTACTTCGCGCCCGTGATGTCGACTCAGCCGGTGATCCCGGCGCCGAGTACGCGCGGCAAGCTGAGGAGAAGCGGCTCGAGGCTATCAGGCGGCTCAAGGAGCTCCTCAGCCGGGGGTCCGAGGGCAACCAGAAGGCCGAGATGATGCTTCGTCTCGCCGATCTCTACTTTCAGCAGGGACGATACCTGTACCTGAAGGAGATGGCGGCGTTCGACATCCAGTATGAGGCCTGCTTCAACGACGAGAACTGCGATCCGCAGAGCTTGCAGCCGAACGTCGCTGGCTCACGGGATTGGCAGCTCAAGTCCATCAAGCTCTACGAGAACATCCTGCGCAACTACCCGCGGTACGACCGGGCAGACCAGGCGACGTTCTTCCTGGGCTCCGCTCTGCAGGACACCGAGCAGCCGGATCCGGCCGTCGAGGCCTTCAAGAAGCTGGTCAAGCTCTATCCGCAGTCCGGATATGTCCCCGATGCCTACGTGCTCATCGGTGAGTACTACTTCGACAACGACAATGCCTACGGCGCGTTGCGGGCATACCTCAAGGCCACGGCCTACAAGGACTCCGAGAAGTACCCTTTCGCCCTATACAAGCTGGCGTGGTGCTACTACAACGTCGGCGAGATCGCGAAGTCCATCGACACCATGAAGCTGGTTGTCGACTACTCCATGAGTCAGGCCGACCAGCAGAAGGGCATCATGCTCCAGGACGAGGCCCTCAAGGACCTCGTGCGGTTCTTCGCAGACGCCGACGCCATGGACGAGGCCATCGAGTACTTCACGAAGCTGGGCAAGCAGGATCTGATCAAGACCATGCTGATGCGCCTGGCAACGATGTACTTCGAGCAAGGCAAGTTCGACAAGGCGGTCGACACCTACAAGCGCCTCATCCTCGAAGATCCGCAAGCCGAGGATTGTCCAGAGTACCAGGCCGAGATCAACAAGGCCTATCGCAAGGTCGGTAACCGTGAGCGCCTCCTGGAAGAGGTCGATCGGATGCTGCGCGACTACGGCAAGAACTCGGCATGGCAGCGCGCCAATGCGTCCAACCCAGACGCTATCCGCAAGGCCAACGACGCCGTAGAGACGGAAATCCGTCGCACAGCCGTGGACTTCCACAACCAGGCACGGCAGCTCGAGAAGGGCCGCCACTCCGACGCCTCCAAGGTCTACGATCTCGCGCGACAGGCATACGCGACGTACCTGGCCGAGTACCCTGCAAGTGAGCACGCGTATGACGTGCACTACGCGTACGGCGAATTGCTGTACAAAATGAAGGACTACAAGGGCGCGTACGAGAACTACATGGCTGTCGTGCGCATCGACCCGCAGGGCAAACACTCCAAGTTCTGCGCTGAGTCCGCCATCTTCTCCGCCGAAGAGCAGGTGAAGCAAGAGGGAGGTGGCGGGTCTACGTCCTCCAAGGGCAAGTCCTCCGCCGACGTAAAGAAGAACATCGAGCCCCTGCCCCTGACTGAGTGGGAACAGCGCCTCGTCGACGCCTGCAAGCAGTACGCCGAGCTGTACCCGAACGACTCGAAGGTGCGGAACGCAGTCTACAAGTCGGCCTACCTGCTGTACAACAAGTACCGCTTCGGCGAAGCGGCGGACCAGTTCAGGGTCATCATCCAGCAGGAGCCGCGCTCGAAGGAAGCGCAGCTCGCGGCTGAGCTGATGCTAGACTCCTTCGTGGTGCGAGAGGACTGGGCCAACCTGAAGAAGAACGCGAAGTTCTACTTCGACACCGAAGGCTTGGGTTCCAAGAAGTTCAAGACCGACACGTACAACGTCTACCAGCGTGCCTCGTTCAAGTTGATCGAGTCCGACCTCGCCAACGACAACGACAAGGGTAAGGCCGCCGACGCCTTCGTAGCCTTCTACGAGGAGTTCCCGGAGGCAGACACGGCGGCGCAGGCCCTGAACAATGCATCGATCTACTACTTCGAGACCGACGCCGTTCAGGACGCGATGAACGTGCGCCACATCTTGGTCGAAGACCCGAAGTTCGGCCCGGAGACCAAGTACTTCTACGATCAGGTCGCGGCGCTCGGCTTCGACTACGAGACCATCGCCGAGTTCGAACAATCGGCCTTCTACTACGAGAAGCTCTGGGCCATCTACCCGGAAGAGCTCAAGAAGAAGGAGAAGGACGATCCCGACGCGGCTTCCGCGATGTCGGGCAAAGCTGCGGACGCCATCTACTCAGCCGCTGTGTTCCGCAACGCCATGGGACAGGCAGAGCAGGCCATCGAGAACTACAACCAGTTCATCACGGCCTTCCCCGATGACGACCGCGTCTCCGACGTGAAGCTGACCATCGGTGGTGTCTACGAAGACCGCGAAGAGTGGGCTCAAGCGGCCGACATCTTCAAGGCGTACTTCGAGAATCCGCCCGATGGCGGCGCGCTCGAGTACGAGTACTTCGCCCGGCTCCACTACGGTCAGTCCATGGAGCGTCTGGGGCAGCTGAAGGAGCGCGACAAGGTCTACACGGACACCGTCGCGATGTACAACAAGGCGACCGAGGCGGGCCTCGCAAAGGGTGCCCACACCGAGTTCGTGGCCGAGATGATGTTCATGCTCGCACAGCCCCAACTCGACGCCTACCTCGCCCTCGAGATCAAGGGCAAGGGCAAGGGCGCCAGCCGCAAGGCAGAGGACAAGGCACTGTCCGACGGGCTGTCGAAGAAGACCAAGTCTCTCGTCGAGCTGCAAGGCACCTACACCAACCTGGTGAACACCGGCGCCGGTGAATGGGGCCTCGCCTCACTCGTCGCGCTCGGCAAGGCCTACGAGAACATGGGCCAGTCGCTCCTTACGAGCGACAAGCCCTTCTACCTCACGGACGATCAGGTCGAGCTGTACGACATGGCCCTCCAAGACAAGGCCTATGTCCAGGAAGAGAAGGCCATCGAAGCCTACCGGCTGGCCCTGTCCAAGAGTTTCGAGCTCACGCTGTACAACGAAAACACCGAGTTCGCGACTCGGAAGCTTGGTGAGCTGAGGCCAGATGATTTCCCCGGACTTGAGGAGGAGATCACGGCCCCCCGCTACACCTCCAGCAAGGTCCGCCGCTTCGAATTCGAGCCGACGCTCTAGGAGACGACGAAATGCGCACGCTCTCCATCGCCCTCGCCTTGGTCGGACTCGTAGGAGTCGCAGGCTGCAAGGGCGGAAAGGCACAGAAGTTCAGTGAAGAGGAGCTCGCGAACAACCCTGCGGCGAATTTCGTCCGGGGTGTCGAGACGCTTCGCAATCCAGATCGCAAGACGGGTGCCGTTGATCATCTCGCGGCGCTCGGCTTCTTCGAGAAGTCCGCCGCTCTGGGCGGCGGCGCGAAGGCCTCGTTCAACGCGGGCTGGGTCGCCGAGAACATGGGCGACATCTCCACTGCAGAAGCCCACTATCGAACGGCATACGATACCGATTCGTCATACGATGCTTCCCTGTACAGCCTGACCCGGGTGCTGGCAGAGCAGGGCAAGCATGCCGACGCCGTTCAGGTGTACAAGCTCCACGCTGACTCGCACCCGGACGACTACGAGATCCGCAACGACTACATCTCTGCTCTCGTTGCAGCAGGGCAGTTCGATGCCGCGATCGCCGAGGCGCAGGAGATTCTCCGACACGACCCGAAGAACGCGGGCGTCTACCGGAATCTCTCGTCGCTGTACTACGCCAAGGGACAGTACGGCATGAGTCAGCTGACCGCCGAGAAGGCGCTACAGCTGAACGACGGGGATCCCGGTGTGTACAACAACATGGGTGTCACCCACCTCATCCAAGGCGACGAGCCCGCTGCCATCGCCAAGTTCAAGACCGCCCTCAAGCTCGATCCCGCGAGCTTCGAGACGAACATGAACCTGGGCTACGTGGCGCTGAACTCCGGCGACTATCAGCTGGCCTCCACGTCCTTTGACGCGGCGCTGAAGACCAACCCCTCCAGCCTCGAGGGCAAGATGGGGATGGCTATCGCTCAACGTGGGCTCGGCGACTACAAGTCGGCGGAATCGTTGTACGACGACATCATCGACGCCGACCCGCTGAACCGCGCCGCCTACTTCAATGCCGCGACTCTCCATGAGAAGTACACCAAGGAGTTCGCGAAGGCGCTGAAGTATCTGCAGGCCTACCGTGACTCCCAGGCGGGAAACATCAGCCCGACCGACAACGTGTTCGCTCGGATGGAGATGGTCGAGCGAGCGAAGGCCGCCGAGGACGAGCGGAAGCGCATTGAGGCGGAGAAGAAGCGGGCCGAGGAAGAGCGCCGCAAGCGCAACGCAGAGCTGCTCACGTCGATGAGCGCGACGATCACCGCGACGCAGGCGAAGCTGGCCGCCAACGCCTCGTGCTTGGATCCCATGTTGGTCGAAGAGGTCGGCATGGTGCTCGAGCAGGCAGCGATGGTCGTCGAGGCGGAAGAAGTGGACATGGCACCGGACATCCAGCAGTTGCTGGATGGCTACCTGCCGATGGTTGACTCCGCCGTCGAGGAGTGTGCGGCCGGCGGAGGCGCCGCCCCACCTGCTGATGCTCCTCCGGAGGGCGAAGAGGTTCCGCAGGACGGGGAGCCCGTCGAGGGAGAGGCGGATGCGCCCGTCGAGGGCGAGGCCGACTCCGCTCCCGCCGGTGACGAGGCCGCGGCCGGTGACGAGGCCGGTGTGGAGGCCGCGGCCGGTGAGGATGCCTCGCCAGCGGGCGACGACGCCCCGGACGCCGCACCGCCGGAGTAGACTCGACGCGCCGCAAGGGCGGCGAGTCGATCGCCTCCGCAACTGGATATGCAGAGCGCGGTTCACGACGGATTGACAGAGATTCTCGGAACCGGAGCACAATTGGGGTGTCTGAGCGTATTGACGGGAACATGACCCAGCCAAGGTTGAGCCGTCGCGTCCGACACACCAAGATAGCCTGCGCATCGGGCAGCACATCGAGCTGGCCTGTTTCAGGTACAGGAGGTCATCCATGATCCGCTACGCCGTCGCTCTGATCGTTCTTTCCGCCTCGGGTATGGCCCTGGCCCAGGACGATTCTGGCCGTCAGATCAAGTACGCAGAGCGCACCGAGATCGACTTCGAGGGTGTGGACGTTCAGGGAGAGCTCGTGAAGCCTGCTGGGCAGTTGCTTCTCGATCGTCGCAAGGCGAACTTCAACCCCCTGATTCGTCTTCGTGAGAACTTCAACGAAGAGATGAAGCGGTCCGTCGATCAGGTCAAGTAGGCACCCCAAACCTTCGGCCCAGATCCCCCGGCCACCCAGTCACGGAGCGTTCGATGGCCAGCAACGAGGCGAGCCCGGCAATCACCCTTGAAGTCTATCGGGGTGGCACGCTGGTGAAGCGCGCCGAGCTCGAAGAGCAGAGCATCACAATCGGTAGCGGGTCGAGCGCCATGCTTCGCGTGGAGGACGGTGACCTCTCCGAGTTGCATGCCGTGATCAACGTCGAAGACGACGGTACCCTCACCCTCCTCGATCTGGGGAGCGAGCTCGGCCTGCAGGTCGATGGCGAGAAGGTCCTCGATGCGAAGCTTGGGTCCGGCGACTCGTTCGCCATTGGCGACCTTCGGTTTCTCGTGACCCTCGACGATGAGGAGTACGAGGACGACGAGGAGGAACTCGACGAGCCCACCGATGAGGTGACGAGCGAAGATTTCGCTGCCGAGGTTGGCGCCGCCAGCGGAGCGGCCGTCATGACCCAGGCTGAGGTCGACGCCGAGGAAGAGCGCCTCGCGAACACCACCGAAGACGTGATGGCCTTCATCATGCGATCGGGTACAGCTCAGTCCTCACTGGGACTGAACCTCAAGCGGCCGAAGGTGCTCGAGATCAACCAGATCTGGGACCAGGTTCTGCTGGACACCAAGCACTACTCCACGTCCGACATGCACGATGTCACCATCGGCTCGTCTGTTGGATGGCGGTGGCACTTCCTCGGCGTGGACATGGGCTGGGTCCCGGCGCCGTTGCACATGGTCCTGCCGTACACGCCGCCGATGTGGTCAGAGGTCAACTCCGACTGGCGGAACGACTTCTACTCCCCTGACACCCAGCTTCCGACTGGACGAGACCACGTCCTCTTTGAGAAGGGTGACGAGGGCTACGTTGCCCGCGTTGCCGAAGACTGGGATGGCTTCGTCGACGAGGCGGACAAGCGGTACTCGTTTGATGAGCTCGTCGCCGCGGGCAAGGCCACCAAGGCGGGCGGTGTCTATGAGATCCCGGTGGGGGATGACACCCGCCTGATGGTGGACACCGGCGGCGTGGTGTTCTTCTCACACATGGTGATGCCCGGCGCCGCGATTGTAGACCGAGCGAACGAAGACGTCGACTACCCCTTCATCGCCATCATTTCGTTCATGGGCTTCATCGGCATCATGTTCGGCGTGATCATGTACTTCTCGCCAAAGCCCGCAGCGAACGAAATGGTCGAGATTCCCGACCGTTTCGTCGAGCTTCTCCTGGAGAAGCCCGAGCCGGAAGAGAAGAAGAAGAAGAAGCCCTCTGGCAACCCCGATGCCGGTGAGGGCGCAAAGGCGAAGAAGGAAGAAGGCAAGACCGGCAAGAAAGACGCCAAGATGGAGAAGGCCAAGGGCAACAAGGTCGAGGTCAAGAAGAAGGAGCTCGACCGCCAGATTGCCGAGAACGCAGGTGTCCTGGGCGCGCTACGTGACGCTGGTGACCTCAGCGGCATGTTCAGCTCGTCACTCGACGCCAACCTCACGGGCGGCATCGGCGGGCTCATCGGCGCCAAGGGCACCCAGATCGGCTCTGGTGGCCTGGGCGCTCGCGGTTCGGGGCTCGGCGGCGGTGGCACGGCCGAGGGTCTCGGCGGGCTTGGCACCAAGGGCATCGGCTCGGGCGCATCCGGCTACGGCTCTGGCGGCGGTTCGTTTGGCGCCAAGGGTGAGGGCGGCATCGGCACGGTAGGTGGCGACCCCATCATTCTCGGCGCACTGGATCGGTCACTGATCGATGAAGTCATCAAGCGGCACATGAACCAGATCCGATACTGCTACCAGCGTGAGCTCACCAAGAACCCATCGCTGAACGGCAAGATCGTCATCAAGTTCGTCATCGCCAAGGACGGCACGGTCTCCTCGGCGTCGAAGAAGTCGTCCACGATGGGCAACAGCGCGGTGGAGCAGTGCATCGTCGGCCGGTTCATGCGGATGCAGTTCCCAGAGCCGAAGGGCGGCGGCATCGTCATCGTCTCCTACCCGTTCATCTTCTCGCCCGGCTGACCCATCAGCGAGCTGAAGAGGCCAGGCACAGTGTGCCTGGCCTTCGTTGTTTCTGGGCGGGGCGTGGAGTCGCCGTCAATCCCTTTCGCGACCCGCGCAGACATGCTAATCACCACTGCGCAAACCAGTCGGAGTGACTCATGAGGTCGATTCTCACCGTGCTCGTCTTGGGCGGGCTGACGTCCACAGCTTGGGCGCAAGGGGTGCAAGACCTCGACGGTGACTCACGGTCGGCTGGAAAGACCCGGGCAAAGGACTTCGAGAACGTCATTGTCCGTGAGGTCGAACGCGGCACGTTCATGAAGGCAGGCATGGGCACACAGCAGTACATCGCGGCGTTCAGCGGTATCCTGCGCCCGGTCATCGGCCTGAACCTCGCTGTCGGCTCTGACGTCGTCGACAACGAAAATCTCTCGGTCGCAGTAGAGTTCGACGTGTCCCAGTCGCTCCAGAACGGTCCGAAGTTCGACGTCCTGGGTTCGCTGCCGGACACAAACAAGATCCAGGGTGACATCCACACCTTCGCAACCGTGGTGCTGGGTGAGGTGAGCTTCTACCCAACCAAGCGGTTCGGCATCGGCGTGCGAGCCGGCGGCGGCGTGATGTTCGTTCCGAAGCTGATGGACGCCGACGCCTATAGTCAGCAGGTGGTACTGGAGACGTGGGGGCTTGCAGAAGGGCCGTCCATCCACGAGGGCCCCCAACCGATGGTCGCCGGCGGTCCCACCATCGAGTACTACACCAAGCTCAGCCACTTCTCACTGGGGCTCGATGTTGACGTTTACTATGTCATCAACTTCGATCTCGCCGTCGCCCCCAACGGGTACGTCAAGTACACGTTCTGAGTCTCACACGTCACTGATTGACGGCGCTCGAGCTCAGTCACTCTAGACCGTACGACGGCACTGCCGTCCAATGCGGAGGTAAACATGGCCAACGAGTCTATGGGCCTTCTCGGCCGCAAGGTCGGAATGACCCAAGTGTTCCAGGATGACGGAAACGTTGTTCCCGTCACGGTCGTCGAGGCGGGGCCATGCACCGTCCTGCAGGTGAAGACGAGCGAGACCAAGGACGGCTACAGCGCACTGTTGTTCGGGTTCGGCTCCCAGAAGAAGCAGCGCCTGAACAAGGCTCAGCTCGGCCAGCTCAAGGCAGCGGGTTGTGAGGACGCTCCCCCGCGCAACAGGGGCGAAGTCCGGGTGCCGGCCTCGGTCGCCGCCAAGCACAAGGTCGGAGACACCGTCGGAGCCGCTGACGTGTTTACCGTCGGCGACTACGTCGACGTCAGTGGCACGTCGAAGGGCCGTGGGTTCGCGGGCGTGTTCAAGCGCCACAACTTCGCGGGCTTCATCCGGTCGCACGGTACGCACGAGTTCTTCCGGCATGGCGGCTCAATCGGCACACGTCTCACGCCTGGCCATGTGCTCAAGGGCAAGAAGATGCCCGGACAGATGGGGAACAAGCGCGTCACGGTACAGAACCTCAAGGTCGTCCGCGTCGACACCGACCGCAGCCTTGTGTACGTGCGTGGCGGTGTGCCCGGTCCAAACGGCGGTTTGGTCACCCTTCGCATCGCGGTGAAGAAGTAGACCTTCGAGCCCTATGGCGGTATAGCCCCGCTTCCGGCAACGGAGCGGGGCTTCGTCGTTCAGGGCGTTGCGTGCTGAATACCCGTCGGGGCCTTAGTTCAGCCGATAGTTCGGCGCCTCGTGGGTCACGATCACGTCGTGCACGTGGCTTTCGCGCAATCCCGCAGATGTGATGCGGACAAACGTGGAATCGCGCTGCATCTGCTCGATGGACGAACAGCCGCAGTAGCCCATAGAGGCCCGTAAACCGCCGGTCATCTGGTACAGAACATCGCCCACGGGCCCCTTGTAGGGCACGCGACCTACGATCCCTTCGGGTACAAGCTTGTTCGAGTCGGCTTCGGGGTCGCCAATCTCTTGGAAGTAGCGGTCGGACGACCCCGCCTTCATGGCCTCGATCGAGCCCATGCCCCGGTATTGCTTGTACCGACGCCCCTGGTACAGGACGACATCGCCTGGAGACTCATCGGTTCCAGCAAGAAGAGAGCCCACCATCACGGCGTCCGCGCCCGCCGCGATGGCCTTCGCCATGTCGCCGCTGTACTTGACGCCACCGTCCGCGATGATCCGCACACCCGCCTCGCGCGCGACCTTGGAACACTCGGCCACGGCGGTCAGCTGGGGCACCCCGACGCCAGCAACGACCCGCGTGGTGCAGATCGAGCCGGGCCCGATGCCCACCTTCACGACATCCGCGCCTGCGTCGATACACGCCCGAGTGGCGTCGGCAGTCGCTACGTTGCCAACGACGAGCGCAACGTTCGCATAGCGCGCGCGGACCGCCTCCGCAGCGCGGAGCACGCCGGTCGAGTGTCCGTGTGCGGTGTCGATCACAAGCAGATCGACTCCGGCATCGATGAGCGCGGCGGCACGCTCCTCGCTGTCCCCACCCACACCAAGCGCTGCGCCACAGAGCAGTCGTCCATGGGGATCGAGCGCCGCATTCGGATGGCGGGCCACAGTCTCGATGTCCTTGATCGTGATCAAGCCACACAAGAGCCCAGCACCGTCGACGACCAAGAGCTTCTCGATTTTGTGCTCCTGCATCAGGTCTTTGGCGCGCTCGAGCTGCGTGCCTGGTGGAACGGCCACCAGGTCGCGACTCATGACCTCTGCCACTGACCGATCAAGTCGCCGCTCGAACCGCAGGTCGCGGTTGGTCAGGATGCCTACGGCCCGTCCATCCACGACGACTGGCACCCCCGACACGTTGTTCCGGCGCATGATCCGCCGCGCCTCGTGGAGCGTGACGTCAGGCGTGACTGTGATGGGATCGGCGATGGTGCCCGTGACGGCCTTCTTCACCGCCCTCACCTCTTCCGCCTGCTGTTCGACGGAGAGGTTCTTGTGCACGATGCCCAGCCCCCCGTGGAATGCCATCGCCATCGCCGTCTTGGCAGTGGTGACTGTGTCCATGGCTGCGGAGAGCATGGGAATGTTCAACCGCATCGCCGAGGTGAGGTGCGTGTGGATGGACACGTCGCGCGGCAGCACGTCGCTCCGCCTCGGCACGAGCAAGACGTCATCGTAGGTGAGCGCGAGGGGCACATCATCGAGCAGCATGGCGCCTCCGGCCTGGTCGCGCTTCTATACGGCGTCGACTCGTCGGGCAAAGAGCACATAAGTGCACCTACCGTGCCGGCACCGTTGACAGTATCCCAGGATCGCCCTTAAGTGAGCCGGAACCGAGGCTGTCTGGAGTCGGTGCAATCCGCCGCCCAAAGGCTCGCTCGGATGCTTGTCAACGCGACAGATGATGGAGCGGAATCATGCGCGCAGTGCTCGTGGTCATCTTCCTGGTAGCCTGTGGAAAGCACCCTGGGAGCTACGACAACTCGGCAGCGGCTGCAGCTGAAGGTGCGAAGGCCGCCGCGTCGACAGATGCAGCGACGGCCGCGGACCAGGCCTGGTCGGAACGCTTCGATGAGCAGCGGCTGAAGGATGCGCTGGACGCCTATGAAGCGATCGCCGCCGCCGACAGCACCAACCGCCAGGCGCTTGAGCGCCTCACTCGAGGCTGGTACTTCTGGGGTGACGCCTTCTCGGATGACAAGGACACCAAGGTGGAACGGTGGGGCACAGCCATCGAGTGGGGAACTCGGTGCCTCTCGCTGAACGAGCAGTTCGCACAAGCCATCGCCGATGGCAAGAAGGAGAAGGAGGCGGTCGAGTTCGCGACGCGCGCAGACGTACCCTGCTTGTACTGGACAGCAACTGCGCTAGGCAAGTGGGGCAAGGCCCAGAGCCTGTCCAAGACGCTCCGCCACCTGCCGACTGTCAAGGCCTACGTCTCAACGACCGAGCAGCTCGATCCGGCCTACTTCAACTACGGCCCGGCTCGATATTGGGGGGCCTATTACTCGGCCCTACCGTCATTTGCCGGGCGGGACTTCGACAAGTCCACCGAGTATTTTGCCGCGTCCATCGAAGGTGCGCCGTACTACCTCGCGACTCGGGTGCTCCGAGCCGAGATGCTCGCCGTGGGTACCGCGAACGTGTCGCTGTTCGACGCCGACCTGGCCCATGTGCTCGCCGCGGATGCCAACGCGAAGCCAGATGCCGGGGTCACGGCCGAGAACATGAAGGAGCAGGAGAAGGCGAAGTCATTGATCGCACGACGCAGCGAGCTCTTCGACAAGAAGGCGCTCGAGAGTTCGGGCGACTGATCCGTTCTTGCACCTCCCATCGATCAGGCCGCTTCCCGACCCATCTCGCCTCGGCCCTCACTAGGAGAACCCCATGCCTACCTCTTGGACGCGCACGATGGCCGCTGCGGCAGGCGCAGCAGGCCTCTTGCTCGCGCTCGGCTCCGGTGCGGGCGCTCAGGGCCCACACGAGCTGAACATCGGGAGCCTCGCTCCCAAGGGCACGCCCTGGATGGACATGCTTGAGAAGATGGAGACCCTGATCGAGAAGGAATCTGGCGGTCGGATCAACGTGATCCTGCGCCCGCCGGGTGTGATGGGTGAAGTCGAGATGGTCCGCGAAACGCGCCGCGGCGAGCGGCTGCAGGCTTGCGCAGTGACCACGGCGGCCCTCGCCGAGGGCGGGAACATTCCCCAGCTGTCGATCATCGAACTCCCGTTTTTGTTCGCGAGCAATGCCGAAGCGGACCACGTGCTCGATTCCGTCCTGTTCGACCACTTCGACGGGGTGCTTGGCCGACGCGGGTTCGTGCTGGGACTGTGGTCGGAGAACGGCTGGAGGTCGTTCGGCACCAAGGGTGAGGCCATCCGAAAGCCTGCCGATCTGAAGAAGTTCAAGATGCGGTCGCAAGAGTCGGACGTGCACATGGCCATGTACAAGGCGTTCGGCGGCCAGGCCGTTCAGAAGCCGATGACGGAAGTCCTCACCGCCTTGCAGTCCAACGTGATCGACGGGCTGGACAACACGGCGCTCTACATCCAGGCCGGCGGCCTTGCAGAGCCACTGGATTACTTCACGCTGAGCCGCCACATCTACCAGCCCGCCGCCATCGTGTACTCGAAGAGTTGGTTCGGCGGCCTGGAACCCGACCTTCAGGCCGTGCTTCGCAAGCCCAAGGAGCTGACGGCATCCGGCCGCGCAGCGATCCGGGCCGAAGAGGCCGAGATGGTCGCTACGATGGAGGTGTTCGACGTGGAAGTGATCGAGCTCACCGAGGCCGACCGCAAGGCATTCTCCGACGTTGCGAAGGCCATGCACTCGTCCTACGCGGCGAGTGTCGATGGTGGGAGCGACGTGCTGGGCATGGTCCAGGCCGCACTCGCGCAGACCCGCTGACAGACGCATGGTCCAGGCACTGGTGGACGCGGTAGGCGCTGGCTTCCGCATCATCGATAGCGGCATTCGAGGCGCGGCTTCCGCTGGCCGAGCCACATGGACGACCGCAGCTGCAGGCCCCCTTCAAGAGTTGGTGGTCTGGAGCATCATCATCGGCACTGGCATCCTGGTGGTCGCCGAGCGTGCCGGTCAGCGGTTCGATCAGCTCTTCGGGCGACTCGAGCGCGCACTGGTCTCGATCGCCATGGTCCTGATGACCTTCCTCGCGTTCAACGAGTACCTGGCGCGAGAGTTCAGCCCCAGCCTCGGCGACCTCGGAGGCCTGTGGGCCCTCGAAGGTCAGATGAACATGGCGCTACTGCTGATGGTGGTGGTTGGGTTCCTTGGCGCCTCGATCGCGACCCAAGAACGCAAACACATCGCCGTCGACGCCATCGACCGGGTGCTCTCCGTCCCCAGCGCGAAGTTCGTCCGGCGCTTGACCAACGGCATTGCAGCCGTCCTCTGCGCAGTGTTCGCTCACGGCTCATGGGAAGCTGTGTTCCGTCACTGCCACGACGCCTTCGAGGGCGCGCGCGTGTGGGGGCCCCTCGTCGCCCCGATAAACGGGCTCGTCACCATGATGCCGGGGGACAAGTACGGTATCGGAACTCCCTTCCCCACCATGGATGACTGGATCGACGCGCAATACGACGCTGATCTGGACCCATTCGCCAGCTTTGCCTTTGGATTCGTCGACGCCGGGAGCCGGTTTCCCCTCTGGGTCCCAGTCCTGTTCCTCGTCGCCGCGTTCGCCATCATGTCGTTGCGGTTCGCCGGCCACGCTCTGTACGTGCAGCCGTCCATCGACAGTCCACGGGGCGCCCCATCGCGTCGCCCAGCGGACATCGTGCTGGCCGGGGCCCTGCCCGGGGCTCTGGTCGTGCTGGCTCTGGGAGCTTGGCTCGGTACCGGATGGCTCGTTCTCTTGAGTTCGGTGGCCCTCGTGTTCCTCGGAGCTCCATTGTTCGTCGCCGTTGGCGTAGGCACGCTCGCGTGCTGGATCCTGCTGCGGGGCGGGTCAGCGGAGACCGTCGTATCGGACATGTTCGAGGCGACCAAGAAGCAAGAGCTGCTTGCGATCCCGTTCTTCGTGCTGGCAGGCAACTTGATGACGCGGGGCAGCATCGCTACGCGCCTCATCGCGTTCGCGAGGGCGTGTATCGGCGGAGTGCCTGGCGGACTCGGCGTCGGCGCAGTCGCCGCATGCGCGTTCTTTGCGGCGATCAGTGGCTCCTCGCCAGTGACGGTCATCGCCATCGGTTCGATCATGTTCCCGATGCTGATCAAGGAGGGCTACACCGAGCGGTTCAGCATGGGCTTGCTGACAACAGCTGGAGGACTCGGCATCATCATCCCGCCATCGATCCCGATGATCGTCTACGCGATCATGGTGTCGAACGCCCCGGGAGTGGGAGTCATCGACCCAGCGACCTTGTTCATGGCTGGTGTCGGCCCGGGCTTGTTCATCGCGTCGACTTTGGCAATGTACACCTTCTACGTGATGTGGCCGCGGGACGCAGCGCCAAGTGGCGACGTGGACTGGAGTGCGTGGGGAGCCGATGTAGGACGCACTTTCCTCCGAGGTGTTCCCAGCCTCATGCTTCCTGTTCTCATCCTGGGTGGGATCTACGGCGTGCTCGACTTCGCTCCGTTTGGCGTGGAGTTCGCGATACGGTTCACTGTCACGGAAGCTGCTGCGGTGGCGGTGGTGTACGCCCTCGCAGTGGAGCTCCTCCTGCATCGAGAGTTGCGCCTCCGCGACCTGCCCTCCGTGTTCTCCGAGAGTGCAGTGATGATGGGATCGTTGTTCTTGATCCTCGTCATTGCGATCTCGCTGAACCGGTTCTTCGTCTTCCAGCAGATCCCCGAAGCAGCGACGGACTGGATGCTCGCTCGGGTCGACAGCCAGTTCACGTTCTTGATCATGGTGAACCTGTTCTTGTTGGCGCTCGGATGCGTCATGGACATCCTGTCGGCCATCTTGATCGTGGCTCCCCTCCTCGCACCCATCGCGGCGTCGTACGGAATCCACCCGATACACTTCGGGATCATGTTCATCGTGAACCTCGAGTTGGGCTACCTGACTCCCCCCATGGGAATCAACTTGTTCGTGGCATCCACGGTGTTCGAACGCCCAATCCTCGAGGTCATTCGCGCCGTGGTGCCATTCTTGCTCCTCATGCTCGGATGCCTTGCTGTGATCGTGTGGGTGCCCGAGCTCTCATTGTTCCTCGTGGAGTAGACCGATGGATCGGCTGACTGAGCTGCTGCGAGAGAAGGCCGTGCGAACTGGGTCGTTCACCCTGGCCAGCGGCAAGAAGAGCGACCTGTACGTGGACGCACGACAGGTGACCCTGCACGCGGAGGGATGTCGGCTTATCGCGGAGGCTATCCTCGATCGCCTGCATCCGGAGGTACACGCCATCGGCGGGTTGACGATGGGCGCCGACCCCGTGGCATGCAGCGTCGCTGCGCTGTCCACGCTTCGCGGTCGGCCGGTTCACGCGTTCCTCATTCGCAAGAAGCCGAAGGGACATGGAACCGGCGGAGTACTCGAAGGGATGGGCAACGTGCCCGCAGGCACCTCCGTCGCTGTGGTCGAGGACACCACGACAACGGGCTCCTCCCTCCTCGAAGCGGTCGCCCGAGCCAAGGAAGGCGGACTTCACGTCGTTCAGTGCATCACGGTCGTCGATCGGCAGGAAGGGGCTGCAGAGGCAGTAGCGGCCGCTGGGCTCACCCTGGAAGCCCTGGTCACGCGCGAGCTACTGCTGTCTGACGCCTAGGAGTACTCGATGTCCGCCCACCATGACGCGCGCCGGGACCGACTGACAGCCGAGGTGGGAGGAGCAATCCTGCTGCTCGGGAACGGAGTTCGGGATCGCAATCTGCCTGGCTACGGAGTTCGATTCCGGCAAGACAGCACCTTCTTGTACTACACCGGCTGCACGATTCCTGGCGCCGCGGTGCTACTGCATGACGGGTGCTTCACGCTATACCTCCAGGCGGCCGCGGATGACGACGTTCTTTGGCACGGACCGGGGGCGAGCCCCGCCGAGATTGGCGCGCGCCTAGGGGCGACGAAGGTGCTTTGCTCACGGGAGCTTCCAGCATCAATTCGGACCCTGCAGGACCGCCAGGTGGAAGTTCACACCGTAGCGGTGGCCGATGCGGCGCGGAATGCGGCGGCGTCCGGTTGGCTCGGCACCGTTCTCGTGTTTGGCTCGCACAACGGATCTGAGGCCCTGATCGACGCCATCATTCGCCATCGACGGGCGAAGTCCGCCCTGGAGATCGAGGAGATGCGTCGGGCGGCTGCGGCCTCCTGCGACGCGCATCGCGCCATCGTGGCCTGCACGCGCGAAGGCATCGCGGAGGCAGACCTGGCCGCGTTGTTCACTGGCGTCCTGGGTGCCCACGGTTGCGTCCCCGGCTACGACACGATCCTGTCACAGGACGGCGATATCCTCCACAATCACGCGCACACCAACACCCTCACAGCGGGGCGTATGGTTCTCTGCGACGGTGGAGGCGAGGTCGCCACTGGCTACGGCGTGGACATCACGCGGACGTGGCCAGTCTCTGGAACCTTCACAGCAAGACAAGCCGCCGCCTACGACGCTGTGCTGCGGGCGCAGCTCGCTTCCATCGAGCTGTGCCGGCCAGGCGTGCGCTACCGCGCCGTTCACGACGCCGCGTGCATGGTACTGGCGGAGTTCCTGGTGGACGAGGGCCTGCTTCGCGGATCGGCGGAAGATGTCGTCGCTACTGGCGCGCACGCGCTGTTCTTCCCACATGGCGTCGGTCATCACCTTGGGCTCGACGTCCATGACATGGAGAATTTCGGGGATCGCCCTAGCTATCCCACCGGAAGCGGTCGCCCACAAGGGTTTGGAACCCGCTACCTCCGACTCGACCTGCCCTTGGAGGAAGACTGGGTCGTCACCGTGGAGCCGGGATTCTACGTCGTAGACGCCATCTTGGACGACGCCGCGCTCACCGTGCCGCATCGAGACATGATGGCCCATGACCGCATCGCGAAGTGGCGAGGTTTCGGCGGCATTCGCATCGAGGATGACGTTCACGTCACCAGCTGCGGCCCCAGCGTACTCACGTCGGAGACACCCAAGACGCCTGCCGAGATTCAAGCACTTGTGGGCAGCCGGCCTCCGCCGAGGGCGTTCCTCACCGGGTTCTGATCGGGCCGCCTACCAAGGCTGCCGCTCGACCACGGTGTCCGTGAGAAACCGCGAGTCCGCCTCCGGGAAGTCAAGCGTGTAGTGCAGACCTCGACTCTCCCGGCGCTTCAGGGCCGACTGTACGATGATGTCGGCCACGTCCACCAGGTTGCGCAGCTCGACCAGGTCTCCAGTGAGCTTGAAGTCCCAATAGTAGTTTCGCACCTCGTCCGTCACGAGCTGCAGACGTCGCCGTGCACGCTTGAGGCGCCGGGTCGTTCGCACGATTCCAACGTAGTTCCACATGAAGCGCCGTACCTCTTCCCACACCTGGGCGATCACGACCAGCTCGTCCGAGTCGACGGCTTGACCCGCATCCCATTCCGGCAGATCCGGTGCCTCGGGCAGCGACGGCATCCGTTGACGCAGCGCAGCTACGGCGCGGTGCGCGAACACACATGCCTCCAGCAACGAGTTGCTCGCGAGACGGTTGGCGCCGTGCAACCCCGTACACCCCACCTCGCCCACGGCGAACAGGTTGGCCAGGGACGACTCCCCGTACAGATCGGTCTGCACACCGCCGCACATGTAGTGCGCTGCCGGCACGACAGGGATGAGGTCCTGTGCCATGTCGATGTCGAGCGCCCGAAGCCGAGCGTCGATGTTCGGGAACATCCGCTCCGCCTCCTCCCTCGTGATGTGGCGCATGTCGAGGTAGACACATGGAAGCCCAAGGCGCTTGAGCTCTGCGTCGATCGCTCTCGCAACAACATCGCGTGGAGCCAGCTCGGCACGTGGGTCGTAGTCCAGCATGAAGCGGTGCCCATCTGGCAGGCGGAGCTTGCCCCCCTCCCCTCGCATCGCCTCCGAGATCAGGAAGCTGTTCACCTTAGGGTGGTGCAGGCACGTGGGATGGAACTGTACGAACTCCATGTTCGCCATGCGCGCGCCCGCGCGCCACGCCATCGCATGACCGTCTCCCGATGCGATCGGGGGATTGGTCGTGAACTGGTACACCTTTCCCGCGCCGCCCGTGGCGAGCACCACCGCCCGGGCGCCAACAGCCTCGACATCTCCGGAGTGAACATCCAGCACGTATGCGCCACAGACCCGATTGTCGGCGGGCGATAGCTCGTTCTTCCGACGCGCGAGCCAGGCGGTCGTGACCAGATCCACCGCCATGTGGTGATCGCGGATCTCGATGTTCTTCTCCTCTTCGCACGCCACATGCATCGCCCGCACGACCTCTGCGCCGGTGAGGTCATCTGCATGGAGGATCCTGCGATGGCTGTGCCCCCCCTCCCGGTGCAGGTCGTACTCATCCGGAAAATCGTGCCGACGAGTGAACTGTGCCCCCAGCGCGATCAGCTGTCGAACGCGGTCTGGGCCCTCACGAACTGTGATCTCCACAGCATCTCGCCGACAGAGGCCAGCCCCAGCGACCAGTGTGTCCCGAACGTGATGGTCGAACGAGTCGCCATCGGACCACACCGCTGCAATCCCCCCTTGGGCGTAGCGACTGTTGCTCTCCTCGGGTTCACGCTTGGTGACCATGATCACCCGACCAAACTTGGCGGCGTGTAGAGCGAACCACATGCCGGCGACGCCGGTGCCCACCACAAGGAAGTCCGTTCGCTCTGCCACCCTGCCTCCAGTCACCCAGTCGTATCCCAGGCCGCGCAGCGATACCCCCGACGGCCCCGAACACGCTCCTCCACCGATGCGCGGCTCCGACTCCACCCGCCATGCGCTGATGCAGCACCTCATGGTGCCCACAGCTGGTGTCCCAGGCGAGGAACCGAGCAATCCCCGATCGTCCGCACGAGGCCGCGCCGACATGACCCACCTGCCGAATCTGGTCACTCTGCTACGCGGGCTCTGCGGACCGCTGGTCGCGTGGCTCCTGCTCGCCCACGATGCGCATGGCCTCGCGTTCGCCGTGTTCGTCGGCGCCATCGTATCGGATCTTGTGGACGGCTGGCTGGCCCGGATGCTGGACGCACACTCTGAGCTGGGGCTCCTTCTCGATCCACTGTCCGACAAGCTGCTGACCGATACGGTGTGGCTCGCACTGTGGTGGGCGGGAGATGCCCCGGGCTGGTTGTGCGTCGCCACCCTGACCCGCGATGTGGGAGTCGCCGCTGCGTGGGGCTGGGCAGGCCCACGTGGTCTGCACTGGCGGCCCAACCCAATTGGGCAGATCGCAGTCGCGTTCGAGGGTGTGGCGGTGTCCGTGCTCGTGTTCCATGGCCCCTGGCTCGACGTGCACTGGCCGTCAGTGGGCTCGGCGCTCGGCGCTGCCACGGTAGCGCTATCGTTGCTGTCGCTCGCGCAATACGCTGTCCAAGGTCCCGCCACAGGTGGCCCTCCCCCGTCGCCGTGAGCTACACCGCCGAATGCAGCCGCCGATCAACCCGAACGCGCTGACTGCGATGCGACTCCCATTGGCGCCTCTGACCGTGGTGTTCATGGTCCAAGGCGACACTTGGGCGCTCGTTGTCGCAGCGCTCTTGGCGCTATTCCTAGAGCTCACCGATCTGGCCGATGGCTACGTGGCGAGGCGCTACGGCGCCGTGACCACGTTCGGCAAGCTGTTCGACCCCTTCTCGGACGCCTTCTGCCGCTACACACTGTTCTTGGGGATGTACGCCATCGATGTCGCAGACCTGTGGATGATCATGGTCATCTTCTACCGCGACTCGTCGATCTCGTTCATTCGGTCAGTCGCCGCCATCCGCTCGGTCGTCGTGTCGGCACGTCCGTCTGGAAAACTGAAGGCTGTCGTGCAAGGGGTCGGCACTCAAGTCATCTTCATCGCCCTCGTACTCAGCGCCATCCTGCCCGACCAAGCGTGGTTGACCCCCGTTCCATGGTGGACGATGGTCATCATCACTGCTGTCACGGCCGCCTCGTTCGTGGACTACCTCTGGGGGAACCTCGACCTCCTGGCAGACGCATGGTCCGAACGAGGCTCGGGGATCCCACAATGATGGATCTGTTGTGGCCTCCGACTCGCGCAATGCTGTTCAGCATGGATGCCGAGAACGCCCACGACCTGACGCTTTCCGCACTGGAGCGCGCTCCGGGCCTGTTCGCGTCTCTCGTGGGCGCTCGTGCTCGTCCCGTACCTGAGTTGGCGCGAACGGTCGCAGGGCTGCAGCTGACAGGTCCGGTCGGACTGGCCGCAGGTCTGGACAAGGACGCGAGAGCGCTGACCTTCTGGCCGGCGCTGGGCTTCGGATTCGTCGAAGTCGGCACGGTGACGGCCATCCCCCAGCAAGGGAACCCTCGGCCGAGGCTGTTCAGGATTCCAGGCGAGCACGCACTCCTGAATCGGATGGGGTTCAACAACCGCGGCAGCGAAGCCATGGCAACACGCCTGCGAGCGCTCCGCGAGGCCGGAAAGTGGCCATCAGTCCCGGTCGGTGTCAACCTCGGCAAGAGCAAGGTGACCCCGTTGGACGAAGCGCCAGCGGACTACGCGCTGTCCACACGTCGGCTCCACGGGCTGGCGGACTACTTCACGGTGAACGTCAGCTCTCCGAACACCCCAGGATTGCGCAGCCTCCAAGATCAGGACGCCCTCTCACGCCTGCTTCCCGCGGTCCTGGCAGAAGCCGACAGCACACCGGTCTTCCTGAAACTCGCACCCGACCTGACGGCGGAGGCCATCCACGAGGCCGTCGAGCTGGCGCATCAGCATGGTATCGCTGGAATCATCGCCAGCAACACGACGATCCGACGCGACATGCTCGCGGGGGATCCCGGAGAGGCGGGCGGTCTCTCTGGTCGACCGCTGCGTCCTCTGGCAATGAAGTGCATCCGCGCGGCTCTGGCCGCGGCCGCAGGTCGCCTGCCCGTGATCGGCGTGGGCGGGATCGAGAGCGCGCAGCAGGTCGAGAATCTACTCGAGGAGGGATGTGCAGCGGTGCAGCTGTATTCGGCCCTGATCTACTCCGGCCCCGGGCTCCCCGGGCGCCTGAACGCAGAGCTCGCGAGGCAGTGATGACCTCCACCTCGGCCTGGTTGGGACTCCTCTTGACGGTTGCGCTCAGCACGGGTTGCGGGCGCCGGATCCCGCCCCACCTGTTGGTCCAGGAGGAGCCCCCTGAGATTGTCGCGGCCCGACAGGTCACGACCCTCGACGCAGCGGTGGCGCTGATGGTGAGCAAAGACCCTTTGGTCCGCGCACCCCGACTGCCCGATCGCGAGAGCGTCGACGACATGACGGATGGTGAACCGCTCATGGCCTATCTGGATACCATCGCAGCGCTCGAGCAAGGTGATGGCGCCGCAGCGCGCGAGTTGCAAGGCCTGGCCGACACCTTTCCGACCACCATCGCAGTGCCACTGAGTCGCGGATACCGACTCCGAATGATCGAGAATCGCCTGGCGAGTTGGACTCAGCCAGACGAAGAAATCGAAGGCGAGATCGCCGCGCTCCTGGTTGCGCTGCCATCGGTGGAATCCAGTGACGAGCTGCCCCGCCGTCCCCTAGACTGGCTGACGGAAGGGTCGGTGGATCCCTCTGTGGTGCGCGCTGCGGGCGATCAGTGGGTCCTCCGTGGCTGGTTGGTGAGTCCCGACATCCCCATTGCGTCCGTCGCGGAGAGTCTGCGACAGGCCCGCTACGCCTCCTTGGCAGACCACCCCGTAGGCGCGCTGCTGTTGGCGCGCGCCGATGGCGTGTCGGCCCCACCCACAGGGGGCTGGGATGCGCTCTCGGAGGCCACTTGGCTCGCACTGAACCGCGCCGCTGCGGATCGCGACCATGAACAGGCGAACTGGGCACAGCTCCGAGCTGACGCGTCCGAGCGTCTCGGCACCAAGGCACCAGTGGAGCACCTCCTGGAACAGGCGCGCGTCGCGCTCGCCGCGAACGCCAGCGACGACAAGTCTGCGGGGGGCGCCTTGCTCGCGCTCGCAGCGGCGGCCTGGTCCCGCGGATGCACGCCTCGATGCACCCGCCTCGATCGCACATCGGCAATCTCGGAGTCCAGCCGATGGCACAGTGATGTAGCGGCGCTGAGTCGAGTCTGGGAGGTGATCGCCCTCAAGGATGCCTTGGACACGCTCGAGGTCGGCCACGATACTGTGCTGTTCCCGAGGGCAATGGTCGGGTTGGTGGATGCCCTGGAGGGCACGGGCGCAGGGCAGCTCGATCAGGCGCTCCTCCGCAGACGCAAGCCCGACGCATCGACGTGGCTCACCATCGGCCGCGCGGTTGGAGTGGACGGAACCACCGATTGGCCGAGCACCCAGGTAGCACTGGGCAAGCACCTTGCGAACGCGGCCACGGTGGCGATCGACGCGTCCCCTCCAGGCGCCTACCGTTCGCTATTGGAGCGGATTCAAGAGCGCGCGGTGCCTTGACACCGATCTGCTTCCAGTTAAGAAGCTGGCGCCTCGCGGGTGTAGCTCAGCGGTAGAGCCCCACGTTGCCAACGTGGCTGTCGTCGGTTCAAATCCGATCACCCGCTCTTTAAAGCCCTTCCGTTCACGCGGAAGGGCTTTGCTGCTCTTGCCCTTGGAGTCGACGTGCTTCGCTGGTCGTTCCTGATGCTAGCTGCGTGCGCCAAGCAGCCCGGCTCTCCTGCCACGCCGTCTCCCGCCTCGGTCTTGCAGGTCCAGCTCCCTGCTGAAGCCGGCGCACCCGACTTCGCTCGCACACTCATCGGGCACCCCGTCACGGACTGGTCTCCAACCGGAGACCGCTCGTTCCTGTACGACACCCTGACGATGGCCCCTGATGGGTCCTTCTCCGCCGCGGCGCATCTGGCTGCGGGCGGAGAGACGGTGCCGTGTACGGAGGCCGGCACGTGGTCAGTCGAGGCCGTCGAGTCAGAAACCGCCGGCACGATTGGGCTCGCACTGGCCCAAACGGATTGCGCCACGAGAAGCGCCGGCACGGAGCTCCGCCTGCGGATCTCGAGAGAGGGCGACCGCTACAGCATCAGCTATCGCTGAGAGCGGCAGCGGAGGAAAGAGCCGCGGCATGTTCCCCCACGGCCATCGAGGAGCGCCGCCACCGCCGTTCCGGCGGCAAGCGTCTAGGTATGCTGCAGGAGGATCGCGCGCGCGGAGCGCAATCCGTCGAGCGCCGAGGATACGATACCTCCAGCGTACCCTGCTCCTTCACCGATCGGGTAGAGCCCCTCCACCGTCGTCGAGCACTGGCGCTCGTCACGATCGAAGCGTACCGGCGACGTTGTGCGGGTCTCAGGAGCGATCATCACGCCATCCTGTCCCCCGAATCCCGGGATCGTCTTCTCGAAGCCCAGCATGGCCTGCCGCAGCGCGTCCGTGAGGTACCCCGGGAGCAGTTCGTGGAGATCGGTTGGCTCGACCCCCAGTGGATAGCTTGTGCGAGGCAGCGTGCCGGAGGCGGTACCATTCATGAACTCTTGGATTCGCTGAGAAGGCGCAGAGTAGTTCTTGCCGCCCAGATCGAACGCACGGGTCTCCACCCGGTCCTGCCAATCCAGTCCGATGAGCGGATCGTCTACCGCGAGTCGCCCCAGGTCCCGCTCGAAGTCGCCGACACTAACCTCCGCGATCACTGCCGAGTTGGCCCAGAACGCCCGCCGCGCGGCGAAGCTCATGCCGTTCACCACGACTCGTCCCGCGTGGTTTGTCGCAGGCACCACCATGCCCCCCGGACACATGCAGAAGGTGTGCGCCCTGCGCGCGCCTCCTGGTGGTGCGTGGGTGAGCCGGTAGCTGGCCGGAGGCAGATCACCACGTTCGGGACGGCCATACCGGGCCTCATCAATCAACTCTTGCGGGTGCTCCACGCGGACCCCCACGGCGATCCCTCGAGCGGAGGCCTTCGCCCCCGCGTCGACCATCATCCGGAGGCCGTCCCGCGCCGAGTGTCCGACTCCCACGAGCACGGGGCCGCCGCGGACCTCCTCTCCGGACGTGAGGCTGACCCCCACACACCGGCCCGCCTCGACGATCAGGCGCTGCACGCAGGCGCCGAAGCGCACGTCCACTCCAAGTTCCTGCAACCGTTCGCGAAACGGAGGTAACAACGCACGGATCTTGTCGGTGCCCAGGTGGGCCCACGCCTCACGCATGACCTCCGGGGCGGCGCCGAAGTCTACGAGCCGCCGAAAGATGAAGCCAAGTTCCCCGTCCCGACGCCGCGTGTAAATCTTGCCGTCGCTGAAGGTGCCCGCCCCTCCTTCGCCGAACACCAAGTTGGACTCCGCATCCAGCGGCATGCTGCCACGCCACCAGCCGTTGACGGTTCGGACACGCGATTGGACGGCGTCGCCCCGCTCGAGAAGGGTCACGGAGGCTCCCGCTTCTGCGAGGTACAGCGCTG
>JBLFXJ010000016.1:0-42859 GCA_047609825.1 Myxococcota bacterium
GCTCTCTGTCGAGGTCGTCGACCTCGACGAAGGGGGCATCGCCCACTTCCGCATCACCGGAGCCCCCCCGGGCGCCACCGTGGGTGTGGCCTACGGCCGCGCACTCGGCGACGGCTCCTGTCCGGACATTCTCGGCGGCGCCTGCTTCGACCTGACCCGGCCCCTGTTGCTGGGCACCGGCATGGTCACCGGTCCCGACGCTGTCGATCTACCCCTCGCCCTGCCCAGCGCCGCGAGCCCGGGCATGCTCGCGTACTTCCAAGCCTTCGCGGTGGGTATCGGCACCAGCGACCCAGTGCTCGCCGAGGTGGGGCCGCCCCGCCCGAGCCCCGATCCCCGAGACGCAGTGCCCGGGCTGTGGACGATGGTCGCGGGAGCGCCGCCGGTCACCCTGGTGCCGGCCGACACGGCCTTCTACACCTTCTACGAAGATGGCAGCCTCTCGCTGGCCCCCTGCGGTCCGCCCATGGGCAGCTGGTCACTCGACCCCGCGGGCAGCACCATCCTGGTCGACCTGGGCTTCCCGCTGCGGTGGGAGATCGTCGCCCTCGACGACGACGAGCTTGTCTTCTCCGAGGCCAGCGACACCTTCTACCTCCAGCGCCGGCCGAGCTGCGAGTGAGCTCAAGCGATCGCGCGAGCAGCTCGCGCATCAGCGCCTGGCGATGGTCTCCCTCCTCGTCGACCCGCGTCTGCACGGTGCACCGTGCAGGCCCTGGCCCTCAGGCGTGACCATGGCCCGCACCGCCTTCGAGTGCGCGGGCGCCCCTGCGCAGCAAATGCTGGGGCCATTCATCTCGAGGAGTGCAGAATGGTGCACGACCCGGTTGATTGCCGCCGCGGTCGTCAACGGGTCGTTGAGGATCTGGCCCCGCTGCGAAAACACCAGAGTGCTGGTGCAGAGGATGCCCGGTGGCGACCACCCGCCGGCCCCCAATCGACCGTCTACCGCTCCCGCACGTGATCGATGAACGCGCGCGCCGCCAGTGACCCCTCAGGGTGCGCGGTCAGGGCGTACAGGGGGACCCGGGGCCCGTGCCAGTCGGGGAGCACCTCGACCAGCGTGCCTGCCAGCAAGGCGTCGGCGACCCAGAACTCGGGGAGCATCGCGAGGCCGACTCCCTGCACGGCCAGCTCCCGAATCACCGTGCCGTTGTTGATCTGGATGCGTTGGTCCAACTCCACGACCACCTGAGCGTCGCCCTGGCGAAGGGGTACGCGGGACCCCATCGGGCTGTAGACCAGCCAGGGCAGGGATTCCAGCGCCGCGGGTCCGTCGAATGTGGCGGCGCCCACGAGCTGGGGGGACGCAACTAGGACGAGCGGCAAGTCGGCGAGGCGTCGCGCCACCAGCGACGAATCCTCGAGACTGCCTGCTCGCAGCGCCACGTCCACACCCTCCGCCACCAGGTCCACGTTGCGCTCCTCGAGTCGAAGCTCCAGCCCTACCTGCGGGAACGCCTTCAGGAACGTCGCCAGCTTGGGTCCAAGCCACCGTTCGCCCACCCCGAGCGACGCGGTGACGACCAGCGTGCCCGTGGGCACCTCGGCGTGGGCGCGCGCATGCCGCACCCCGAGCCCCGCCCCCGCCCCGCGCGGCGCGCCGCTCGGCGCCAGCGCCTCGCCGGCCCGGGTGAGCCGTGCGCGGCGGGTGGTGCGCTCGAGCAGCCGGACGCCGAGCTCGTCTTCGAGCAATGCCACCTGCTTCTGCACGGCTGACCGCGACAGGCCGAGCTGACGGGCAGCAGGCGCGAACCCACCCGCGCGGGCCACCGCCGCGAACACTGCCATCCTTCGGAGATTGTCAATCATATCGCTACAGTCTGTCAGATCATGGCTGCATTGGCAACTACCTACGGCGGGCACTGTGCGCTGGCGGCGAGCCTCGGCCAGGACGCGCCGGGCGACCCGGAGCACTGGCGGGTCGTCGACGGGCGGCTGTACCTGAGCAAGAACGGGGTCGCGGCGTGGTTGTTCAGCCCGCCGGCGGTGGATCCCGGGCCGTCGGTGCTGGACTGAGGACACCGGGGACCGGTGACGGGCGTGTGGCCCTAGGGTGCGAGCTCAGCGGCGGGCGACGTCGTCGACGGCGCGCCGGGGCACACACTCGCCGTGACGTAGGCGAGGAACGCGTCCCGCGTGCCGCGGCAGATTGCACAGCATTCTCGGGATCGCACTACCGAGAGTACACGGTGGGCGTCGGCCACAGGAGTGACTCCACGACCACGGTTCGCGGGGCATATGGAGAGCCCACCCAGGCTTCCACCATCGACTCCCCACCCTCTCAGAACCTGAATCGAAACAACTCCCGCTTCAGACCGTAGTTGATGTCGCCAAAACCGGCCGGCATGCTCTGAGCGAGCCAGGACTGCCCGATGGCCCTGAAGTCCGAGTTGAATGCGCGGCACAGCGCTCGGTCTTCATCGAGAGCGGCGCGGGACTGGCACGCCTGCCTCACGGAGGGCCATCGGCCTGGCAGGTCATCGATGTGCCTGCTCATAACTGTAGTATCGATTTGCATCACCGAGGACGACGCGAACCTGCGGGTCCACGATGTCGCTGTGGCGTTGTGCCAGGCCCAGGGAGGCAGGGCTGAAATCAGCTATTGCAGGATTGCGCCGGGGAGGACGGGATGTGGTTGTGGCTCGGATCGGTCGCGCTCGCGGTGCCGGTGGTGGAGGGAGGCCCGGTCGTCCGGGGGGAGCCGCTCGACCTGGTGTTGAGCGGGCTCGCCCCCGGTGAGCCCGTTGCGCTCGGCGCCAGCGTGGCTGGTCCGGGGGTCGGGCCCTGCCTGCCGGACGACCCGTCGGTGTGCTTGGCCTTGGTGCGCCCGGTGAAGGTCGCTGCGGCGGTGGCGGACGGTGCCGGTCAGGCCGCGGTGCGGCTGGTCGTGCCGTCGGCGCTGACCACAGATCCGGTGTGGCTCCAGGCCGTCGGCCTCGGCGGCTCGGGCGCCGGGACCGTCCGGGAGCTCGAGGTGTTGCCGCCCGAGCCGGACGCTGCGCTCGGCGAGCTGTGGCGCGTGCACGCGGAGCGCTACGCCGAGGGCAGCCGGCTCGAGGCCGCCGCGGCTGCCGGGGATGTGAACGGCGATGGGTGGGCAGACCTGGTGATCGGCCAGCGGGGCTTCGGCGGCGACCGTGGCAAGGCCCACGTGGTGTTCGGGCCCCTGGTCGGCGACGTGGACCTATACGACGACGACCGCTCGCTCATGGAGGACGAGGCGGGGGCGGCTCACGGCGCTGCGGTGCTCGGACCCGGCGATCTTGACGGCGACGGCTACGACGACGTTGTGATCGGCGCGCCCTTGTCGTCGGAGTCCGGCGCCTTCGAATCCGGGCGGGTCACCGTGTGGGCAGGCCCCCTGCCCACAGACCACATCTTCGGCGACATGCTCGCAGACCTGGCCACGGGCCGTCTGCTCGGCGACGGCGAGGGCGATGAGGCGGGCAGCACGCTGGCCACTGCCGGCGACCTCACCGGCGACGGGCTGGCCGACCTGTGGGTGGGTGCGCCGTTCCACGACGTGGCGGTGCGCTGGGAGGGGGCCGTGTACCTGGTGGCGGGCCCCGTGGAGGGCACCTCGGACCTCGCGGACGCGGCGGCAGTGCTCACCGGCGTAGACGAGGCGGAGCGCGCGGGCACGGTGATCGCGGGGGGCCACGACATCAGCGGGGACGGCGTGGCCGACCTCGTGGTGGGCGCCGCACCGTGGTCCACCAACCGCGGGCGGGTGTTCGTGGTGACGTCAGTTGCCCCTGGCGTATCCTCCCTGGATGGCGCGTCGGGCGTGTGGTCGGGGGAGGCCGAGGGGGACTTCGCGGGGGGTGCGGTGTCCGTCGGTCCCGACGTGGATGGCGACGGCCTCGGGGACGTGCTCGCAGGCGCCCGGTTTGCCGACGGCGCCTTCCACAGCGGCGGCCGGGCGTACCTCCTCCCCGGCCCGGCGTCAGGGGCCGGGTCGATGGCGGACGGGGCCGTCGCCATCGTGGACGGCCTCGAGAGGGCGGGCGGTGCGGGGCAGTCCGTCGCGATCACCGAGGACATGACCGGGGACGGGTGGCCCGACGTATGGGTGGGCACCCAGCCTAGCGCGGGCGACTCCCGGTACACGGCGGGGGCCGCCTGCCTGGTGCCCGGGCCCGTCGCAGGAGTCCTCGATCTCGCAGACGCCTGGTGTTGGGTCGGCGAGGCCTACAGCGACGATGCGGCCTCGCAGATCTCGGGCGTGCCCGACCTCACCGGCGACGGTCGCTCCGACGTGCTCGTGCTCGCGCCCGACCACGCGACGCCCTGGGCGCTCGGCTACCTGGAGGGCGTGAACGACGGGGCGGCGTACGTCATCCCGGGTGGGCTGTAGGCCGGCGTTGAAGATACCAACCCCGCCCTGGTTTCGCGGCCCCGCTCGGGTCACACCCGGGGCCGCTCAGCTCGCGGGGGTCGGCCCCGTGGCTGCGCACTCTCTCTCGAGGGTCTGCAGCTGACGCTGAAAGTGGTCGGAGTACCTGGCCAGCTCACGAACGTAGGGCGTGGCCACCCCCTTGGCTTCGTGGCCGAGCTCCCCCAGGTCTGAACCGCCGGAACGGGTCCCGGGAAGGCCCCGCTGCGGGGTGTGCGGACGATGGGACGATGGGACGAGAGGGTAGGATGGTCCTGATGCAACGACGAGCGGCCTTAAGCTACCTGTCCTCCAGGAACGGGCCCGTGGATTGTGCCTCCGTCGAACGTGCCGCGACAGCGCCCCTTTCTCCCCTCCCGAGACGAGCCGTGGGCCAACCTAAGCGGCGGCCGCGCACCGCGGCGCCACCGTGTCGGCGCTCGGCGCGGCGGCATTCAGCGCTGATGCCGCCGACGTCGAGCGGCTGACTGGGACGGTCACCGCCTCGAGTTGAGATAGGGGGTCCCGCAGCCTGGTGAAGGGGGCCTGGGGGGACCGCTGGCACGGGTTCGCACTTTGACTTCTCCGCTCGCAGGGGTGGCTGGGCGGACGCATACCCGGAGGCAGAGGGCGGTCCGATACATCGTCGGGCTGCGCAGTTGCTCCTCGGTCGGTCCACCGTTCCCGTCGTCGAGTTGGTTTTGGCCTGTACGGCGGCAGCTGCCGCGCCGCACGCCGCGCTTGGCGCCCGGTGCCTCCGAGCCCTAGGAATCTGTAGCGCTTCGTGGCCCCGAGGAGGTTCTCGGTGCGGAGCTGCCTACCCGTCTCGGACGCCGCGTCCGAATGTTCCCCGCGACCTCGGCCGGATCTTGCCTGCTCTCGCGTACGTTCTGTGATACGTTTAGACGAGCAGGGAGCGTACCGTGGGGAAAACAGCGCTTGATCTGACGACCGATATTCAGCCGATTTCGGAGTTTCGCTCCAACGCTTCTGCGCTTCTTGAGCAGGTCCGGACCACCGGGAGGCCACTCGTGCTCACTCGCCGCGGTCGAGGCGCCGCAGTGGTGCTCGACATCGGCGCCTACCAAGGTCTCATCGATGAACTCGCTGAGCTTCGTGATGTCCACCGCGGTCTTGCGGACGTTGAGGCTGGGCGACTTCTGGATCATGAAGAGGTGGCTCGGCGGACGCTCGAGCGGCTCAAGGGCTGACCCGTGAAGGTGAAGTGGACGAACTTCGCGGCCGATCAGCTCAACGAGATTGTAGATGGGCTGGTGGAGCGGAAGGGCCATGCGACCGCGCGTGCCGTGGCGCGGCGTATTCTTGAACGCATCGAACGGCTATGCGGTTTGCCGCGGTCTGCTCCGCGGTGGCTGGCCGTCAGCGACGAGTCGTTCCGCCGGCTGGTGGTGGGGAACCACATCGTCCTGTACCGCGTCGCCGAAAATGAAGGGATCATCTACATCCTGGCGGTTCGTCACGGTCGGCAGCGCCCCTTGGATGGCGATGAGGTGCCAGAGGCCTGACGGACGAGCTACGGATCGATCACGGCTGCGTGGCGTTCGAAGGGAACAGCGTGCCTGAAGCTCCGCGCGAATGATGCCGTGACGAGAATGAAGCGCAATCGAGGATGAGCTCGGCCACCTGGCCTGCGGGCCATCCATTTTCGCTAGCGCCCGACCCTATAGGTGCAGGTACCGCAAAGTCAGGCCCGGCCAGAGCTCGGCCTGGTGGCAGCTGTGCTCGGCCGCGACGTGGAGCATGTGCAGTACCAGGGAGAAGGGAACTGGATCTTCGATTATCCCAAGCGCCGCCAGTGGCACCAGACCATCGTGGCGTACTTCGACTGGAAGCTGAACGGCGATTCGGGCTGGTGGGATGCGCTGTACCCGGAGTGAGCGCTCAGCTGCCGCCGGTCTGATGGAGGCTCACTCGCCGGTCCAGTCAATGTCGGCGTCGCCCTCGAGCCCGACCTCCGGCTGGTAGGTCGACGCATCGAACGCCCGCCAGGTGAGCCCCGACGCGAACGGCAGCGCCACCAGCGCTTCGGGTGTGCCAACCACCAGCGGGGCCGGCCAGCCGAGGCCGATGCCGATCCGGCGAGCGTCACCCCGCACCTCGAGCAGGTGGTTCGCGAGCCCCACGGCCTGCTCCACGCTCTGCCAACCCGACTCCTCCAGCGGGATCATCACCCGGTACCGCCGACCGTCCATCCAGGCGTGCACCGCCCGGAGCCCCCCGCTGGACGACGCCAGCTCGTCCACCGGCACATCGGTCATGCCCGCGAGCCACAGCGCCCGGCGGAGGTAGGTGGCCGGCGTGTCATAGGACAGCACGATGGCGTCGCCGTGGCGCACCAGCAGGTCGAGGCTGCCCGCCGCCGCATGGGTCGTGGGCAGCAGCTCCCCCTGGAGGAAGCCGAGCCCGCGCAGGTCGGCCTCGAGCACCGCCCGGTCCGTGCCGAGCTCCCGCGCCAGCGGCCCCAGCGGATCCCCAGCGTAGGCCCAGTCATCCCCGAGCGGCACCGCGACCTCGGCCGCCCGCGCCCGATCCGAGCGCCCCAATGCCCGCAGACAGGCCCCGGCTTGCGACGTGTCCACCTCGGTGGTGGTGTGCAGCGAGACGCAGGCCGCCAGCGCATCGGACAACTCCGGCGACGGGCCGAAGGCCTCGAGCAGTCCCATCGGGTCGGCGCGGTCGGAGCGCAGCAGGCCATCGAGGTCCGTCCCCGGGCGGCGCCAGCTCGCGGTGCATCGCACCTCGTCGGCGTACAAGTCCACCGCGCACACCGCATCGGCCAGCGCCTTCGCCCGGCGGTCCGACTGGCGGGTCATCCACAGCGCCACCTGGTCGTCGATCTCGCCCGCCTCACGGTGCAGCTCCAGCAGCCGACGGGCTGCCTCCGGGTGATCCCACCCGCCGAGCGCGCGGGCCAGCGGCATGATGTCGTACCCGGGCTCGCTGCGGGCGTAGTCCACCACCTCGATCAGGCGCGGCTCGAACGCCCCTCCGCCCAGCTCGGCCCGAACGCCGTACCAAGCGACGATCGAGCTCACGAGCGCGCCCGAAGACTCGAACACCGGCCGGGCCACCTCGCTGCACCGGGCCAGCCCCGGCTGCACCAGCCGCCCTGGCAGCTCGGGGTCTGCTGCCACCTCCGCAGCCCAGCGGCACCACTCATCGCTGATGCACACGCCGAGCAGGTCCACCCAGTCGGCCCAGGCGTCGTCGGCCGATGCGATGCGCGCGAGATCTACCTCGATCTTCGCCTCGATCTGCGGGTTGTGGAAGCACAGCCCGTCCACCAGGTGCATGCGCGGCGGCAGCTCCCAGGGACGGTGCCGGAGGGCGTCGAGATCGGCATCCAGCGGCGCCTCGAACCGAGCCGGCGTGGGCTGCAGCGACACCACGGGGTGGGCGAGCAGCACCGGCCCATCGGCGGTGGGCGCCACGATCGGTGACGGCAGCACCTCGGCCTCAGTCAGCAGCCCGCCACATGCCAGCAGCATCCACAGCATCTGCCACTCCTATCCAGTTGCCGGACCAGCGGACCGCGACACTCCAATGCCGCACCCGGGGTACACCCGACGGTTCGCCCCCGGAGCGGCAAAGCCCTGGAGGAACAGCCTGCGCGGCGAGTCCGAGCGGTTGGCGCCGCTGCCGTGCACCAGGAACGGACCAAATACCGCGGCGTCGCCGGGCGCCAGGGTCAGCGTGACGGCGGCGTCGGGGTCGACCACCCCAGCGGGAAGCACCCCGGTTGTCGGGTGGGCGACGAAGCCGAGCCGGTGCGAGCCGGGGATCACCCGCAGCGGCCCGTTGTCCTCGGTCATCGGGTCTACGGCCACCGCCACCTGCACAAAGGCGCCGCGCCCGTCCACGTCAACCCACTCCGTCGTTCCGTAGCGTCGGTTCGACGCATCCTGGTGCCACTGGAAGTCCACCCCATCCCCCGGCAGCTTGAAGTGCGCCTGCTGGATGAGCTGGACCACATCGGGCCGTCGGAGACACCCCTCGGCAACTGCCAGGAATCCGGGATGCGCGCCGAGTCGGAGGGCGGGCTCCGCACCCCCGCACCACACCACGCGAGAGAGCCGAAACGGACTTTTCTGCACCACAAACCGCGATCCGTCCAGGTCGGTCGCGTCGCCCAGCGTACGGGCGAGGCCCTCCAGACGCTCGAACCCCGCCTGGACCACCGATACTTCGGCGGCGGTGAGCAGACCCGGTAGCACCGCGTAGCCGTCCCGCTCCAGCGCCTCCGTCCACCTCTCCACGCGTCCCCCTCGCTGCTCGTGGCGCGACCAGTACGTCCTCCGCTGCCCACGGTCCAGTAGCCTCCCGCCGGGGGTCCCCACCCGCACCGCTCAGCCCTGCACCGACGCCGCGCGCCGCTGCACCGGCCGGCACGCGGTGATGGACGCGCACGGCGACCGGGCTTGCCCGCCCACCCGTCGCCTTTTCGAGCGTGGCCGGCCGCCCCGACAGCCCCTGCGGCTATCCTGCGCCCGATGCTGAGTTGGGTCATCGCCACCGCTGCCTTGGCCGGGCCTGAGCTGTTGCTCCGCCCGGACCGCCTCGACGCCGTCGCACACGCGTCCGGCGGCGACATCATGCGGCTGCTCGAGGGCATCGGTAAGCCGGAGGGCCCGCTGCGCGGCGCGGTCACCCCCGACACCTGGGGCGAGCTCGACCCGCCGATCATCCAGGTGCTCGAGGTGACCGCCGACCGCACCGCCGGCACGCTCCACGTGCGCCAGGCGGTCGCGTTCAAGAACCCCTGCCCGGGCACCGATCTCAACGAGCTCACCTTCCGGTGGCCGGTGAACGCCCTGCCCGCCGCCACCGGCACCCTCGTAGGCGCATCGGTGCGCGGGGTCGCGGTGGAGGCCTCCCTGGTAGACGGGCAGCTGCTCGACCTGAAGCTGCCCGAGACGCTGCCGAGCGGCGCCTACCTGCCGGTGGTGCTCGAGACCGAGATCCAGGTCCCGCTCCGCGAAAACGTCCAAGAGCCGCGGCTGTTCTTCGACGAGAACATGCTGGTTGCCTCGGGATTCCTCCCCTTCGTCGCCGCATGTGGTCCCCAAGGCTTCGACCGGGCCACCTGGAGCGGTGTCGGCGACCCCTACGCCGCACCGAGCACCTTCCTGGTGGCCACCGTCACCGCCGGCCCCGCAGACGCCGTGATCACCAGCGGCGAGCCGCTCCTCCTCGGCGAGGACAGCCCGTTCGTGATGGTGCCCGCGCGGGACTTCGCGGTCGTGGTCGGCGACCTGCAGGCCCGCGCCGGCTGGGCGAAGACCGCCGAGCACCGCTACGCCGTCACCGTGCACCACCACAACGCCAAGAAGCACTCGAAGAACGTCCAGAAATGGGCGGCCGCCTCCCTCGCCGACATCTCCACCGTGTTCGGACCGCTGTCGATCCCGGCCCTCGACGTGGTGCTGGTGCCGTTCGAGAACATCGGGCTCGAGCTCCCGGGGATGGTGCTCATCCCCGATGGGCCGCACGCCGAGGGCCCCCACATCGACCAGCTGATCGTGGCGCACGAGGTGGCCCACCAGTGGTTCTATGGCGAGGTGGGTAGCGCCGTGCTCGAGGAGCCGTGGGTCGACGAAGCGGTCACGATGTGGGTGGCGCTGGCCTGGCTCGAGCACCGGGAGCCCGGGCTGGGCAACCGGTTCCTGGCGGAGTGGGCCGGCTCGATGACCGAAGCGGGCGTGGCGGAGGTCGGCAATGGCCACGCGAGCCTGTACGAAGACGGCACCTTCGGCATGGTGTACATCCGCGGCGCCATGTTCTGGGACGAGGCCCACCGCCTGCTCGGCGACGACGGGCTGAAGGCAGTGCTCAAAGCCTGGGTGCAGGACAACCGGTGGCGCGACCCGTCGGGGATGCAGCTCAGGGAGTGGCTGCGGCGCGCGATCCGAGCCCGCGGGCGCGATTCCATGGCGCTGGAGGAGGCCTGGAACCAGGTGATGGAAGGTCAGCTCCCCGACGTGATGCCGGTGCTGGAGTGGCCAGACTGATCCCGCCGATCGGACTCGGCTGCCAGCGCCTCTCCGCCGTGCCGCGAGAGCACGCCATCGCCACCGTGCATGCCGCCCTCGACTCCGGCGTGCGGCTGCTGGAGACGGCCGACGTGTACGCGCCGGACGACGCCTCCATCGGGCACAACGAGGTCCTGGTAGCCGAAGCGCTCGCGGGCTGGGATGGGCCACGGGACGAGGTGTTCCTGGTGACCAAGGGCGGGCTCACCCGGCGGGGCACGCGATGGCGCCCGGACGGACGGGCCAAGCACTTGCGGGCGGCGTTCGCGGCGAGCCTCGCCCGACTCGGTCGGATCGACCTGTACCTGCTGCACGCACCAGACCGGGCCCGGTTCGACACCAGCCTGCGCACCCTGGCCAAGCTCGGGGTCCGGGTCGGCCTGTGCAATGTGACGGTGGACCAGCTCGACCACGCGGCGGGGTTCATCGAGCTCGCGGCCGTCTCCGTTGAGCTGTCCCCCTCCCGACCGGTGGGCGCGCACAGCGGCGTCGCGGCCTGGTGCTCGGCGCGGGGCATCCCGCTGCTCGCGTGGCGACCACTGGGCGGACCCCGGGGTGCCAAGGCCCTGCGCCACGCATCCGAACTACAAAAAACCTCTTCTATCCTCAATATATCGCCGCCCGAAGTCGCCCTCGCCGGCCTGTGCGACCTGGGCCTCGTGCCCCTCGCTGGCGCCACCCGTCCGCTGACCGCCGCCACCCTCGGCGCCGCTCCGGGGCGGCCTGTACCGGAGCTCGGGTGGGCCTGGGCCGCGCGCGTCGATCCCCGCTGGGCCGAGCGCGCCCCCGATCCGGCCTCGGAGCGTGAGGTGCTGCTCGTGATGGGGGGCCCGGCGTCCGGCAAGACCGGCCTGGCCTGCATCCTCACCGAGCGCGGCTATGCCCGCCTGAACCGCGACGACCGGGGCGGCACCCTGCGCGGGCTGCTCGGACCCCTGGACGATCTGCTCACGGACGGCACCCAGCGGGTGGTCCTCGACAACACCTACCCGACCCGGGCCTCGCGGGCGGCGGTGGTGAACGTGGCGTGGGCCCACGGCGTGCCGGTGCGCCTGTGGTGGCGCGACACGCCCCGCGCCGAGGCCGAGGTGAACGCCATCGGTCGAATCCTGGAGCACGAGGGCCGCCTGCTCGCTCCACCGGAGCTCGCCAAGGCGCCCCCAGACGCCCCATGGCGGCTCCCACCCCGCGCGCTGACCCGGTTCGCCGCCCAGCTCGAGCGCCCCCGCCCCGACGAGGGCTTCGCCGACATCGTGCGCGCCCCGTTCGAGCGGATCCACCGCACCGGCGCGGGAGCGGTGTTCCTCGCCGGCGACGCCCTGACCGCCGAGGCTGCCCAGGCCTACCCCGGTCAGACCGTGCTCGGTCTCACCTGGCACCCGACCGATCACGACGCCGCACCCGCCCTGTCCGAGCGGCATGGCGTGCCCCTGGCCGTCTGCCCGCACCCGGGCGGGCCTCCGATCTGCTGGTGCCGTCCACCGCTGCCCGGGCTGGTCCTGTGGTGGATCCACCAGCACGGGCTGGACCCGCGGGAGTGCACCCTGGTGGGGGACGGCGCCTGGGCCGCGATGGCCCGCACCCTGGGCATGCAGCTCGGCTAGCCGGGGCGCGACGAGCGCCCGAGTTGCGACAGCGATCTGCCAGGGCCCAGCCGCTGGACACCCGGCCCGGCGTGCACACACTTGTGCTGGAGGTGGGACCGTGTACTTCGACCCGCTGTACTTGCTGTTCGCCCTACCCGGCATGCTCCTCGGCATGTGGGCCCAGTGGCGCGTGAAGTCCACCTTCTCCAAGTGGGCCGAGGTGCCGATCGGCCGCGGCCTCACCGGCGCCGAGATCGCGAGCCGCATCCTCGACGTGCACGGCATCCGCGACGTGCGCATCGAGCCCGTCGGCGGCATGCTCTCCGACCACTACGATCCGCGTTCGAAGACCCTCCGGCTCTCGCCCGATGTGTTCGGCGGTCGCAGCGTGTCGGCCGCGGGCGTCGCCGCGCACGAGGTGGGGCACGCCATCCAGCACGCCCAGGCCTACCGCTGGCTCACCCTGCGGTCGAACCTCGTGCCGGTGCTCGGCATCACGTCGAAGCTCGCCATGCCGGCGATCTTCATCGGGTTCATGCTGATGAGCGTGGGCCAGGCCGGGCTGGGCCAGCTGGCCATGTTCGCGGGCATCGCGCTGTTCAGCGTGATGGTGCTGTTCCAGCTCGTCACCCTGCCCGTGGAGTTCGACGCCAGCCGTCGCGCGCTCGCCGCGATCGACACCGGCAAGCTGGTCTCAGGCGAGGAATACACCGGCGCCCGCGCGGTGCTCACCGCCGCCGCCTGGACCTACGTCGCCGCCGCCGTCGCGTCGCTCTCGCAGCTGCTGTACTTCCTCCTCCGCTCGGGTCTGCTCGGCGGTCGTCGGGACTGACTCCGCAGCCGCAGTAGACCCTCGCCGCTCCAGCCGGCACAATCCCCTCCGAGACGGGAGGGGCGATGCGGTTGAGCGCGGTGTGGCTGCTGGTGCTGGTGGGGTGCGGTGGCAGCGACAAGTCCGACTCCGGAGACACGGCTGATGACACCGTCGCCACGGGAACCGGCGGCGGAACGGCCACAGGAGGCACCGCGACCGGCACCGGGGGGACCGCCACGGGAGGCACGGCAACCGGGGGAACCGCCACGGGGGGCACGGCGAGCGGCACGGCAACCGGGGGAACCGGCACCGGCACGGGCGGCACCGACCCCACCACAACCCCCACCTTCACCGACACCGCCGACATCCTGGCCGCCAGCTGCGACCTGCAGCCCGGCAACGTGCTCCGCGCCACCTGCACCGTCACCCGCGACGGCGATGGCCCGGTGGCGCTGTCGGTGAACGGCCCCGGCTTCGGCGGCACCCGCCTGTTCGAGTCCGACGCCGAGGCCGCAGCCCACACACTCACCCTGTGGGGAATGCTGCCGAACACCACCTACAGCTGGGTGGCCACCGCCGGCGCCGCCGAGCTCTCGGGCGAGGTGCGCACCGGCGCGCTGCCGGCCGACGCCAGCGTGTCGGTCAGCGTCGGAGGCGACCCCTCCGGAGCCTCGGTCGATGGCGTGTTCTTCCGCTCGTGCAGCGAGTCGGAGTACCTGGTCATGTACAACCCTCGCGGCGAGGGCGTGGCCTGGTACGAGGACATCAGCACCCATGCGGCCAATCCGGTGTCGATCTACGGCTACCACTGGGCCGAAGACGACACCGTCGTGGTCGCAGCGAACCGCGACGAGGTGCTCGTGATCGGCGCCGACGGCACGCTGGACCTCGCCTTCACCCTGTCGGATCTCGGCGTGGACGGCCTGCTCCACCACGACATCTACAAGGCCAATGGCTACGTGTTCGCGCTGTACGCCTATGAGCAGGACGGCTGCATCCTCGACGGCGTGGCCGTGGTCGACGCCAGCGGCGCCCTCGTGCAGAACCTCGACCTCGCCCGCACCTTCGACGTGCCCCGGTGCAGCGGCGGCGGCGGGGGACCCGGCCCGGGCGGCGGGTATTGGGGCCGCGACCTCGACGGTGAGGACGTGTCCCACGCGAACAGCGTGTACGTGAGCCCCGAGGGCGAGATGGTGATCTCGTTCCGGTTCTTCGACACCGTGATCGCGCTCGACGGCGACCCGACCAGCCGCAGCTTCGGCGAGCCCCTGTGGGCCCTGGAAGGCCTGCCGAATGACGCCTTCGACCCCTCTTTCGTGATCGAGTCGGCGGTGACCGACGACCTCGTCTTCGCAGCGAACCACTGCGCCCAGCGAGCGCCGACCGGCGAGCTCACCGTGTTCGACAACGGGCTCGTGGGGCTCTCCCGCGCCATCGTGCTCGACCTCGATGTGGACTCCGGCAGTGCTGTGATCACCGAGGTGTACGAGCCCGGCCAGGCGTGCAGCGTGCAGAGTGCGATCTACAAACACACCGACGGGAGCGCCCTGCTCACCTGCGCCTCTGCCGCATGGTTCGGCGAGTTCGACGCCGGCGGCGGGGACGTGACCCGGTGGACGGTCGAGCCCACCTGCGCAGGCGGGCCCGGCCCGGGTGCCATGATCCCACGGGGTGTGCCGGTCAATTGGTAGGTCGGGGCTCCACGACCACCGCCAGCAGCAGCCCGGTCATCCCGAACCAGGTGGCCAGGCCGAGGCTCAGCGAGGCGAGCTCCCAGGAACGCTCCGGCGCGACCATGGGCGCGAACATCTCGACCACCAGATCGAGCACCACCACCAGCGTGAGCAACCACGCGCCACGGGCGATGCGGCGGCGCCCGAGTCGGCGCAGCGCAGCATGCAGCGCGACAGCAGCCGCCAGATCGATCCACCCATCGAGCAGCGGCAGCTGGGCTGTGAACCGCCCGGTGGCGAGCAGGCCGAGCCTGAGCGTGGCGCCGAACAGGAGCGCTGGCACGTAGCGGGGCACGAGGCTCCCACACACCACCCACGCCCCACCGATCAGGCCCAGCCCACACACCGCCTCCACCGCCCACACGAACGGCAGCACGCGCGCGTCCACCTCGACCAGCGCCCACACCAGCACCAGCAGGTTGGTCCACAGGTCGCGCAGCGGCCAGGTGACCACCCACACCGCCGCACCCCAGCGCCACGGCGCGGAGTCCGACGCAGCATCGAACAAGGGCGCAGCGAACGGGTTCGGCCCTGCCATGGTTCGAACGTAACTTGCGTCTCGCGCCCGGCCCGGTCGCCAGTGGATCAGTATCTCGCGATGGCCTCGGCCACGGCGGCGCGAACCTCCGGGTCGGGGTCGTCGCGATGCCGCTCCAAGAACCCCTTGCACGCCGAGAGCTCCAGATCGCCCATGGCCTGCACGCCTGCGATGCGAACCTCCGGCACTGGGTCCTTCAGCAGGTCCACCAGCCCCATCACCAGCGAGGGCTTGCCGCGACCGAGCACGCCGAGGGTGCGGGCCACGGCCTGGCGCACGCTGGCGTTGGGGTCGGGCAGGCGGCGCCGGATGGTGACGATCCAGTCACTGCGGCCGAACTCCGTGGCCGCGATGCACACCCCCCGGAACGTCGTCGGATCATAGCCCGGGTAGGCCTGACCGAGTGCGGTATCCCACAGGTCATTCCTGCTTTTCAGCGCCTCGAGCACGGGCTCGCGCTCCTCCTCCTTCACCCCGCCCAGCAGCAGGTACAGCTGCAGGGTGTCGTCGGGCAGGGTCTCAGGCAGCTCCACCGGCCCCTCGACCACCAGCCGCTCGGGCTCGGGCTCCACCACGTCCCACCATGGGTCGGGCTCCGCCTTCGGCAGCTTGCCCAGGATGCGATCCACCGCCTCCATCGCGGCCTCGGCCACTGCCCCGCCGTCTTCCGCCGTCTTCCGCAGCACAGGCACCAGGCTGCCACCGCCCACATGGCCCAGGGCCTCCGCCGCCGCAGCCCGCACTTCGGGCGAGGCGTGCCGCAGCTGCCGCTTCAGGCTCTGGGTGACCGAGCGGTCCACCAGGCGACGCACCCGCCCGATGGCCTCCAGCGCGAGCTCGGGCTCGGTGTCCTCCACGAAGGCCCGCACCACCCCCACGCCCGCTTCCTCGGCGTCGATGCCCACCCACAGCGCCTTGCGGCGGATGTCCACCTCGGCATCCCGGGCGTACCACCCCACCATCTCGAGGCCGTCCGCGCCTCCGATGCGCGCGCCAACCCCCACGGCCAGCATGCGCTCCTCGGCGTCGCCGTCGAGCACCAGACCCCGCACCCGACGCAGCAATCGCGTGCGCTCGATGCCGCCTTCGGGTGGATCGCGCTCGCCCGCTGCGACGTCTGCGAACAGCTTGCCGATGTCTTCCACGGGCGCCTCCAGCCGCGACACTACCCCACCCGCGCTCCTGACACCGGCCCAGCTGGGTTAAGGGGCTTCACGGAGGCCGGCGCTGACGCGACATGCCGAGACCGCGGCGCGGATCAAGCAGCTCGCCCGGAAGCAGATGGCAGGGGGCGGCGCTGCTTCGCTCTCCTTGGGTCGCATCGCCCGGGCCATGGGTGTGTCCACCCCCGCCCTGTACCGCTACTTCGCCAGCCGCGACGCGCTGGTGTTCGAACTGGTGCGCGACAGCTACGCCGAGCTCGCGGACGTCTCCGCCACGGCCGCGGCCGACCTTGGAGAGGCGAGCTTCGCGGAACGGTTTCGAGGCCTGGTAGGCGCATACCGACAGTGGGCCCTCGATCACAGCCAGGACTATGTGCTGATCCACGGCGCGGTCTTCCCCGGCTGCGCAGTGCCCGATGACCTGATCCGCCCCGAGCTGGCCCGCACCCTCCGCCCCTTCGTGGGCCTGCTCGTAGACGCCTCCGAGGCCGGGCTGTTGCAGGTGCCCTCCGCCTACAACCGCCCGCCCGAGGCCGTGGCGCAGGCGGTTGGGCCCATGGCCAGCGTGCTCGAGATCGACGCGGCCATCGTGTTGCTGGCGTACATGACCTGGCTGCCGGTACACGCCCTGGTCTGGGAGCACATCCGCGGGCACAGCTCCGAGATGTTCGACCCCGAGGCGTTCTTCGCCATGGAGATGGAGGTGCTGCTCGACCGGCTCGGGCTCAGCGCAGCTCCTCCTCCACCTGGCGGATGAACTCCCGCACCTCGCGCATCGTCTGGTAGCGCTTGCGGGGGTCTGGCTCGAGACAGCGCATCACCAGCCGGTCGCACAGCTCGGGCACCTCGGCCCGGAGCAGGCTCGGCCGAGGCGGGGTCTCCCGGAGCTGGGACTGGGCGATCTCCATGGGATCATCACCGACGAACGCCTCATATCCTGTAAGCAGGAAGTACAGCACCGCGCCGAGGCCGTACACGTCCACCATCGGCGTCTCGCCGCCCCCCTGCAGGCGCTCTGGCGCGATGTACCCGGCGGTTCCGCTCACCACCCGCTGCCGGGCCCGGGCGGGGGCGCCGAAGGCACCGAACCCGAAGTCCACGATCTTCAGCCGCTCATCGGGCAGGTCGCCCACCGCGAACAGGTTCGACGGCTTGAGGTCGCAGTGAATCACCCCGCGGGCGTGGGCCTGCACGAGCGCCACCGCGCACTGCCGGCCCAGGGACAACACCCGGAACACGTCCATCGGGCCGTCGCGGCGCACCACGGTGTCCAGGGTCACCCCGTCGATCAGCTCCATCACGAAGTACGGGCGCGCATCCTGCGTCATACCGAAGTCGTACACGCGCACCACGTTCGGCGAGCCCAGCTGGCTCGTCATCCGCACCTCGTCCTCGAACCGATCCAGCGTCTCCACCCGGTCGCGGGCGTGCAGCCGGAGCACCTTGATCGCACACGGCCGGGCGAGGTGATGATCGTATGCCCGGTACACATCACCGCTGGCCCCGCCGCCCAGGCGCACCGAGATCTGGTACCGGCCGGCACTCCTGGCGCGGGTCTCGAGGAACTGCAGGTCCTGCAGGCGCCGGGCCCCGTAGATCGCGATGACGACGTTGGTGGCGAGCACCGCCTGCACCAGCGCGAACCGAGCGCCGTCGTGGCCCACCACGATGCCCTGCAGCTGGAGCACCACCACAGTCCCCAAGGCCGTGACCCAGGCCGCGACGGCGGCCCCGGTGGCCTCTCGCCAGCCGCCCCGCACCAGCAATGCCCGCGCGAAGATCAGGGTGGAGAGCACCAGCAAGTACACGATGCGGTCCCACGAGTCCCCGAGTGCGGTGAGGGCACCGAGGCTCGTGCCCACCACCACATGCGACAAGATGTCGGCCCCGAGCACGCGGCTGGGCGCCACGTCCCCCTTCCGCCGGGCCAGCGAGTACCCGATGGCGCCGATCACGGCGCCGGCGCCGAAGCGGGCCGCGATCACCACCAGGGGATGGATCCCGCCACCCGCCAGCCCGCGCAGCTCGATCACCCCGGTGACCGGCAGCGCGACCGCGATCGCCATCAGATAAACAGCTAATGAGCGGGCATATCGAACCTCGGTCTCGCGCTGGAACCGACGCTCGGGATCATCCGGCAGCCCCACGACAGCACCGTCGTCGGTGCCCCGGTCGCGCAGGCGACCCACATGTGCCGCGTGGGTCGGCTGGCGCATGCCCGCCACAACACCCTCCCTTCCGACCCGCACCCCCCACACGGAGGATGCCGTGCCAGGGTAGCGCACAACGGCGCTCCCACGCCTGACCACGCCGTGTGGCGCCGTCTGGCGGGCCCCCGAGAGCCAACCGCAGTCGCCAGGATCCCCCGAACGCCTCACACATCACCACGACGGCCCGAGCTGCGCGATGGGCGGTCCTGCGCGCGGGCGCAGCCACCCGCACCGCACGCCGGTGCGCGTGGTATGGTCCCACCCGCTGGATGAGCAGCTCGGGGGGCCGATGCGTGTCGCGCGCGGGAAGTCGGTGCGGGAGGCCGCAGAGCGGCGAGCAACGCTGGAAGTGGACTCCGGTGAGGAGAACCTCAAGTTCCAGAAGGATCGCCTCCGCAAGCTCCTCACCGACAATGTCGACTTCGAGGAGATGTCCCGGTACTCCCGCACCGAGCTCGGCGAGAAGATCACGGCCACCCTCCGCCGGCTGATCGACATCCACCGCATCCCGCTGTCCCGCGACGACCGCGAGCGCGCGGTGGTGGAGCTGGTGGACGACATGATCGGAATGGGGCCGATCGAGCCCCTGATCGCCGACCCCGTGGTCAGCGACATCATGATCAACGGGCCGGAGCGGGTGTTCGTGGAGCGCAAGGGCAAGCTGATGCTCACGAACGTGAAGTTCGAGTCGCACCGGCAGCTCCGCCACTTGATCGAGCGCATCGTCACCGCGGTCGGCCGACGGGTCGATGAGTCCACCCCGATGGTAGACGCCCGAATGCTCGATGGTTCCCGATTCAACGCGATCATCCCGCCGCTGGCCCTGGACGGCGCCTGCGTCTCCATCCGGCGGTTCGGCACGGTCCCGATCACCTGGGAAGACCTCATCCGGTTCGGGTCATGCCCGGCGCCGGTGATGGAGGTCCTCAAGGGCTGCATCCAGGCCAAGCTGAACACGATCATCAGCGGCGGCACCGGCTCGGGCAAGACCACGCTCCTCAATGTGCTCTCGGGGTTCATCCCGCACCAGGAGCGCATCATCACCATCGAGGATTCCGCCGAGCTGCAGCTTCAGCAGGAGCACGTGGTGCGGCTCGAGACCCGCTCTGCGAACCAGGAGGGCAAGGGCGCAGTCGACCAGCGCGACCTGGTGAAGAACTGCCTCCGGATGCGGCCCGACCGCATCATCCTCGGCGAGACCCGCGGCGCAGAAGCCATCGACATGCTCACGGCCATGAACACCGGGCACGAGGGCTCGCTGGCCACCGTGCACGCGAACAGCCCACAGGATGCGCTCGCCCGGTTCGAGACCATGGTGGGCATCGGCATGCCGAACATGGGCGACAAGTCCATCCGGGAGACCATCGCCCGCGCCCTCGACGTGATCGTGCAGCAGGCCCGCCTGGCCGACGGCTCCCGGCGGATCATCGCCGTCACCGAGGTGCTGGGCATGGAGGACGAGTACATCCTCACCCAGGATATCTTCCGGTTCGAACGCACCGGAATGGGCAAGGATGGCAGGATTCAAGGCGTTTTTGCTGCAACCGGCATCAAGCCCCGGTTCGCCAGCCGGCTCAAGGCGCACGGGGTGAAGCTGTCAGACGCCCTGTTCGAGTACTCCCTCGACGTCACGTAGGCCCACGCCACCAAGCAGCTGGCTCACCCCACGAGGAAGCCGGCCCGCGCCATCGCGTCGATCCACTCGGTCAGCCCAACCCGACACGCAGCCCGGAACGCGCCCCGCCCGGTGATGGCAGCCCCACCCTCCTCCACCGTGAGGGCGCCGCTGGCATGCAGCGCCTCGAGCCGATGCACGAGCGCCGTCGTGTCGGCCGTGCCGTCGAGCAGCTGCACCAGGTGCCGATCCATTGTGCGGAGCACGAAGCTCTCGTGCCGCAGGTTCGGCACCGCATCGCCCTGTGCCGCCCGCTCCCGGATCACAGGACAGGCCACGGGCCTCGGCCCCGGCGCCACCACGATGCCCAGATCCCGCGGGTAGAGCTGCACCGCGCGCTTCGCCATCAGCGCGAGCAGTGACTGGGCGAGCGCAGCGGCGGCGCTCCCGTCTGGCGGTCGACCCACCCGCGCACAGGCCCGCTCGAGCAGGTCGCCGAACCCGACCGTCTGCGGGCGGCGCGCCACCAGCAGGCCCAGTGCGGCGACCAGGAGCGGGTCGCGCACGGTGAACCGGGAGCCGCGGAACGCCACGAAGGTGCTGCGGTCGACCTGACGCGCGAGGGTGGACACGGTGCAGTCGAGCACCGGCGTCCACCGCGGCGGGTGGCATGGCCGGGCGCCGGCCCGGGCCAGGATCGAGCGGCGGAAGGTGCGGTTGCGCACCAGGTCGGCCAGCTGCTCGTGGCGCACAGAGCCCGGGTCGAGGCCGCCGAGGGCCCCGCGAGCGCCGGCCGACAGGTCGTCGTGCAGCAGCGTGGACAGATCGGCATCCCCCACGATGGTGAGCCCGGCCGCCTGCACCCGCTCGGCCATCTCGTGGAACCAGCACGGCGTGTTCACCTCGGCCAGCAGCCCATGGGTCAGGTAGGTCTCATCGGTCTGCTGCAGCAGCCGCGCCTCCTGCCGAATCGCCTCCGCGTGGTGGCTGGTGCTGCCTTCGAGCGCCGACAGCAGGAACGCCACCAGGGTGCGGGCCTGCTCCACCCGCTCGGGCTCGGTGGGCAGATCACGCACATGCCACCGGCACATCTCGCGCACCATGCCCCGGCGGTACCAGCCCGGGTAGGTGTTGTACGACACGGTCGCGAGGCCACCGTCCGCCAGCGCCACGTTCAGGTGGCCGAGGATGGCCTCCTGCACCGCAGGCGGCACCCACGACCACACCCCATGCACGAGCACGTAGTCGAACGGTCCGAGGGGCTCCAGGTCAGCCAGGTTCGCGTGGATCAGGGTGCAGTTGGTCAGCCCCAGCGCCGCCACCCGGGCCTGCCCGTCCCGGATCTGAACGCCGGAGATGTCCACCCCGACGCAGGTGGTACCGGGCAGGCGGGCCGCGATGGGCACCAGGTTGCCCCCGGAGGCGCAGCCGAGCTCGAGGATCCGGGCCGTGTGCACGGGCGGCGGATCGAGACCGACCAGCTGTGCCACGAGGAACATGCGGTCGGGATGGGTCTCTGGGAACGGCTTGCTGGTGTAGGGCACGGCATCGTAGGCGCGCTCGGCATCCATCACACACCCCGCAGGGCACGGCGCAGCACATACCGCTGGTAGTTCCGTGTGAGGCGGCGAACGGCCACCTCGGGCGCGAGCCACCGCAGCCTGTGGTCGAGCTCGGTCGGCGCGCACACCACGGCGCCCAGGGTGAGCCGCCAGAACCAGCCCACGCTGCGGATCGGACCCTCCTCGGGGTGGTCCACGAACTGCGCCGCATGCCCGAGCCACCGCCCGCGCGTGCCCACGCGCCCCAGCTCCTCGCGCAGTTCGCGGTCCAGCGCCGCAACCGGTGTCTCCCCGGGATCGATCCCCCCTCCCGGAAGCCACAGGTCGGTGGGGGTCTGGCACACGGCCACCCGACCGGCCGCCAGGCAGATGCCATAGGCCCCGGGCCGGTCACGATACTCGAGGCCCGGGGTCGGGCGTCCGAAGGTGCGCATGGCCCGATCCAACCCGCCGAGGACGTCGTCCCTCGCAGCCCCCGACGCCCGGGTGGTCCGCGCCGGGTTCAGCCCCATCGCGGGTCCACCTCGATCACACCCACGGGCGACACCGGGCCGCGGAGATCCACGCTGAAGTCCGGGTGCACCGTCACCTCCAGCTCGCCGCCTTCCATGCACACGATCACTCGACCCGACGCCAGCCGACCGGTGTGCACCGCCGCCGCCGCCACCGCACACGACGACGAACCCGAGGCCAGGGTCTCCCCGGCGCCTCGCTCCCAGATCCGAATCGTCACCCTGCCCGGGCCATCCACCCGCGCGAACTGCACATTGGTGCGGTTCGGGAACGCGGGGTGCACCTCGAGCGCTGCGCCCAGCTGCCGCCACGGCACTGCGTCAGGATCGTCGCAGAACACAACGCAGTGCGGGTTGCCGACCCCCACGGCCACCGCATCGAGCGTGTGGCCGTCGACCACCAGCGGCTCCCGCAAGAACGCGTCGACCACCGGCACGCCGGCGCCATCGAACCGCGCGGTGCCCATCTCCACCTCGATCGCCTCCGCGCCCACCCGACAGCGCACCACATCGGTGCCGGTATCGACCGAGAACTGGGAGGGTGCGCCGCGCCGGTCCACCAACCAGCGCGCCAGGATCCGAAGTCCATTCCCCGACTTCTCGGCGACCGAGCCGTCCGGGTTCCAGATCCGCACCCCATGGTCGGCGCGATCGCTGACCACCGGCTCGAGCACGCCGTCGCCACCTACGCCGGTGTTGCGGTGACACAAGGCCCGGGCCAGCTCGGGCGTCATCGGCGGCCCGGCCTCCAGCACCAGGTAGTCATTGCCCAGCCCGTGCGCGCGCCACAGCCTCACGGCTTGAGGATCTTGTCGATGAGGTGGGCCGTGAAGTCGTGGTCCTCGAAGAACGCCAGCTCCACCGCCTCGTCGCCGTACCGGACCTCCACCTGCTCGATGGACGCCACCTGCCGACCATCGGCCATCGCACACACCGGCCGCCGGTCCGAGTCCAGCACCTCCACCACCACCCGGGCGTTGGACGGCAAGGCCACCGGGGACAGCCGCGGCCGGTGGGGACAGATCGGCGTGACCAGCATCGCCTCCACTGCCGGGTGCAGGGGCGTGCCTCCGGCCGAATAGCTGTACGCGGTCGACCCGAGGGCCGTGGCGACAACGATCCCGTCACACCCCAGGGAATCCACGACCTCCCGACCGTCCACCGTCAGCCGGAGCCGGGCCGCGAGCCCCGACTCACGCTGGAGGTAGATGTCGTTCATCGCCTGCACGGTCACCAGCTCGCCGTCGGTGCGTACGATGCGCCCCTCGAGGAGCGGGAACCGGGAGATCCGCCACTCGGCCTGCACCAGCCGGTCGACCAGCGCGTCGAGTGACACGTCCACGTCGTTCATCAAGAACCCGAGGTAGCCCGAGTTCAGCCCCAGGAACGGCCGCGCCGTGCCGTGGGTCTCCACCGCGTTGAGCATGAACCCATCGCCGCCCAGTACCACGTTCACGGCGGGCTCCCACTCCGACGGCAGGCGCGCCGCGAGCTCGGCGGCGAGTGCCATGGCTTTGGGATTACGTGGGTCGGACAGGATCATCGGCGGCCCCCAAGCGAAGACGCTATCACTCGGGGTCGGGTTCGCGGTCAGACGGGGCCAACCCGGTGATCTTCCACCCGGCCGACCAGGCCAGCGGCAGCAAAGTGGCGGCGGCCACGAACACCGTTGCGAGGCCGATCACCACGAGCATACCCAGCGAACGCACGCCTCGATTGCCGGCCAGGGTGAGCGACGCGAACGACATCAGCGTGGTGAGCGTGGACACACTCGCCGCGACCCCCGTGGTGGCGAGCGCGCGGCGCACGCCCCCGGGCCCCTCCTCCTCCAGGCGGTGCAGCAGGTGGATCACCACGTCCACACCGATGCCCAGCAGGATGGGCACCCCGGTGATGTTGAGGATCGACAGCTGGATGCCCGCCCCCTGCACCGCAGCACCCGCCCAGGCGAGACCCGCGAGCAGCGTGCCCATCGCCGCGAATGTGTGGGCCAGGTTGCGCAGATCGATGGCCGTGAGCATGGTGACCAGGATCAGCGCGAGTGCAGCGACCAGCGGCATGTCGCCCCGCACCACGTTGTACAACGCACCGAGGGTCACATACTCGCCAGCGGGTACCTGCCGCGGCTCAGCGGCCGCCAGCTCGGCGCCCAGCGCGCTGGCCTCGCGCAGATCCCACATGTTGCCCTTCGGGAACACCAGCAGTCGATGATCGTCGGCGTCGCGCGCGCCGAGCAGATCGAGCACCGCCGGCGGCAGCTGGTCGCGGGTGATCACCCGATACTCGCGCCCACGGAGCGGCAGGAGCTGGGCGACGAACGGCGGCGGCAGGTACCGGAGATCCGGATCCTCCAGCCGCTTCGACAGGTCTCGCAGCTTGGACACGCGGAGCGCCTGGTCGAGCGGCAGCACGTCATCCAGCGACATCATCCGGCCCACGTGGGGCAGGGCACCGACCTCCTTCGCAGCACCGAGGCGTGCCCGGGTGGCGCGCAGCGCGTCGGCCGAGTCGAACGAGTACACCACGGGGGAGTAGGACTCCTTGGCCAGCTCCCGCTCGGTCTCGGACAGCTCCGAGTAGGACAGCCCGTCGCGCCGCAGGTTCGAGAAGTCGTACTCCCACGACAGCTTGGGCAGCTGAGTGGCACCGACGATGCCCGTGAGCAACACCGCTGCCATCACGCCCACCGGCGCCAGCGCGTAGCTCGATCGACTCGACCCAGACGCCACCGCCAGCGACCGGCTCGGCGGCGGGTCGGCGTCGAGCCACGGCAGCAGGATCGGCAGCAACACCAGCATGAACACAAGGCAGAACATCAGGCCGGTGGCGAGCAGCAGGCCGAGCTGACTGAAGCCCTGGAACTGCGCCACCGACAACGCCAGGAAGCCCGCCGCCGAGGTGAGCGCCGCGGTGGTGCACGGCGGACCGGTCCGCTCCCAGGCCATCGCGACCGCGTCTTCCGGCGCCAGGCCAGCGCCCCGGTACTCCCGGTAGCGACCCACCAGGTGCACCGCGAAGTCGATGCCGAGCCCGATCAGGATCGCGGTGGAGAACGCGGTGTAGGTGTTCAACGTGCCCACGGTGAACCGCACGAGCGCCAGGTTCGCCAGGTTCGCCAGCACCAGGGGGGCGAACACCAGCAGCAGCACCTTCGGGCCACGGAAGGCCGCCGCGAGCACCAGCAGCACCAGCACGAGCGAGGCGATGCTGGTCCAGCCCATGTCCTGCTGGATGCCTCGGAGATCCTCCACATTGTGCCGATACGCGCCACCGATCCACAGCAGCTCCACCTCGGGCGCGGCCGTGAGCCGCTCGTCCAGGATGGCGTCGACCGAGTCCATCAGGGCGACCGAGAACACCGGATCGTGCGACGAGCCGGTGGGTCGCACCAGCACGCGCGAGCCCCCCTCCGACTCGTCGAACAGCGACATCTCCCGCGCCTGGGCGATGCGCTCGGTGGTCGGGCCCATGTCGAGCAGGCGCTGAGTGACGATGGGGTTGAGCGCCGGACCGAGCGCGAGGGCGCCGCGGAGACGACGGTCGAGCTCACCCACGTCGTTCGCCTCGAGCTGCAGCAGGCCCAGTTCGAACGCCAGGTCCGAGTCCACCTCGTGCAGCGCATACTCGACCATGTCGAGCGCCTCGAGGTCAGACACGAGCGCTGTGAGGAACGGCTCCATGGCCTCGGGCGCGTCGGACTCGAACGCCAGCGTGACCAGGTTGGTGCCGCCCTCCTCCTCATGCAGCCGCCGCAGCGCCTGCACGGATGGATCCCGGGCCGGCAGGAGCTCGAGGAGGTTGGGATCGATATCGGGGGGTAAACCCAGGAATGCGGTGATAACGGCCAGCAGCAGCGCCGCACCACCGACAGCACGCGGCCGGGCCATCACCCACCGCGCCAACCTTCCATAGGGTCCCTCACGGTGAGCCACGCCACCTCCGCGCCGCCGACCCTTAACGCCACGCGCCCATCCGGGGCGCCGTCACAGCTCGTCGTCGCCGAAGTCGGTGCGCACGCCATCGTTGGGTCGGCCGAACAACGGCCCAAGCCTCACCTCGACGCCGAGCTGCAGACTCCAGCCAACGCCCCGATCCCCGGAGGGCTTCGGCGTACCATCGGAGAAGCACGGGTTCGCCTGGGCGCCCCCGTCGATGTCGGAGAGGAGGCCCGACCCTTCGGAGAACTGAGCCACCGGACTCCCCCCGAGGGGCACCTCGACCATTCCGCGGGCCACGAGGTTGAGGATCTTGTCCGGCGACACCTCGATGCCCGGCGCGAGCAGAAGCAGGCCCTGGGTCGGTGCTGCGAGCGTGCGCAGCGGCGAGGTGTTTCCGGAACACTTCGGGTCGCCCTCGACGCAGGGCGCCGGCTGGAAGGTCTTGCCCTTCCACGCCGCATAGCCCACGTACCCGGTGGGACGGGCGATCCAGTGGGGCCCGGGTGCCAGCAGGAGATATCCGCCGATCTCCCGCCCTGAAACACCGGATTCCGTCGGGTTTCCAACCACGTTCACCTGGTCGACGGTCTCTTCGTCCATGCAGATCGTGAACCGGCTCCCGCGGATGCCGTAGTGCCCGCCCACCTCGAGCCATGGGAGCACACCGAACCCGAGTTCGAAGAACCCGGCGGTCTGCCCACCCTGAACAGCCTCCTGCACCTGCTCGATGTGGGCCGGCGTCAGCGTGGTGCTGTCCCGCGCCACCCGACCCTCGAACCGGTGGGCATAGGGACCACGCCCGAACGCACCCCAGGCGCGTGCCACGATCTGGAACTGCCGCCCCATGGCGCGAATCCGCCAGTCCCGCAGCTGGAGCCCGGAGTTGCTGTACCGGAGGTACTGCTGCTGGGTGAGGCCGACCTTCACCCACGGAGGCACATCGTCGCGCTGGTTGTACTCCTCGAGCTCCGCACGGGTGACCCGCGGCTGCTCCAGCGTGCCCTCCACCACCGTGCGCTGCACCGCACCCAGGCTCTCTTCCAGCTCGGTGAGGCCCTGGGCGATGATCTCCTGGCGGGCGCGCTCGATCTGAGCCCGGATCGCCGGGTCGTCGAGGTCGCCGCGTACATCCAACTCTTCGAACGCGCCGGCGAGGATGCGGTCGAACATCACGCCGATCCCGCCCATCACGTCGGCGTCGTCTTCACCGTCGAAGTCGACCGCGAACGAGAGCACCTCGCGGGAGTCGCGCACGTCGACGAACGTGATGGTGAGCTGCAGCCGACCTTCCAGCGGCTCGCCGTCGTCGTCCTCACCTGCGGAGGGCAGCCGCAGCAGGGTGCCACCCAGCGCCCAGTCCGCCTCGCCCCGCTGCCCGCACACCAGCGCGCAGCCCGCATAGTCCCCGTCGGGGCAGGCGAGCATGTACCGCCGTGCCGTGTACCCGCGGGTGTCGAAGTCGCGCACGTCGGCGACGGTCAGCACCTCGTTGGTCTGCGACAGCGAATCCACGAGCAGGTCGGTGATGCGGTCCGCCTCGGAGAGCAGCGTCTCGTCATCGGGCTGGACGGTGGCGACAAGCACCGTGTCGAACGACATCGTGGGCGTGCTGAGCGCCTCGGTCGAGCCCGAGGCCGGTGCGAAGTCGATGCCGTCGAGCGGATCGTCATCGTCCTGGGCCCAGGCGGTTCCCAGCACCAGCGCAGCGCACAGCAGGAGCATCATCGGCGCACCAACCTGCGCCGCGGCGGCCGGCGCGTGGCCGTCGGCGCGACCAGAGGCTCGAGCACCGTGAGCGTCTCTACATGCGGGGTGTTCGGGAACATATCGAACATGTCCACCGGACCGATCTTGAACCCGTGTTCCCGGAACAACGCCAGATCCCGCGCCAGCGCGCCGGCATTGCACGACACGTAGGCGATGCGCCGTGGCTTCAGCGTGAGGATGCTCTCCACCACTCCGGGCTCGAGCCCGCGCCGCGCCGGGTTCACCATCACCAGCGGCGAGGTGTCGGCCACCTGGGCGGCGAGCACGGGCAGCTCCTCGTGCACCTCACCCACCGTGAACCGTGCGCGCAGACCGTTGAGGTGTGCCGCCGCCCGGGCCCGTTCCACCGCACCGGCGACCTCCTCGATGCCCGTGACGAATGCACCCCGCGCGGCCGCCTGGAGCGCGAGTCCGCCCACGCCGCAGTACAGGTCGATCACCGAGTCATCCGGCCCTGGATCGAGGCGGTCCATCACCCGCTCGTACAGCACCTGGGCCACGCTCGGGTTGGTCTGGAAGAAGTCGCCTGGGCCGATGAGGTAGGTGACCTCGCCCAGCGTCTCCTGGATGTGGTCGCGCCCGGTCAGCGGGCTGATGCCGATTGTACCGTCTTCGCCACGGGCATAGATCGCGTTGCCGGGCTCGCCGTTCATGTGCAGCCACACGCCCACGATCTCGGGGCACTGGCGGGCCATGATCTCGGCGAGATCACTCAGCTCCCGGGTGCGCCGGCCAGCCACCAGCGTGACCAGCACCTCTCCGGTGGACCGGGAGGCCCGCAGCACGGCGGCCCGGATCACGCCTCGGTCCGTCTCTGGATCATAGGGGCGCAGCCGCAGGTCGATGCTGTGGTGGGCGAGGCTCGCCATGACCTTGCGCAGCACCGGCGCCGCCACATCGCACTTCGGGATCGGCACCACCTCGCGGGTGCGCCGCCCCCAAGCGCCCATCCGCAGCTTGCCGCTGGGCGCGATGTCGAACCCGACCTTCACCACGTGACGGAAGCCCACCAACCCGTGGGGGCTGGGCGTCCACGTGCCGAGCTCCACATCGTCGAGCCCCGACTCGTCCAGCGCGGCGCGCACCAGCGTGCGGCGCCCGGCCTCCTGGCCCTCGGCGTTCATGTGCATCCACGCACAGCCGCCGCACTTGGTGTACCGGGGGCAGATGGGGTGCACCCGGTGAGGGTGCGGACGCGATGCATGCACCCAGTTGCCGAACGCCTGGTGTTGCCCCACGTAGCCGAGCTCCACGTCGCCGACTTCACCGACAATGCCCTCCCAGACGTGGAGCGGCCTCCGTTCTCCCGGAACCGACGCCACCGCTTCGCCCTTCGGCGACCACCGGAACGGCTCGAGTCCGCGTAGCTTGCCCATGAACCTGCTCCACCGTGCGACGGGCGTGCATAACCCCACCGTGGGGTTAGCGATCGGTCAGTGTGGTGGTTGGACTCGCCGCGAATCTGTGGTATAGCACGACGCGTGGGATCCCCACCCACGTCCTCGCGCGATCCGCCTGGATCGCCATCTCCGCCCCACCCCCAAGTCCCTCCCGCAGGAACCCACAATGGCTGCCGATCCGGTGATCCTCGACCTAGGTGACGTCGAGGACGATGCCTTGGCGTTCGACCAGCAGAGTCGGACCTCCCACAGTGACCAGCCCGTTCCGATGGGGGGTGTGCCGCGTGCGCTGCGCGAAGCCGCAGAGCTCGCTGGGCTCGACCCCATCGCACAGCTGTACAACGAAGCGCTGTCGTATGCGCGCGAAGGCCACCTGCGCCTCGCCCGCGAGCGCCTCCAGGTGCTCCTCTGCTTCGCCCCCGACGACGCCGAGGCCCGGCTGCTGCTGGCCCGGGTGCACGTGGCCGCGCAGCGGTGGAAGGAGGCCCTCACCGCCCTCGACGAGGCCCGAAACCACGGCCAGATGGTCCCGCAGGCCCTGCGCCGCGCGGTGGAAGACCACCTGCGCAGTGAGCTCTCGGCCGAAGAAGAGCGCCACGCAGCGCTCACCGCCCGCGACCAGGGCGAGCTCACCGAGCTCCGCCAGGAGGTCCGGCGGGTGCGGTCCGAGAACGCCATGCTCAATGGCCGCGCCTCCGACCTCGAGTCCGAAGCGCGTCGCTGGGCATGGGCCACCGCCGGCGTGAGCGGGCTCACCATCCTGTTCGTGCTCGCAAACCTCCTGTTCGGGGGTTCCCCAGCCGATACCGAGGGTGCTGCGCTCGCCGGGGGCGATGCCCCGGTCGCCGAGGCTCCCGCCGATGGCGAGGCCGCTGAGGCCGGTGCGGTCGCCGACGAAGCGGTGCCGGCCGGCGCTGCGCTCGCGAACAAGGTCGCCGAGACCCTGCGCGACGATGCCCGGCTCGAGGGCACCCGGCTCCAGGTCCAAGTCGACGGCTCCAAGGTGGGCTTGCGCGGCGAGGTCGACGCCTTCGCCCAGCTCAAGCACGCACAGCAGCTCGCGGGCCAGGTCGACGGCGTGTCAGCGGTCGATGCCGATCGCGTCGCCGTGATCGCCCGAAGCCGCGGCGCAAAGCACACCGTCTCGCAGGGCGACACCCTGTCGCACATCGCCAAGCACTTTTACGGCGACTCCAGCCTCGCGCCTCGGGTGCTCGCAGCGAACAAGAAGGTCCTCCGCGGCGACGCGAAGAACCTCCAGATCGGCCAGGAGCTGGTGATCCCGAAGGTGGACTGACCCCGCCCGTCGCCGCCGAGCGCGGCGGCGACGTGCTGGACGGTCAGTAGTCGATCTTGCCGGCCTTCTTGTCCTGCTTCAGCCGGTCGAGCGCCTTCTTCGCGCCCTTGTGGCCGTCCTCCTTCACCGAAGCGGTGTACTGCGCCACCGCGGTGGGCCAGTCCTTCTGGCGCGCCGCCACCTGGCCCAGCCGGTAGTGGGTGTACGACTTCTGGTACGACTCGAGGTACTCGGAGTTGAGGTAGGTCTCGAACGCGGCCTTCGCCTGCTCGGGGTGACCCGACCGCATGAGCGCGAGCCCGCGCCAGTAGTGCACCCGCCGGTTCGTGGGGTCGTCTTGCAGGATCTCGTCGTACACGCCCAGCGCTGAGGTGTACTTCTTCTGGTAGATGAACACCGACCCCGTGACGAGGTTGTTCACGATGTTGTCGGGGTAGCGCCGACGGTTCTTGATGCAGGCCACGTTGGCGAGCTTGTAGTTGCCTTCCTCGATCCAGGAGAACGCCAGCGACAGCGTGGCCGGTGCCGCGAGGAACACCCCGCGGGCCTCCACCTCCTGCATCTCCTCCAGGCCCTGCACGCGATGGTCGCCAAAGTCGGGCAGCACCTTCGAGTTCATCGTCACCACGGTGCGCCAGTAGTGGTACATCCCGTCGGCCAGCTTTTGGTCGGTGAAGTCTGGCGCCAGCTCGGACGACTTCTGGATGTGGTCCATCGCGGAGAACGCGAGCTGCAGCGCCTGGAGGTACTGCGACTTGCGCATCGTGTGGATGGCCTCGATGCCCAGCACCCCCCCGTACAGGAAGTGCTCCCAGGCCTCGTTGCCCTCGACCTCGAGCGCGGTATCGAGGTCTGCGCGCGCACGCTTCGTCGACACCCAGTACTGCTTATCGTACTTGTAGTCGAAGTTCTCCAGCATCAGGGCCTGCCAGATCAGCGTGTCGACCACCCCCGCCACGCCCGTGTTCGGGTAGCGCTTCTCCAGGCCCTCGAAGTAGTCTCGCGCGCCGTTGTAGTTGCGCTCGTACAGCAGCTCGAGGCCCTGCCGGATCAGGTGCACGAACTCTGGATGCATGTCGAGGGCTGCAGCGCCGATGTACGACACGTTGTCGTAGGGCTGGTCGATGTAGTCCTGCTTCGTCATCCCCTCGCGCTGCTTCTCCCAGTCGGGATCGAGCTCGGGCACGGGAGTGCTCGGAAGCGCCGGCGGCTTCTTGCCGGTGACACGCTCCTCGTCGTCGTCGTCGTTGCCGTCTGAGGAGGTGCTCTCCGGCTCGGACGCTCCGGCGTCGGGGGCGGGATCAGCGGCTAGAGCGGCGGTCCAGACCACCCCGCTGCCGGCGAGGGCGAGGATCCAACGACGCATCTAGACTCCATGCTGCATGCGGGCTTCGACGATGTCCACGAGCCGTTGCTCCAGGCGCACGCCGTCGAGGCGGTTGATCTCTTGTATCCCCGTGGGGGATGTCACGTTGATCTCGGTCAGGTAGCCATCGATCACGTCGATGCCGACGAACACCATGCCCCACCTCTTCAACGACGGGGCCAGCGCTGCACAGATCGCCCGATCCCGAGCGTCGAGCGTCGTGCGCTCCACCCCGGCACCGGCGTGCATGTTCGCACGGTAGTCCGCAGACCTGGGCACGCGGTTGATCGCGCCCACCGGCTCACCGTCGAACAGCAGAATGCGCTTATCACCCTGCTCTACGCCGGCGATGAACGCCTGGGCGATCACGTGGTCGACGCCGCCGTGGCTCAACACCTCGATCATCGAGCTCAGATTGCGATCCCCAGGCTGGACCACAAGAACCCCCCGGCCCCCGTTTCCATCCCACGGCTTGAGCACGGTGGCCTGCTCGCGCTCGACCACGAACGACCGCAGGCGCTCGATGTCGTTCGAGATCAGCGTGGTGGGCTGGTACTGCGCGAACTGCGCCTGCACCCAGAGCTTCTCGTTGAACAGCTTGAGGCCGGCCGGCCCGTTCACCACCAACGTCTCCGCCGGTGCCATGTCGAGCAGGTAGGTCGCGAAGATGTACCGCATGTCGAACGGCGGGTCCTTCCGCATCCACACCACGTCCACGTCGCCGAGGTCGATGTCCTTCGGCGCTCCAACGTGGAAGTGGGGAGCCTCGGCCGTCACCCGCACCGGCGTGGCCACCGTGCGGGCCCGCCCGTCCAGCGAGTACAGCTGCCCAGGCTCGCAATAATAGACTTGGTAGCCTCGGTCCGAGCACTCCCGCATGGTCACGTAGGTCGAATCGCCCGACACATCGATACGGTCTAGCGGGTCCATCACGAACAGCGAACGCACGTCTCCTCCTCATCCTTCCGCGATCTATCCCGCACGGCACTCCGCGGGCGGTTCGCTCACTTACCGATACAGAACCTCCGGAATACGGCCGACAGCACATCCTCACGAGTGTCTGCGCCGGTGAGCGCGTCCAGCGACTCCAGGCCTCGGGTCACCGCATCCGACGCCACCGCCGGACCGGCCCAGCCGAGCGCCCCGAGGGCCTGCTCGCACGCCGCCGCCAGCTCGAGGAGCGCGTCGCGCTGGCGGGCCGACGCGATGCGCAGCTGATCGCTCCGGGTCGAGTTCCCGACGAGAGCAGCCACCAGGGCCGCACGCAGCGCCGGGATGCCTTCGCCGGTCGCCGCAGACACCGCGAGCTCCCCGGGCGGCGCCGGGGCCGTATCCACAGCATTATACACCACCAACCTGCGACGTCCCTCGGTGCGTGCGAGGATCGTGTCGACCACGGGATCCGGTCGGCCGGCACGTGCGACTACGAGCAGCAGGTCTGCATCCCCCACCAACTCGCGGGCGAGCGCCTGGCCCGCGGCCTCGACCGCGTCCAAGGTCTCCCGCTCGCCGGCGGTATCGAGCAGGGTCACGGCGAGCCCGCCTACGGTGCAGCGCGACTCCACCACGTCCCGTGTGGTGCCGGGTTGATCGGCGACAATGGCACGGGTGCGGCCGACGAGGCGGTTGAACAGGCTGGACTTCCCCACGTTCACCGGGCCGACCAGCGCCACCCGCGCACCCTCCACCAGCACCCGGCCCGCGCCACAGGTCGAGGCCAGGGACGCCGAGGACGACCGCACGGCCTCGAGCCGCGCGCGCACCGCGTCGTCGTCTTCCAGGGCGAGCTCATCCCCCGGATAGTCCAGGCGGGCCTCCAGCTCAGCGGCCACGTCGAGCAGCTGCCCGCGCAGATCCACCAGGTGGGCACCCAGCCGGCCGTCGAGCGCATCCCGAGCCACCTGCAGGCCCGCAGCCGTGGTCGCGCGACACACCTGATCTACGGCCTCGGCGGCCACCAGGTCGAGCTTGCCATTCTCCACCGCGCGCCGGGTGAACTCCCCAGGCTCGGCCAGGCGCACGCCCGCACCCTGCAGCGCGGCTATGACCCGCTCCACGATCAGCGGGTTTCCGTGGCAAGTGATCTCAAGGGTCGCCTCTCCCGTGTACGACGCCGTCGGCGCGGCCAACACCGCCACACCGTCGTCGAACACGCCATCAGCGTCTGCGAGATCCACGCGGCGGGGGCGACCGACAGCCCACTGGCGTCGGACGCGCACCACACTACAGACCCGATCGGGCAGACCCGCACCGGACAGCCGGACCACGGCGAGCGCGGACCGGCCCCACGGCGTGGCGAGCGCGACGATCGGCTCTCGCCCGTCGCGCTCGGCAGCCATCAGTCCTCCGTGGCGAAGACCTGCACGTACTTGGTCACAGTCTCCAGCCCATCGTCATCGGTCACCTGACGCTCTTCGGACTGGCTGTCCACGCCGTCGAGCTCGGAGATCGCGACGTGCACGATGCGCCGGTCGTAGCTGTTGAGGTCGAGCCGGATCGTGATCGTCTGGCCCGACTCCTTCGCCTTGGCCGCGGCGCGCTGCGCCAGCGCCTGGAGCTTCTCCTCAGGGTATCCACCCTTCTCGGGCCGACGCCCACGGCTGCGGCCCCGGCGATCATCACCACCGCGACGGCTGCGCGACCGGCCACGATCGCCCCGGTCACGGTCACGGTCACGCCCTCCACGGCGATCGCGATCGCCGTCCCGCTCGCGCGGCGGACGGTCCTCACGATCGTCGGCGACATCCACGTCCACCGTCAGATCGCCGAACCGGTTGGCCAGCGCCGTGCCGAGGATGTGGCGGATGGCCCCCAGCGTGGCGCCACGACGGCCGATCAAGCGACCCGCCTTGTCGACGCTCACCCGCAGGTGAACCCGCTCGTCATCACCGGTGCCGGCGACCTCGCCCGTGAGGGACATGTGGCCGAGCAGCGTGCTGAACCAGGCCTGGGCCCAGTCCGACGCCTCGGTGGTTCCCTCGGCCGCACCCTTCAGGGGCGCTGCATCGCCGGCATCCGATGCCTCGCGGCGGCTGCGCCCACGCGGCGGACGATCCTCACGCGGTGGACGATCCTCACGCGGTGGACGATCCTCACGCGGCGGACGATCCTCACGCGGCGGACGATCCTCACGCGGCGGACGCGCCTCGCGCGGCGGACGCGCCTCGCGCGGCGGGCGGTCGTCGCGGCGACGATCCTCACGCGGCGGGCGATCCTCACGCGGCGCGCGCGGTGCCGGCTTCGCAGCTGCAGCCGCCTCTTCCTCGGTGCGGCCCGAGGCCCACGCGAGGATCTTCACCGTCTTGCGAGACACCGACACACCAGCGGTGCTGCGGAAGTGTGACAGGTCCAGCTTGTAGTCGACCTGCCCCATCGTGATGTCGAGCTGCTCCGCGGCAGAGGCGACGGCCTTCTTTAGGTCGCCCCCTTCCACGCTGACGGGCGTCACGCCCTCCGGTACATTCATCGGATTCTCCTCAGGTAGTTGTGGTGGCCGGCGCCCCATAGCTTCGCTTGATCCACCACTGTTGCAAGATCGAAAGGCTCACGTTGCAGAAGATGTACAACACCAGTCCCGAAGGGAAGGTGAAGAACAGCACCCCGAACATCAGCGGCATCAGCTTGAGGATGCGCGCCTGGGCCGGGTCCATGTTCCCGGTGGGGGTGAACCGCTGCTGGATCAGCATCATCGCGACCACGATGGCGGGGATGATGCCGTAGGGATCGGGCTCCGAGAGATCCCGCAGGTAGAGGAATTCGGAGTGGTACAGCTCCACCACGTTGAGCAGCACGTTGTACAGCGCGATCCAGACCGGGAACTGGACGAACATCGGCACACAGCCGCCGAGCGGGTTCACCTTGTTCTCCGACAGGAGCGCCATGGTCTCGCGGTTCATGCGGTCCGCGTCGTCGGCGTACTTCTCCCGGACCTCCTGCATCTTCGGCTGGAGGCTCTGCATCGCCTGCGTGGACTTGAACGCGCTCTGGGTGAGCGGGAAGAACAGCCCCTTCACCAGCACGGTGAGCCCGATGATCGCCAGGCCCCAGTTGCCGAGCGCCCAGAAGCAGCCCTTGAGGAGCCAGAGAAGCGGGTAGGCGAAGAACGCGAACCACCCGAAGTACACCAGCTCGCCGAGATCCGGCCGCACCACCTGGATCACGTCCAGGTCGAGGGGCCCCACGTACACCTCGTACCGTTCGGTGTGTGTCGCACCGGGAGCCAGGCCAGTGGCCACGACGTGCTGCAGGCCGTGGAGCAACACGCCATCCACCACCCGCGGCGTGAAGGCCATCGCATCGCCTTCGGCGTCGTCCGGGATCGCGATGAACCCGAAGTACCGGTCGGCCAGGCCAAACCAGCCGAGCGGACCCTCCTGCACCTGCGGGCCCTCCTCGTCGATCACCGCGCGATCGACCTCGAGCGCCGAGCCATCCATCAGGGCCACGCCCCGAAGCACGCTCTGGTACCGGCCCATCATGCCGCCAGCCGCCTCGGGCAGCTCCTCGTGCATGCCCACCCACAGCGGACCCTCGAACGCACGGTCCGAGCCGTTCCGGAACGTGACCTCAGCGATGAACGTGCACGGCTCATCGGGATCACCGCTGGCCGGCGAGAACCGCTGCTCCACAGAGATCCCGCCCTCGGCGAGCCCCTGGTAGGTGAGCACATCGCCATCGGCGCGGCTCTGCATGCGCACGAGCGCACCGTCGGCGCCCACCCCGGGAGCAAGGGCCCGGGAGTGCTCGAGCAACAGCGGCTGCGCACCCGGCGGCTCGCCATAGGGCAGCCAGGGCCAGGAGGATTCGCCGGTGACGAACCCTACCGCCCACCACCACCACGGCAGTACATTGTAGTGCTCGGTGTGTTCGAGCAGGCGGCCGCGGGCGAGGCCACCGCCATCTGTGGAGCCCACGAACTCCGCGGCGCAAGCGCTCCACGACACGTCCTCCACCGGAAGATCCGACCGCACGGGCACGGGTGCGGGCACTGGGGGTGCCGGCGCATCGACCGGCGCCTCGACGGCGACCGGCTCCGGCGCATCGAGCTCGGGCGGTAGCTCGGAGGCGGGCCCATAGACCCCCAACCAAACCCAGTAGATGGCCAGGCTGAGGACGACCGCTGCGACGGTGCGCCCGTCGAAGCCTTCACGGCGGCGGCGATAATCCTGGGGGGCCATCTATGGAGTCGTCTCCCGCGTGAGCCGCCCGAGGGCGACCATGACGTCGGCTCTGAGGGCGGTGAGTCCCGCCTCCGATGCCGGCGCGCGAGCAATAAGCACGACGTCGACTGGCGGCGACCGGTCCGTGCTACGAACGATCTCCCGAAACCACCGCTTCACGCGATTCCGTACAACGGAATTGCCGACCTTACGACTCACGACCAACCCGAAGCGGGTGTGGCCAAGAGAGTTCGACCGACCGATGGCGATCACCAGCCTGCCCTTCACACGCCTCCCACCACGTTGGACCCGAAGGAACTCGGGTCGCTTGCGGAGACGAAGGTGCTTGGGGAAGGCTGCACCGCTCACCGACGCCTGCGGGGCGACGGCAGCGCTCGTCAGTGGCGCTTGCTCGGCGTGGTGACGGTCAGCCGCTTGCGGCCCTTCCGACGACGGTTCGCGATCACCTTACGACCACCGGGCGTGCTCATACGCGCGCGGAAGCCATGAGAGCGACGACGCTTGATGCGAGAGGGCTGGTACGTGCGCTTCATCGGGAATCTCCATCGGCGACCGCCGGTTTGCCGTCCGTGGCCCGGCGGGGCCGTCACACTGCGTGCCGCGCTCCAGAATCGAGCCCGCGCAACCCCCGGCAGGTATCGCAACGCCCCCCTCGGGGCAAACGTACGCGCAAAGTGCTTCCCAGACGATCGCACCCCCGCTGCCCAACCCGCGGTACACCGGGTTTCGACTTGCTAAATTGCGCAAAATTCAGTTCGAACCCCACCGAGGACGCTGCCGAGGTACCTCGTGGTTGCCGAGGGGGAACCGTGACGGGTGAGTAATGTCCGTCGTCACGGTTGATGCCTGACCGCGATCGTTGATAGCCTCCTGTACCCTCGTCGCCCCGCTGGACTTATGTGCAGCGGACCCTATGAATACGCTGCTCCGCCGGACCCTGATGGTGTCCGTGCAGGGGACCTGTCGACCCGAGAGCACGGACCATGATGGACCCTACATGGACCCAGCTCCTCAGCGCACTGCAGCGTCGGATCGGCCACCAGGACGTGGAGATCTGGCTGCGAGACGCACGTCCGATCAGCATCTCGGGCGGCGAGCTCGTCGTCGAGGTCCCCAACCGGTACTACGCCGACTGGATCGCCGAGAACTACATGGACGTCGTGGAATCCGAGGCGTCGGGCATCCTCGGCCGCGACATGCACCTCGAGCTCGTGTTCGGGGACGAACCCACCGCCGAGGTGCCGCGATCGGTCCAGCCGGTGGGATCGGGCCAGGATCGTCTCCCGCGGTCCATCGGGGTCAACCGGTCCCAGCGGTTCGATCAGTTCGTGATCGGCGAGTGCAACAAGTTCGCCCACGCAGCCGCTGCTGCAGTAGCAGATAACCCTGCTAGAAACTATAATCCTCTGTTCATCTACGGCGCGACCGGGCTCGGCAAGACCCACCTGATGCACGCCGTCGGCAACCGGGTGCTGGAGCGGTTCCCCGACACCCGCGTGGTCTACGTCACCGCCGAAGACTTCATGAACGAGATGATCAACTGCCTGCGGCACAAGCGCATGGAGGACTTCAGAGCGAAGTACCGGCGTCGGGCTACCGTGCTCCTGGTCGATGACGTCCAGTTCCTGGCCGGTCGCGAGCGCACCCAGGAAGAGTTCTTCCACACCTTCAACGCGCTGCAGTCCCTGGGCCGCCAGATCGTGCTCACCTCCGACGTGGTGCCGCGCAACATCGACAAGCTCGAGCCCCGACTCCGCACCCGGTTCGAAGGCGGCCTGCTCGCCGACATGCAGGCGCCCGATCGCGAGACGCTGCTCGCCATCCTGCTTCAGAAGACCGAGCAGCGCGGGCTGCACCTGCCCGCCGACCTGAGCGACGCGATCGCTGGCAAGGTCCGCGGGAACATCCGGGAGCTCGAAGGCATCCTGAACCGGCTGAACGCCCAGAACGCCTTCTACCAACAACCGCTCACGCTCGAGTTCGCGCGGCGACACATGTCCGATGTGTTCGACCCTGCGCCCCCGAGGCTCACGGTGCCTGGCATCATCGAGGCCGTCGCACGCTCACACAACATCCGCAGCGCAGACATCACCGGGCCTCGCCGCACCCGCTCCCTGACCCGACCGCGCCACATCGCCATGTACCTGGCGCGCAGACACACCGACCTGTCCTTCCCCGAGCTCGGCCGTGAGTTCGGCGGGCGAGACCACTCCACGGTCCAGCACGGCTACCGAAAAGTGAAGGGCGCGTACGAAGACGAGCACGATCCCGACCTGTCGACCAAGATCCGCCTGATCGAACAAACCTTGAACATCCGTACCTGAAACGCACGGTTGCACCCCTGATCCCGATCACCCCACGACCTGCTCAGGCTGTGGAAGACTCTATGGACAACCCGCGGAGCAGCGGGGGGCACACGGGGTGGAGAACGGGGGACGCACATAGAACAGCTTTGGCCCCTCGGCACCGCCTCCCAAACTGTCCCCGCTGTCCACGGCGGCCTCCAAGCCCCCTCCATATGATTGTCAACAGGCAAACCAGTGCTCGTCACCGTTCAATCCCCATTTTCCACAGGAATCGGCGACCCCTATTACTACTACTGATCCGATCCACACTTGATCGGATTCCTGATAGGAGGGGAGCCACGAGGAGCCACCATGGACCTGTACATCGATCGGGACGAGCTCGGACGCGGGCTGGCGCGGGTGCAAGGCATCATCGAGCGGCGCAGCACCCATCCACTGCTGGCCCATGTGCTGCTGCATGCCCGACGCGGCACCGGTGACGACGCCTCGATCGGTGGGCTCCGGATGACCGCGACCGACACCGAGATCGCCTACATCGGCGATCTGTCGGCCAACGTGGAGGCACCGGGCGAGATCGCGATCGACGCAGCCAGTCTGTTCCAGATCGTCCGATCGCTGCCCGAGCCCACCGTCCAGCTCACCATCGGCTCGGGCAACCGACTCGAGATCCGTTCGGGTCGCGCCTTCTTCCGGCTGCCCGGGCATGTCGCCGAGGACTATCCTCCGCTCCCGGCCTTCGATGCCCAGGGCTCGGTCCGCATCACCGAGGGTGAGCTCCGGCGGCTGGTCGAGCAGACCGGCTTCGCGGTTGCCACCGACGATGTCCGGTATGGGCTCAACGGCGCCCACCTGGAGCGCATCGAAGACGAAGCCGGCGTGCGACTGCGCATGGTCGCCACCGACGGCCACCGCCTGTCGGCCGCCGAGGCCTCGTTCAAGGGCGACCTGCAGCTCACGCCTCGGATGCTCGTTCCGCGCAAGGCGCTGGGCGTCATGCGCAAGCTGCTCGAGGGCAACGACGAGGAGCTCGAGCTCGCGTTCGGCGATGGCGCTATCCGCCTGATCCGGCCGGGTCAGATGTTCTGGTTCCGGCTGCTCGATGGCGAGTTCCCGGACTACGACGCGGTCGTGCCTCGGGAGAACCGCCACCGCGCCAGCGTCCGCCGCACGGAGCTCGCGGCGACGCTCAAGCGGATCATGATCCTGGTCCAGGATCGCACCCGCGCTGTCCGGTTCGCGTTCAACGAAGAAGACCTCGAGATCGAGGTCCACAATGTCGACCGTGGCGAGGTGCGCGAGGCCGTGCCGATCGAGCTGGAGGGCGGCGAGATCGCCGTCGGGTTCAACGCTCGGTATCTCCAGGAGATCCTCGGGGTTCTCCGGGGTGAGCTCGTGGTGCTCGAGATGGCCCATCCGCTGGCGCCGTGCCTCGTCCGCGACCCCGAGGCCGACGACGCATTCTTCGTCGTGATGCCCATGCGCCTCGACTGAGATGCCCTCAACGCAGCGTCGCATCTCCGCCGGGTGGGTCTGAGTGCGCCTGGTCCGCCTCGCTGCCGAAGGCTTCCGCAACCTCGCCCCGCTGGATCTCGACACCAGCGCCCAGTTCGTGGTGTTCCACGGTCAGAATGCCCAGGGCAAGACCAACGCGCTGGAGGCGATCTGGCTGTTGGCGACCCTGCGTCCGCTGCGGGGGCACAAGCTCGCCGACCTGATCGGCTGGTCGCAAGACGGCGTCGTGGTGCGGGGACAGGTCGACGTTCGCGGGGTTCGTCACGAGCACGAGGTGCGGATCGATCCGCGGGGCCGGACCGCTCGTGTCGATGGCGATCGTGTCACCGACCTGGGCAGCTACTTCCGGTCGATCCGGGCGATCGCGTTCCAGCCGTCGGACGAAGCCGTGGTCTCGGGAGGGCCAGGGCTGCGGCGGCGCTGGCTCGATCGGGCGGCGTTCACCGCGCGGCCGGCGCACCTCGACGCAGTCCGCCAGTATGGTCGGGTGCTGCAACAGAAGCAGGCTGCGCTGCGCGGTTCTGCCGAGTCGGCCGTGCTCGACGTCCTCGACACGCAGCTGGCGACGCTCGGCGCGCAGGTGGCGCACCGACGGTCGGTGCTGCTCGACGAGCTGGTCCCGCATGTCCAGAGCCTCCATCGCGAGATCAGCGGTGGTGGGACGGCGCTGGAACTCCGGTACGTGACCGCTGCGCCCGGAGCGGACCCGGCGTCGAGGGCCCGGGCGCTGGCGCAGCGACTGGCGGCCAATCGAGCGCAGGAGTGTCGGCGTCGCACGACCGTGTGCGGCGTGCAGCGGGATGATGTGGCGCTCGTTCTGGGCGGGCACGCAGCACGCACCTTCGGCTCCCGTGGGCAGGTCCGCTCGGCTGTGCTGTCGCTCAAGCTCGCCGAGCTCCTGGCGGCTCGGGAGCGCGGTGACCACCCGGTGTTCCTCATCGACGACGTGAGCTCGGAGCTGGATCGGGATCGCACCGCGCGGCTGGTGTCACTGCTTGCCGAGCTTGGCACGCAGGTGTTCGCGACCACCACATCACCGGAGCACCTCGGCAACCTGCCGGCCGCCCGTACCGTGGTCGTCCATGTGGAAGGTGGTCGGCTGAACACGGGCGTCGAGTCCGCTGATCCTGCCGGTTCCTCCGACCGGAAGTCCCCGGTGGACCCGTCCGATCCGACGTGATACCCACCCGGGTCTGGTAGCAGGCCGGCGCCGCGTGTGCGGCCGGCCGGCCGGCGCCAACGATACCGAGGAGTACCGCCGGATGGAGCCGACCGACGCTGTCCAGCCGGGGCCTGAGTACACATCGTCCAGCATCCAGGTCCTCGAGGGCTTGGAGGCGGTGCGAAAGCGCCCAGCCATGTACATCGGCAGCACCGGGCCACGTGGCCTGCATCACCTCGTCTGGGAGGTGGTCGACAACTCGATCGACGAGGCCCTCGCGGGCCACTGTGATCGCGTCATCGTGCGCCTGCACGAAGATGGGTCGTGCTCCGTGAGCGACAACGGCCGGGGCATCCCGGTCGACATCCACGAGACCGAGGGCCGGCCGGCGGCTGAGGTCGTGATGACCGTGCTGCACGCGGGCGGCAAGTTCGACTCCAACACCTACAAGGTCTCAGGCGGCCTGCACGGTGTTGGTGTGTCGTGCGTCAACGCGCTGTCGGTCGACCTGTACCTCGACATCTGGCGAGAGGGGCGGCACTGGCATCAGCGCTACGAGCGCGGCGCGCCGGCCACCACCCTCACGGCGATCGGCGAGTCAACGGTGGTCGATGGCGTCGTACAGCGAGGCACGCGGGTCAGGTTCTGGCCCGACCCCCAGATCTTCACCGAGACGGTGGAGTTCGAGTACGACGTGCTCGCCACCCGCATGCGCGAGCTCGCCTTCCTCAACCGTGGCCTGACCATCGAGCTGAGCGACGACCGGTTCG